>NZ_JBWKEQ010000002.1:76900-177822 GCF_056435365.1 Kitasatospora sp. NPDC043949 | reverse complement strand
TTCCTTCTTCCCCCCCCCCCCCCCCCCCACCCCTCACCCCCCCCCCCCCCCCCCCCCCCCCCCCCCCCCCCCCCCCCCCCCCCCCCCCCCCCCCTCCCCCCTCCTGCATGATCGTTACTGCTTGGGACTACTGCGTGGGACTACTGCGGCGGGATGACCGAGGTCATCCACTCGAAGATGCTCGGCACCATGGTCTTCCACAGCTCGGTGGTGTGCGGGCCGTTGCTCTCCTGGACCTGGACCTTGGTCGGCTCCTTGGCTGCCGCCGCGATCGCCTGGCCGTCCTCCAGGCCGTCGCCCTTCTTGCCGCTGATGTAGAGGCTGACCTTCGGCGGCTGCTGGGCGCTCTTGAGGATGTTGACCGGGTTGTTGGCCTCGCGCAGCTTCGGGTCCTTGCCGACCAGGGAGTCGCTCTCGGACGCCGGGTCGTTGTAGCCGGACATCGAGATCGCGGCCCGGTACCGGTTGGGGTGCGCCAGGGACAGCTTGGCCGCGCAGTGGGCGCCGGCCGAGTAGCCGGCGATGCCCCAGCGGTCCGGGGACGGGTCGGCGCGGAAGTTGTCCATGATCATCTGCGGGACGTCCCGGGTGAGCCAGGCGTCGGCGTTGATCTTGCCGGGGATGTCGGTGCAGCCGGCGTCCTGGTGGTTGCCGAGGAGCAGGGTGCGCGGCGAGACCAGGATGAACGGGGAGACCTTGCCCTGCTGCATCAGCGGCTTGAGCTGCTCGGAGACCTTGAGGGTGCCGTACCAGGTGGAGGAGGAGCCCGGGTAGCCCGGGATCAGCTCGACCACCGGGAACTTCTTGTCCTTGAACGCCGGGTCGTTGTACTGCGGCGGCAGCCAGACCAGCACCTCGCCGTCGACCCCGGACACCTGGCCCTTGAGCTCGGTCTTCTGGACGTCGCCGGGCACCGCCGGGTCGCCCACGCCGGCGAACTTCTGGAGCGCCTTCGGCGGCTGCTTGGCCGCGTCGCCGCCGCCCTGGCCGGCGCCCTCCTTGCCCGAAGCGCCCTGGTCGGCCGGCGCCACCTGCGGCACGGCCCGGACGTGGTCACCGGTGCCGAGCAGGTCGTCCCAGTTGCCGTAGATCAGGTTGGCGTTGTTGACCATCACGAAGACCATCAGCACGGCCGTGATCTGGCAGAACATGATCATGACGAGCCTGGACAGGATCCGCACCGGGTTCGGCCCGCGGACCTTGCTCCAGTACAGGAGCGCCACCGCGATGGACACCGGCACCAGGATGACGGTGAGGATGAAGAATGGCGTACCTGTCAGTTGCATCGAGTTCTCGTATCCGGGTTGCTGGCCGCCCGGGCCCCACTCGCCCGAACGCACTCCAATGGCATTGGACGGCGCGGAACCGATGATCGGTTGCCATCCGAATCTGTGCGGAACCTGAGAGGAACATCACGTTTCCTGTGATGTTCCTGTTTCGGGTCGGCGCTAAGTCTGCCACCCGGACGGCCGTCGTCCGGACGAGATGTCCAGCGAACTTCCAGGAAGGTCCCCCGGGGCACCTTACCTCCCGCGTCGCGGGCGCCGCCGGGCGAGGCGGTGTCATCCACGTGCCGCCCGGCCAGAGAGACTATGGGGATGAGCACAACCCGCTTTCGCCCGTCCCGCCGTTTCTGGCCCGTCTGCGCCCTCCTGGCACTCGCGGTCACCGCGGCCGGTTGCAGCAGTACCGGAGGCCGCCGCGCCGAGGAGGCCCGCGCCAAGGCGTCGGCCGCCGGCGGCAGCGCCGTCACCACCCCGCGCTGGAAGGTCGCCATGGTGACCCACGCCGGGGCCGGCGACGCCTTCTGGGACAGCGTGCGCAAGGGTGCCGAGCAGGCCGCCGCCAAGGACAACATCACCTTCCTGTACTCCAACGACGCGCAGACCCAGAACCAGGTCCAGCTCGTCCAGGCCGCCATCGACCAGAAGGTCGACGGCCTGCTGGTCACCCTCGCCAAGGGCGACGCCATGGCCGACGTCCTCGGCAAGGCCAAGGCCGCCGGCATCCCCGTGATCACCGTCAACTCCGGCCAGGAGTACTCCGCCAAGTTCGGCGCGCTCACCCACATCGGCCAGGACGAGTCCACCGCCGGCCAGGCGGCCGGCACCGAGCTGGCCGGCCGCGGCCGCAAGAACGTGCTCTGCGTCATCCACGAGCAGGGCAACATCGGCCAGGAGCAGCGCTGCTCCGGCGCCCAGTCCAAGGCCGGCGGCGCCTTCCAGGTGCTGTACGTGGACGGCGTCAACATGCCCGACGCCCGCGCCGCGATCTCCGCCAAGCTCCAGGCCGACCCGGCCATCGACACCGTGCTCACCCTCTCCGGCCCGATGGCCGCCACCGGCCTCCAGGCCGTCCAGGACGTCCACCGCGCCGTCGAGCTCGACACCTTCGACCTGGGGCCGCAGGTGGTGGCCGGACTCAAGTCCGGCTCCGTCGGCTTCGCCGTCGACCAGCAGCCCTACCTCCAGGGCTACGAGGGCGTCGACCTGCTCTGGCTGTACAAGTCCAACCTGGACATGCTCGGCGGCGGCAAGCCCGTCGCGACCGGCCCGCAGATCCTGACCAAGGACGACGCCGACGCGCTCGCCGAGTACGTCGCGAGGGGGACCAGGTGAGCACCACCGACGTCCTCGCCCAGGACCGCCCGGCCGCGCTGCGCCGCCTCCTCGCCCGCCCCGAGCTCGGCTCGCTGATCGCCGCCGTCGCGGTGTTCACCGTCTTCGCGGTGGCCGCCGAACCCTTCCTGCGGGTCTCCTCGCTGGGCACCGTGCTCTACGCGGCGTCCACCATCGGGATCATGGCCGTCCCGGTCTCGCTGCTGATGATCGGCGGCGAGTTCGACCTGTCGGCGGGCGTGCTGGTCACCACCGCCGCGCTGACCTCCTCGATGGTCTCCTACCAGTTCACCGCGGTGACCTGGGTCGGCGTGCTGGTCTCGCTCGCCGTCACCCTGGCCGTCGGCGCCTTCAACGGCTGGATGCTCGGCCGTACCCGGCTGCCCAGCTTCATCGTCACCCTCGGCACCTTCCTGATGCTGACCGGTGCCAACCTCGGCGTCACCAAGCTGGTCTCCGGCACCGTCTCCACCAGGCCGATCTCCGACATGGAGGGCTTCGCCTCCTGCCGCTGGCTGTTCGCCTCCGAGGTCACCGTCGGCGGACTGACGATCAAGGCCACCGTCTGGTGGTGGCTCGGCCTGCTCGCGGTCGGCAGCTGGGTGCTGCTGCGCACCCGCTTCGGCAACTGGATCTTCGCCGTCGGCGGCGACGCGGACGCCGCCCGCGCGGTCGGCGTGCCGGTCGCCCGCACCAAGACCCTGCTCTACCTCGGTGTCGGCTTCGGCGCCTGGGTGCTCGGCCAGCACCTGCTGTTCTCCTTCGACACCGTGCAGTCCGGCGAGGGCGTCGGCAACGAGCTGATCTACATCGTCGCGGCCGTCATCGGCGGCTGCCTGATCACCGGCGGCTACGGCTCGGTGGTCGGCTCCGCGCTCGGCGCGCTGATCTTCGGCATGGCCAGCAAGGGGATCATCTACGCCCAGTGGAACCCGGACTGGTTCAAGTTCTTCCTCGGCGCGATGCTGCTGCTCGCCGCCCTGCTGAACGCGTACGTCAAGCGCCAGGCCGAACGGGGGCCCCGATGAAGACCGAACTGCTCGCCTTGGAGGGCGTCGGCAAGAGCTACGGCACCGTCCGCGCCCTCCAGGACGTCTCGCTCACCCTGCACGCCGGCGAGATCAGCTGCGTGCTCGGCGACAACGGCGCCGGCAAGTCCACCCTGATCAAGATCATCTCCGGGCTGCACCAGCACGACGAGGGCACCTACACCGTCGGCGGCGAGGAGGTCCGGCTCGACTCCCCGCGCCAGGCCCTGGACCGCGGCATCGCCACCGTCTACCAGGACCTCGCCGTCGTCCCGCTGATGCCGGTCTGGCGCAACTTCTTCCTCGGCTCCGAGCAGGGCCACCGCCGCTGGGGCGGCCTGCGCCTGGACGCCGAGGCGATGCGCGCCACCACCCGCGAGGCGCTCGCCCGGATGGGCATCGACCTGCACGACGTGGACCGCCCGATCGGCACCCTCTCCGGCGGCCAGCGCCAGTGCGTGGCGATCGCCCGGGCCGTGCACTTCGGCGCCAAGGTGCTCATCCTGGACGAGCCGACCGCGGCGCTCGGCGTCAAGCAGTCCGGAGTGGTGCTCAAGTACGTCACCGCCGCCCGCGACGCCGGGCTCGGGGTCGTCCTGATCACCCACAACCCGCACCACGCGTACCTGGTCGGCGACCACTTCACCCTGCTCAAGCGGGGCCGGATGGCCGGCAGCCACCCGCGCGCCGAGATCGGCCTCGAACAGCTCACCACCGAGATGGCCGGTGGCTCCGACCTCGCCGAGCTCTCGCACGAGCTGGCCCGGCCCACCGACCCCCAGCCCCGCACCGACCCCGAGCCCCGTCCTGACCCCGAGCCCCGTGAGGAGCGTCCGCAGCCGTGACCAGCCCCCAAGGCAGCACCCGGCCGGCCGTCCTGCCCACCCTGCTCGGCCTCGGCCCCCGCGCCGAGCGCCGCCGCCGCGCCCTGCCCGCCGGGATACTGCGACTGCCCACCATCGGCGTCGACATCGGCGGCACCAAGGTGGTCGCCGGAGTGGTGGACGGCGAGGGCAAGGTGCTGGAGAAGCTGCGCACCGACACCCCCGACAAGAGCAAGAGCGCCAAGGTCGTCGAGAACGTCATCGTCGACCTGGTGCTGGAGCTCGCCGACCGGCACGACGTCCACGCCGTCGGCATCGGCGCGGCCGGCTGGGTCGACGCCGACCGCTCCACGGTGCTGTTCGCCCCGCACCTGAACTGGCGCGGCGAGCCGCTCCAGCAGGCGCTCAGCGAGCGGCTGCGCTTCCCGGTGATCGTCGAGAACGACGCCAACGCCGCCGCCTGGGCCGAATGGCGCTTCGGCGCCGGGCGCGGCGAGGACCACATGGTGATGCTCACCCTGGGCACCGGCATCGGCGGCGCCGTCGTCCGCGACGGCTACGTCGACCGCGGCAAGTACGGCCTGGCGGGCGAGTTCGGCCACATGCAGGTGCTGCCCGGCGGCCACCGCTGCCCGTGCGGCAACCGCGGCTGCTGGGAGCAGTACTCCTCCGGCAACGCGCTGGTGCGCGACGCCCGCGAACTCGTCGCCGAGGAGTCCCCGGTGGTGCAGACGCTGCTCGCCCGGGCCGGCGGCACCGTCGAGGGCATCACCGGACCGCTGGTCACCGAGGCCGCCCGGGCCGGCGACCCGACCGCCACCGAACTGCTCTACGAGGTCGGCACCTGGCTCGGCGTCGGCATCGCCAACCTCGCCGCCGCGCTCGACCCGGGCCGCTTCGTCATCGGCGGCGGCGTCTCAGAGGCCGGCGACCTGCTGCTCGGCCCGGCCCGGGACACCTTCCGCCGTACCCTCACCGGGCGCGGCTTCCGGCCCGAGGCCAGCATCGTGCACGCCGCACTCGGCAACGAGGCCGGCCTGGTCGGCGCCGCCGACCTCGCCCGGCAGGTCGCCCGCCGGTTCCGCACCATCAAGCGGCGCCGGGTCGAGCGCAGCGGCGTCTGAGCCCTTTCGCCTGATTCGGTTCCGTCAACTACCGGTTGGTAGCGGTGCGGTGTGATTGTCGGGATCATGCCTCCTGTGAGACAACGGAGTTGACGTCGACTCAGGAGGACTCGGATGAGGGCTCTGGCCCGTATCGCACCACCGCTGCTGCTCGCCACCGCCCTGGTCTGGTCCTGCGCCGGGCCGGCCGGGGCGGCGGGGGCGGCCCCGCCGCCGAAGGCCCCCGAGGCGGTGGGCCGGGGCGGAGCGGTGGCCAGCGTCGACGCCGACGCCACCGCGGCCGGCATCGAGGTGCTGCGCAAGGGCGGCAACGCGGTCGACGCGGCGGTCGCGACCGCCGCCGCCCTCGGCGTCACCGAGCCCTACTCCTCCGGCATCGGCGGCGGCGGGTACTTCGTCTACTACGACCACGCCAGCGGCCGGGTGCACACCATCGACGGCCGCGAGGTGGCCGGCCGCACCGCCGACAGCGGGCTGTTCCTGGAGGACGGCAAGCCGCTGGCCTTCGCCGACGCCGTCACCAGCGGCCTGTCCGTCGGCGTCCCCGGCACCGCCGCCACCTGGGACACCGCCCTGCGCCAGTGGGGCACCCGCACGCTCGCCGACGCCCTCGAGCCCGCCGAGCGGATCGCCGACAACGGCTTCGTCGTCGACCAGACCTTCCGCGGCCAGACCGCCGACAACTACGACCGGTTCAAGGACTTCCCGGACACCGCCAAGCTCTACCTGCCAGGCGGCAAGCCCCCCGAGGTCGGCACCGTCCTGCGCAACCCCGACCTCGCCGCCACCTACCGGCTGCTCGCCGAGGACGGCGTCAAGGCCTTCTACCAGGGCGACCTCGGCAAGGACGTGGCCAACACCGTCCAGCACCCGCCGGTCGACCCGGCCTCCGGCCGCAAGGCCCGTCCCGGCAAGATCGACACCGCCGACCTCGCCGCCTACCAGGTCCGCCGCCAGGCGCCCACCCACGTCCCGTACCGCGACTACGACGTCTACTCCATCGCCCCCTCCAGCTCCGGCGGCACCACCGTCGGCGAGGCGCTCGGCATCCTGGAGGACGGCGACCTCGGCGCGTACAGCGACACGCAGTACTACCACCACTTCCTGGACGCCTCCCGGATCGCCTTCGCCGACCGCAACCGCTGGGTCGGCGACCCGGCCTTCGGCGACGTCCCCACCAAGGAACTGCTCTCCGCGCGCTACGCCGCCTCCCGGGCCTGCCTGATCAGCCCCGACCGCGCCCTCACCAGCCCGCTCGCCCCAGGCGACCCGCGCCACCCCGCCGACTGCGCCGAGGCCGGCCCCGCCGTCGCCGAGCCCTACGAGGGCCCCAACACCACCCACCTCAGCGTGGCCGACCGCTGGGGCAACGTCGTCTCCTACACCCTCACCATCGAGCAGACCGGCGGCAGCGGCATCACCGTCCCCGGCCGCGGCTTCCTGCTCAACAACGAGCTCACCGACTTCGACTTCACCCCGCTCACCCCGGGCGTCCCCGACCCCAACCTGCCCGGCCCGGGCAAGCGTCCGCGCTCATCGATCTCCCCGACCATCGTGCTGCGCGACGGCGAACCGCTGCTGGCCACCGGCAGCCCCGGCGGCGCGACCATCATCACCACCACCCTCCAGGTGCTGCTCGGGCGGCTCGACCGGGGCCTGAGCCTGGAACAGGCCATCGCCGCACCGCGCGCCAGCCAGCGCAACACCGTCGCCACCCAGGCCGAGCCCGGCTTCCTGGCGCTGCCCGAACGGGCCGCGCTGGAGGCGCTCGGGCACAGCTTCACGTCCGTCGCCGAGATCGGCGCCGCCACCGGCGTCGAACGGCTGCCGGACGGGCGGTGGGTGGCCGCGGCCGAACCGGTCCGGCGCGGGGGCGGCTCCGCGGCGGTGGTCCGGCCCACGGGCTGACCGGGCCGCAGGCCGGCCGGGCCGTACTGTCGGTGCCGGGCGGTATGTTCGGGGCGGGCGTCCCCTCGGGGGGCGCCCACCCCTCGTCTTGACCGAAGCACCCGTCCGTACCGAACCACCGGGAAGGCCGCCCGCCGTGACCGTCCGCATCGCCACCTGGAACATCAACTCCGTCACCGCGCGGCTGCCCAAGCTCCTGGAGTGGCTGGAGAGCGCCAAGCCCGACGTGCTCTGCCTCCAGGAGCTCAAGTGCGCGGCCGACGCCTTCCCGTACGAGGCGGTGCGCGCCCTCGGGTACGAGACCGCGGCCCACGGCACCGGCCGGTGGAACGGCGTCGCGATCGTCTCCCGGATCGGCCTGGACGACGTCGTGCGCGACCTGCCCGGCCAGCCCGGCTACCTCGCCGACGGCGCCCTGCTGCCCGACGTCGAGCCGCGCGCCGTCGCCGCCACCTGCGGCCCGGTCCGGGTCTGGTCGGTCTACGTGCCCAACGGCCGCGAGGTCGACCACGCCCACTACCGCTACAAGCTGGAGTGGCTACAGGCGCTGCGCACGGCCGCCACCGAGGACGCCGCCGGGCCCCGCCCGTTCGCCGTCCTCGGGGACTTCAACATCGCTCCCGCCGACGAGGACGTCTACGACGTCGCCGCCTTCGAGGGCCTCACCCACGTCACCCCCGCCGAGCGGGCCGCGCTGGAGGCCCTCGGCGAGGTGGGCCTGCACGACGTGGTGCCGCGCCCGCTCAAGTACGACCGCCCCTACACCTACTGGGACTACCGCCAGCTGGCCTTCCCCAAGAACCGGGGCATGCGGATCGACCTCACCTACGCCAACAAGCCGTTCGTGGACGCCGTCACCGACAGCTACGTGGACCGCGAGGCCCGCAAGGGCAAGGGCACCTCGGACCACGCGCCGGTCGTGGTGGACCTCGACCTGTGAATCACCCTGGGTGAGGGGCGGTAACCCGAACGGTCCCGACCGGTGGCCGGGGCCGGGCGGGCTGCCTACTGTCGGGCATAACCGGGTGCAGTTGTTCGACCACGTGGACATCGGAGTCCCCCCGGCTGCGCCCGAGAATCCCGGAGGTTCCGGCATGCGCCCCATGCGTACGGCCGCCGCCGCCCTGATCGGCGCGACGGTGCTGACCGGCCTGACGGCCCCCCTCGCATCCGCCAGGGACGGCTCGGCCTCGGTCAGCCCGCCCCAGGCCGCACCGGGCCAGACCGTGAAGCTCACGGTCTCCTGTGAGAAGTCGGACAAGCCCGACGCCAAGACCATCACCGCCCACTCCGCCGCGTTCGAGGGCGGCCCGGCCACTCTCACCCTGGGCTCCGACGGCAAGCACAGCGGCTCGGCCCGGCTGGCCGGCCAGCACTCCGGGGACAACAGGATCGACGGCACCTGCCCGGACGGCGGGGCGTTCTCCACCAAGGTCGCGGTCGCCGGCGTCCCGGTCGCCGGCTCCGACAGGGGCTCCGACAAGGGCTCCGAGAAAGGGCCTGAGAAAGGGCCTGAGAAAGGCGCCGAGAAGGGTCCCGAGAAGGGTCCCGAGAAGGGTCCCGAGAAAGGCCTCGGCGACTGGGGCAAGGCGGCCGGCGAGTGGGCGGGCTCGCTCGGCCAGTCCGGCGCCGGCGGCCAGCAGGTCGCCCCGCACGGCGCCGTGAACACCGGCCTCGGCGGTTCGGTCGCGGCCGATCCGGCGGAGCTGGCCGGGGGCCTGGCCCTGGTGGCGGGCGGCGTCGGAGGCTTCTGGCTGCTGCGGCGGCGCGGTGCCTGATGGGCACCGCCGCCGTTTTGTTTTCCCCGCGCGCCGTCGGACCCTGACCGGGCCGGCGGCGCACAGGCGTGTCAGCCGGCCTGCGGCGCGGGCTTCCGCTGCTGCTGAGGCCCGTGCCCGGTTTCCTGCCCGTGCTTGTTCTCGTGCGCGAGTTCGAGCTCACGGTGCTCGTGCCCGTGCTCGTGCCGGAGGGTGCCGCTGGCCAGCAGGTACTGGGCCAGGACGTACGTCGCCATGATCCAGAACTGGTGCCCCGGCAGCTCCCGCCACTTCGCCAGCTGGGTGGCGATCAGCGTGTCGGACAGCAGGAACAGCGCCCCGCCCAGCCCGGTCCGCCAGCCCAGCCCGGCCGAGGTGACGGCCGTGGAGGCGAGCAGCAGGCTGTAGCCGGCCACCGGGATCCGCAGGTCCCCGAGGTCCGGCCAGAGCTGCCCGACCATGGCCACCCAGGCGGTCGCGTACGCGGCCGCCACCACCAGGGCCCGCCGACGGTCGGTCAGCGCCCCGCGCCGGACGAACATCGTCACGTAGCAGACGTGCGCCGCCGCGAACGAGCCCATCCCGGCCAGGAACGCGGTGTCGTTCTTCAGCTGGAGCAGCACGTCCCCGCCCGCGCTCAGCAGCAGTGCCGGGGCCAGTGGCTTCGGCGCCCGCCGCCCGGCCGCGGCGGCCGCGGCGACGCTGTGCGCGGCCAGCAGCGGCATCAGGGCCGGCTTGGTGGCGTTCTGCAGCACGGACGCGCCGGAGGCGATCGCGCCCAGGTGCGTCGCCGAGGCGGCCGCGAAGCCGCCGAGCAGGCCGGCGGCCGAGCGCAGGCGGCCGCCGAGGACGGCACGGGTGGTCGTACGGATGCTCATGCGGCTGCTGACCTCCGGGGTCGGGCGCTGGGGGAGTGGGACGAACCCTAGGCGACCCGCCGGTGCGGCGGAAGAGCGGGTTACCGGTGCGTAACCCGGGTGGTGCGGGGCGGGTGACGGCGCGGCGGCGGGTGCGGGCCGGCGGGTGGCGTAGCGGAGGGCGGCCGGTCACTTCGGCGCACGGCCGGTTGCTGCCACCGGGTGACCCGGCCACCGTCTAGTCTGGTCCCCGACATGGAGCAGCAGGAGTACGCGGTCGGCGCCACCCGGGTGGCCGCCGGCAGGCCGGACGGGCGCACGGGCGGGACGGGGCGGAGGACCACCGACGCCCTCCTCGCCGTACGCGAACCCGCGGCCGGACCGGCGCCCGAAGCCGTGTCCGGCCCCCGTGCTGACGCCGCGCCGACCAGGCCCGCGCCGGAGCCGGGCGCCGCCTCCGCGCTCTCGCCCGACCCGGGCCTGCTCCGGCTCGCCCACTGGTTCGCCGCCGCCACCCCCGGCACCGCCGACGACCTGTGCGCCGCCTCCTTCGGCCTCTACCCGGCCCGCCATCTCGGCGCCCCCGCCGAAGCGGCGCCCGACGCCGACGTCAGCTGGTGGCACGGCCCCACCGCGCACGCGACCGCCGCCCTGCGCTCCCGGGGGCCCCGCCCCGTCGGCGGTCTGCGCCGCGCCCGGCGGGACGCCTCCGCGCTGCCCGTCGTCCGGTCAGGTGCCAAGCCGGGCAGGCCCGGCAGGCACCGCAAGCCCGAGCGCACCCGCCCGGTGCCGGGCGCGCAGGATCGTTCCGGCCAGGACCTTCCGATACCGGCCCCGGCCCTGCCCGTCGCGGACGTTTGCGCCCCGGCCCTTCCCGCGGTCGACCTGCCCGCCGCCGAACGCCGGATCGCCGCCCGGCTGCTGCTCGCCCACCCGCTGGTCACCGCCTCCGGCCCGCACGCCGACGGCTTCCCGCTGATCCGCCGTCACCGCGACTGGCTCGTCGAACGCTTCGACGCCCTGCTCGGCTACCGGCTCGTCGTCGGCCCCTGGCACGCCCGGCTCTGCAAGGCCGGCCTCGGCCCCGGCGCCGTCCGCCGCCTCGAACACCCCGCGACCGGCGCCCCGTTCACCCCCGCCGGTTACGCCCAACTCGCTCTAGCCCTCGCCCTGTTGGTCGACGCCCCCGAGCAACTGCCGTACGGGCGGCTGCTCGACGCCATGCGCGCCGCGGCGCCGGGCCTCGCCGCCGGCCCAGCCGACCGAGCGATGGCCCTCGCCGCGCTCGCCGACTGGCAGGTCCTCGGCGACCTGCCGGCCGACCCGGCCGACCCTGCCGTCCGGGCCGCCGTACTGACCGTCGACCGCGAACTCGCCCGCGCCGTCCCGGCCGGTCCGCCCGCCCTCGCCGACGACGCCGCCGACCTGATCCGCCGCGCCGCCGACGCCGAACCCGCCACCGCCGTGCGCCGTCTGCTCGCCGAGACCCCCGCCGTCCTCGACGCCGACCTCCCCGAGGACCGGAGCGCCTGGTTGCACGAGCACCGGCTGAGCGGCCCGGCCGCGCTCGCCGACTTCCTCGGCCTGGAGACCGAGCTGCGGACCGAGGGCGTCGCCCTGCTCGACCCGGCCGACGAGCTCACCGACCTCGTCTTCCCCGGCGCCGGCCCCCTGCCGCAGGCCGCCCTGCTGCTGCTCGAACGTCTGGTGGAGGAAGTCCGCCCGCTGCCCGGCGAGAGCACCACCGGCGGCGACGTCCCGATCCCCGACGCGCTGATAGACGGCCTCCTCGGCGACATCGCCGACGAGTACGGCCTCCTGGCCCGCTGGCGCCGCGACTACCTCGCCGACCGGACCGCGCTGCGCCGCGACGCCCTCGACCTGCTCCACAACCTCGGCCTGATCACCCCCACCCCCCGCGGCAGCCGCCCCCCGGGCTGGCTCCTGCGCCCGCCCGCCGCCCGCTACGCCCCCGCCCCGGACTTCCACCCCGTCCCCGGCACCGGCCGCCACTCCCGCCCCGCGCCGGCCGGGGCCCGGGAGCAGCGGCGCGCCTGAGGCCGGTTCGCCGCCCAGCTCCGCTGTCGCGCCTCGCCGCTCCGCCGTCGCCGGAAAGGCGGAAGCACCGCGTCCGGGGGCGGACGGCGGTGCTGAAGGGGTGGATCGGACGGTCAGTCGGTCTCTTTCTCTCCGCTCGCTTTCTCGCGGGTCGCTTTCTTGCGGGTCACTTTCTCGCGGTGGCCGTGGTGGCGGCGAGGGTGCCGTGCTGGACGGTCTCGACGGTGGCGCCGACGCCGAAGGTGCCGAGGGCGATGGAGGCGAGGACGGCGGTGGCGGCGAGGAGTCGGCGGTGGCGCCGGGGGAGCGGGAAGCGCGGTTCCTGGTAGGGCGCCTGAGGGCTGGCGTTCATGACAGGGAGGGTTCCAGGGTGGTGTGAACGGTCGGTACGTGCGGGTGAAGTCCGGGCGGGGGTTGGGCGTCGGTTGGCCGCGTACGCCCCACCCGCGCGGGTGAGGCGTACGCGCTGGTCAGCGGCGTGGTGTGCGTTCGGCGAGGGCCTCGCCGACGGCGACCCGGACGGCGTCGCGCAGGCCGTGCACGGGGTGCAGGCGGGACGGGCCGGCGGCCGGGTCCTCGCGGAGCTCCTTCACCAGGGACACGCAGAGCAGCAGCATCACGACCACGAACGGCAGCGCGACCAGGATCGTCGCGTTCTGCAGCGCGGTGAGCCCGCCGGCCAGCAGCAGGGCGGCGGCGACCCCGCCCATCAGCACGCCCCAGACGACCACGAGCCAGGTGCGCGGGTGCAGCGAGCCGCGGCTGGAGAGCGAGCCGAGGACGAGGGAGGCGGAGTCGGCGCTGGTGATGAAGAAGGTCATCACCAGCAGCACGGCGACGACGCTGGTGGCGGAGCCGAGCGGCAGCGAGCGCAGCATCTCGAACAGCGAGGCCTCCGCGCCCTTCGGGATGGTCGCGACCAGGTCGGCCGTGCCTGTGGTGACCAGCCGGATCGCGGTGCCGCCCATCACGCAGAACCAGATCACGGTGGCCCCGCTGGGCACCAGCAGGACGCCGAGCAGGAACTGCCGGATGGTGCGGCCGCGGGAGATGCGGGCGATGAAGGTGCCGACGAAGGGGGCCCAGGAGAGCCACCAGGCCCAGTAGAAGATCGTCCAGGAGCCGAGCCAGCTCTCGTCGGTGAAGGCCCCGGTCTGGGTGGACATGCCGAGCAGGTCGGAGAGGTAGCCGCCGACGGTGGAGGGGATCGCGTCCAGCGTGAACACCGTCGGGCCGAACACGAAGACGAAGAGCATGATCAGCGAGGCCAGGACGACGTTCGCGGTGGAGAGCCACTTGACGCCCTTGTGGACGCCGGAGAAGGCGGAGAGCACGAAGGCGGCGGTCAGCGAGCCGATGATGATCAGCTGGGCGTTCTGGGTGTTGCGCACGGAGGTGATGTAGCCGAGGCCGTCGGCGACCTGGAGCGCGCCGAGGCCGAGGCTGGTGGCGGAGCCGAAGACGGTGGCGAAGACGGCCAGCAGGTCGATCGCGCGCCCGGCCCAGCCGTCGGCGCCGCGCTGGCCGATGAGCGGGACGAAGGCGGCGGAGATGCGGTTGCCGCGGCCCTTGCGGAAGGTGGTGTAGGCGAGGGCGAGGCCGCCGACGGCGTAGATCGCCCACGGGTGCAGCGTCCAGTGGAACAGCGAGAACTCCAGGGCCTGCTGGGCGGCGGCCGCGCTCTGCGGTTCCAGGCCGGAGCCGGGCTGCGGGGTGGCGAACAGCTGGAGCGGCTCGCCGACGCCGTAGAACATCAGGCCGATGCCCATGCCGGCGCTGAACATCATGGCGACCCAGGCGAGGGTGGAGAACTCGGGTTCGTCGTCGTCGCGGCCGAGCCGGATGCGGCCGAAGCGGCTGAAGGCGAGCAGCACGGTGAGGACGAGGAAGACGTCGGCGGCCACCACGAACAGCCAGCCGAAGTTGTGCAGGACCCAGCCGAGCGCGCTGCTGGAGGTCCGGCCGAGCGAGTCCTCGGCGAAGACTCCCCAGGCGACCACGGCCAGCACCAGGGCGGCGCTGATCCCGAACACCGCCCGGTCGGCGGGCAGGGTCGCGGCGGGTTCGTCGGGTTCCTCCGCGCGTTGGTCGGGCTGCGGCGGCTGGCTGCTCATCGGGTGGACTCTCCTGCCTCGGGGCGGACGTGGGCTTCGGCGACATCGGCGGATTAAAGCTGCATGTCGCACTATGTCCAGTTCGTGCCGCGAGGGGCGGGAGGGCGCGCCGGGGAGGCGGAGGGTGGGGACTTACGTCCCGTCAGGCCGGGTGCTCATGGGCCGGGGCGCGCGCGGCGAGCCGGAACCACGGGCGGAAGCCGTCCGGCACCGGGGAGTTGAGCCGGCTGTCGCGTCGGACGGGTCAGGGCTGGTGGGCGCCGGACGGGACCTCGTACGGCGCCGGGTACGGCGTCTCGTACGGGTTCAGCACCAGCCGCACCACGTCCTCCAGCCGCCGCCGGGCGTCGCCGAGGGTGGTGCGCCCGGTCACCCAGGCGGTCAGCTCGCCCTGCCAGGCGTGGGCGACGATGTGCCGCACCAAGTCGCTGGCGGCGGCCGGCACCTCGGTCGTCACCGCCTGGAGGGCGGTGCTGTCGGCCCGGGCCATGCCCTGCAAGGTCTCGCTGGCGAACGGATCGGTGGAGGCGGCGACGGCCACCCGCAGCCGGGCCAGCTCGGGCTGGCGCTGGTAGGCCCGCATCCCGCCGCGGACGAAGCGGACCGCCCGGTCGGTGGCCCCCCGCCCGGCGCGCGGGCCGCGCAGCTCCGCCACCAGGTCGGCCAGCAGCAGGCGGTGCCACTCGGCGATCGCCGCGGCCAGGAGGTGGTCCTTGGAGGAGAAGTAGCGGTACGCCGTCCCCAGGGCGACTCCGGACCGCTCGCAGACCTGTTTCATCTGCAGCCGTTCGACGCCGATCTCGTTCACCAGGGCGAGCGCGGCCGCGATCAGGCTTCCGCGGCGTTCGAGCTGGCGCGGAGACATCGCCTCCACCGGCCGTGGTGACAGGTCAACCTTGGTCACCCGCACCATGATACGGGCCGGGGCCGCTCAGGAGTATGACGCCGACCGGCCCCCTTGCGTTCGCCGTGCGGTCACCGTCGCCGGGGTCCGGGCCGCCGGCCCGTTCCGCCGGGGCCCGCGCTGCCCCGTCCCGCGTCGCCCCATGCCGTCCCGTCCCGCGCCGGGTCAGCGCAGCCGGCGGATCAGCGATTCCTGCACGGCGGAGGCGACCAGCCGCCCGTCCCGGTCGTAGAACTCGCCGAGCGACAGCCCCCGGCCGTCCGAGGAGGACGGGCTGCGCTGGGCGAACAGCAGCCACTCGTCGGCCCGGAACGGGCGGTGGAACCACATCGCGTGGTCGAGCGAGGCGATCAGCAGCCGGGGCGGCTCGGTGCGCTGGAAGAAGTTCGGCTGCTCGTGCAGCCCGGCGGTGGAGGCCAGCGTGAGGTCGGAGAGGTAGGTGAGCGCGCAGACGTGCAGGAGCGGGTCGCCCTCGGGCAGCGGGGAGGCGATGCGCAGCCAGACGAACTGCTGCGGCATCCCCGGCACGGCCGCTGGCACGCCCGGCGCGTCCGGCGGGACGAAGCGCAGTTCGAGGTCGCGGAAGCCGCCGGTGCCGGTGATCGCCGCGCGCAGGGCCGGGTCCCAGAGCGAGAAGGCGTCCGGCAGGGTCTCCGGCCCGGGCAGCGGCGGCATCGTGCGGTGGCGGTCGGTCGCGGTCTCGGGGCGCTTGAAGGAGGCGGAGAGGGTGAAGATCGCGTTCTGGTTCTGCACCGCCGTCACCCGGCGGGTGGTGTAGGAGACGCCCTCGCGGACCCGTTCGACCTCGTAGCGGATCGGCTGGGACGGGTCGCCGGGCAGCAGGAAGTAGCCGTGCAGCGAGTGCACCGCGCGCGGGCCCCCGCAGGTGCGGCCGGCGGCGGTGAGCGCCTGCGCGGCGACCTGTCCGCCGAAGGCGCGCATCGGCGCCCCGGCGTGGCAGCGGCCCCGGAACGTGTTCTCGTCCAGTCGTTCCAGCTCCAGCAGTCCGGCGAACGAGCCGGCCGGGCGGTCGGCCCGGATTTCCTGTTCGGTCAGGTCGGTCACGGGCCCATAGTGGCAGAATTCCGCCGCACCGCGATGTGACCTGGGTAACGCCCGGGGGCTCCGGCATCCGGTAGAACCTGTTCCAGTGCGGTCGCGGCCCGACGGATTGTCAGTGCCCTCACCTAGCGTGTTCGACATGACGCAATCCGCACACGCGTACGCCTATCTGCGCCCGTCCGCCGTCCTCGACGGCGCCGACGGCCGGCGCCTCGACCTGGCCACCTCCGGCGGCGCCACCCCGCTCGGGGAGGCGGCCAACCCGCGCTTCTTCGCGGGCTTCCTGGCCGACCCGGCGCCGGCCGCCGCCGCGCTGCTCGCGGTCGCGGACGTCGCCGCCGCGCGGTACTACCAGCCGCAGCTGCGCGCCTCGCTCGACCCGGTGGTCACCGCCAACGGGGACCGGCTGCGCTTCGAGTCGTTCTCCGGCTGCTGCGGCGTCTACGCCCGGCTCGACGTGCTCCAGGCCGGCCTCGACGGCGACGAGATCGGCCACGGCACCACCAACGTGGACGTCAACAACCCGCTGCGGGAGGCCCTGAGCAGGATCGGCCCGACCGACCCGCTGCACCTCGCGGTCGGGCCGGACGCGCTGGAGGTCACCAGCTTCGACGGGCCGCTGGTCGAGAAGAAGGTGCCGTTGCCGCAGCGCTGGCTGCGCGGCTTCGCCGAGACCCAGGTCGTCGCCGCCGGCTTCGACCTGCGCGCCGAACTGCCCGCCGCCGAGGCGGTCCGCTTCCTGCGCTCGCTGCCGCGCGGCGGCCGCTCCAGCACCGCCTGGGTCGTCCCGGCCGGGCGGACGCTGCGGCCCACCACCCGGCCGGTGCCCGGCGCGGTCTGCCTGCCCGGGCCCGACCGGCTGGTGGCGCTCCAGCGGGTGCTGCGGCACGCGCTCGCCCTGCGGGTGTACGGCCCGGTCGCCGCCACCGGCCCGGCCGCCTCGGCGTGGGAGGTGGTCCTGCCCGGCATGCGGCTCACCCTGACCCTCTCGCCCGACGCCTCCCGGGGCTTCTCCGGCGAGGGCGGGGTGCTCGGCGCGCTCGCCACCGGCACCGCCGAGCAGGACGCCGACCTCGTCGCGGTGCTGCTCGCCTGGGAGCCGCGGGTCGAGGTCGCCGACCTGGCCGAGCAGTCCGGGCTCAGCCACGAGCGGGTCCGCGCCGCGCTCACCCGGCTCGGCACCGCCGGGCAGATCGGCTACGACACCGCCGAGGCCGCCTACTTCCACCGCCAGCTCCCGTACGACGCCGGGCGGGCCGAGGCCGCCAACCCGCGGCTGCGCGCCGCCCGGGCCCTGGTCGCGGCGGGCGCGGTGCGGCTGGAGCCGGGCGGTACGACGGCCGTCGTCACGGTGGACGACCACATCCAGCGGGTGCGTACGGACGAGGCGGGGCGCCTCGGCTGCACCTGCCTCTGGTGGGCCAAGTACCGCGGCGGGCGCGGTCCGTGCAAGCACGCGCTGGCGGTCGCGATGGTGCGGGAGGCGGCCCGGCGGGCGGCCGGGGAGCGGGTTTCGACGGTCGCGAAGGAGGTCGAGGCGTGAGCGGGGTGGCACAGGTGTCGGAAGCGGTGCAGGAGTCGGAAGCGGTGCAGGAATCGGTAGGGGTACAGGAGCCGGTAGGGGTGCGGACGCCGGAAGCGGGGCAGGGCGCGACCGCGGTCGAGGACCTGCTCGCCGCCGTCCGGGGCGGACGGATGCCGCAGATACCGGCGCTGGTCGCCGCGCTGGACCAGGCGCAGCGCCGGGACTGCCTGCTCGCATTGAAGGCGCTGCGCAAGGAACTGCGTGACGAGTGGTCGAAGGAGGCGCTCGCCACCAGGGGCGCCCTGCTGCTGGCCGGCGCCGGCTGCCACCCCGGCCCGGCCGGGGCCGCCACCTGGCTCGGCGCCCGCGACTTCACCTCGCTCGGCTGGGCCCGCCACCCGGCGGTGGGCCAACTCGTCGCGGCGCAGCCGGTGGAGTGGCAGATCGAGGTGGCCACCCGGCTCGCCGCCCGGCCGGCGCCGAGCTGGGGCTGGGCGCTGTACCCGGTGATCGAGGCCGTGGTGCGCCGCACCGGCTGCGCGGTGCCGCAGAGCGAGCCCTTCGTCCGCGAGTGGATGGAACGCCAGCGCCGGGGCAGCGGCGCACGGCCCACCCTGGTCGAGCTGCTGCGGGCCGACGCGTTCACCCCGCTGCTGCTGCCCCGGGTGTTCGAACTCGCCGACATCGGTGGCGCGGTGTCCTTGCGGTTCAGCCCCCGCCCCGGGGACGCCTTTACGGAGGCGATCGCCGAACTCGCCGCCGCCGGCGACCTCGACCGGGCCGACCTGATCGACCGCTGCCTGGCCCGGCTGCTGCGCGGCGGCAAGCAGGCCGACCAGCGGTTCTTCCTCGACGTGCTGCGGGCCTTCGCCCTGACACCGCAGGAGTACGCCGCCCGGGTCCGGGACGTGGTGCCGCTGCTGGACGGGCTGTCGGTGGTCGCCGGGCACGCCCAGGACGTGCTCGCCGGGCTGGACGAGGCCGGGCTGATCGAACCCGAGGTACTGGTCGAGTCCTCCGCGGTGGTGCTGTTCCGGGCCGAGAAGAAGCTCGTCCGCGCCCAACTCGGCTGGCTGGAGCGCGCGGCCCGGCGCGCACCCGGGCGGTCCGGGCCGGTGGTGCTCGCGGCCGCCGAGGCGTTCGGGCACCCGGACCAGGCCGTCCAGGAGCGGGCGCTGAACGTGGTGGCCCGCCACCTGCGCGCGGCCGGGGAGGCCGTCCTGCCCGAACTGCGGCTCGCCGCCGAGGCGCTGAACCCCGCCCACCACCGGCGCGCCGGCGAACTGTTCGGCGCACCGGTCGGTGGCGACGGCGACGACGACCCGGACACCGGGTGGAACGAACTCCTCCCGCCCGCCCCCCAGCCCCTCCCGATCGGCCCGCCGATCGCCTCGGCGGCCGAACTCGCGCAGGAGCTGTCCGCCCTGCTCGCCGCCGACGAGCCGGAGCCGGCGGTCTTCGAGCGCGTGCTGGACGGCCTGGTCCGCCAGGCCCACCAGAACCGGGCGGCGCTCGCCGAGGCGCTGGAGCCGGTCCGGCGGGTCCACCCGTGGAGCGGCGTCGGCCGCTGGCACGACTGCTCGCCCCGGGACGTCCTCTACGTCGCGGCCGCGGTGGCCGGCGAGACGCCGCCGCACCGGGTCTGGGACTTCCTCGGCGGCAAGAAGAAGCGCTCCCCGCTGCGCGGCCAGAACGACACCGCGCAGGGCACCGCCCTCGCCGCCCGGCTGGAGGAGGCCGCCTGGCAGGTGACCGCCGACCGGCCGCCCTACCTGCTGGCCATCCCGACCGACACCACCGGGGCGCTCGACCCCGGCACGCTGGTCGAACGCCTCGCCGGGTACCAGGCGGCGGGCATCACCCCCGGCCGGGCCGACCTGTGCGCGGCCCTGCTGCGGGTCGGCCCCCGCGCCGACGCCGGGGTGCTGCGCGCCGCCGAGGCGCTCACCTCGCCGTCCGGGCGGTGGGCCGCCCAGTGGCTGCGCACCGGCGGCCTGCCCGACCAGCCGTCCGAGCGGGTGCTGTTCGCCCCCGGCCGGGGCTCGAAGCACGGCCACCAGTACGCGGACCGCTGGTGGGAGGACGTCCGGCGGGTGGCCGTCGCCCAGCCCGGCATCGGGGCCGGCCCGAAGGGCCCGGACGGCGAGCGGCTCGCCCCCGAGTTCAGGGCGCTGCTGGAGGGCACCGAGCCGAGCGTGGCCCGGGCCCGCAAGGTGGGCGGCTGGACGTGGCGGCCCACGGCGCACTGGGCCGCGATGCTCCCCTGGCACCGGGAGGAACTGGCGGCCCGGTGGCTCGACCACTTCGCCGCGGGCGCCGACCGGGACGAGCGCGACACGGGCCGGCTGCTGCCCGCTCTCGCCGAGGCCGGCGGCCCGGCCGGGCTCGCCCTGCACCTGGCGCTGGCCTACGGCCTGGGCGCCCGGCACACCGAGGACCGGACGGCGGCCGTCGACGCCCTGCTGGTGCTCGCCGCCCGCGGCGACCTGGACGGCGCGCAGCTCGGCCGCGAACTCGGCGCGCTGGTCGACTGCGGCGCGGTGAAGCTCAACCGGCTCGCGGCGGCGCTCGCCCTGGCCGCCGGGACGGGCGCCTACGGCACGGTCTGGTCGGTGCTCGAGCCCGCGCTGCCGGCCCTGCTGGGCGGCGAGGGCACGCCCGCCCGGGGCCTCGGCGACCTGCTCGCCCTCGCGGCGGACTGCGCCCGGCGCACCCGCGCCCGGGGGCCGGTGGCCGAGGTGACGGCGACGGCGGAGCAGGGCGGATCGAGCCGCCTGGTCAAGGAGGCCCGCGCCCTGCGGGACGTCCTGGCGGGGTGACACCGCGGCCGCCAGCAGGGCGAGGAGCACCACCGGGTGACGGCGGATCGCTGGCGGCGTCGGGTCACGGCCTAGGGTGGGCGGGACTTTCGCCCGCCCCGTCCCACCGGAGTGCTCGTGTTGCACCTGCGCCTGATCGTCCCGCCCGACCTGCGGGAGCCCGTGCTCAGCAGCCTGGACGCCGCGGTCGGGGTGACGCACGTCGTGGTGCTGCCGGGTGCGGCCGTACGGCCTGCCGGGGACGTGGTGCTCTGCGACGTCGCCCGCGAGTCGGCGGACGAGATCCTGGGGGTGCTGCGCGGGACCGGCCTGCCCGAGCGCGGGGCGATCGACGTCTCCGGCATCGAGCTGACCCTCTCGGCGGCCGCCGACGAGGCCGAGCGGCTGGCCCCGGGGGAGGGGGCCGACGCGCTGGTCTGGGAGTCGGTCTCCGAGATCACGCACGAGGAGTCCACCCTCACCTGGGTGTTCCTGGCCTTCCTCACCGTGGCGACCATGCTGGCCGCGTGCGGCGCGGTGCTGGACAGCGCGATCCTGGTCGTCGGGGCGATGGCGGTCGGGCCGGAGTTCGGGCCGCTGGCCGGGCTGTGCGTGGCGCTGGTCCAGCGGCGGCTGCGCCCGGCGCTGCGGTCGCTGAACGCGCTGGTCACCGGCTTCGCGGTGGCGATGGCGCTGACCGTCGGGTTCTCTCTGCTGATGGACGGGCTCGGGCTGTTCAGCGAGGCCCAGTTCGCCGCCGCGCGGCCGAACACCTCGTTCATCTGGCAGCCCGACGCGACGTCCTTCGTGGTCGCCTTCCTGGCGGGCATCGCGGGCGTGCTCTCGCTGACCTCCTCGAAGGCCGGGATGATGGTCGGAGTGGCGATCTCGGTGACCACGGTGCCCGCCGCCGCCAACGCCACCGTCGCGCTCGGGTACGGGGAATTCCGCCAGTTCTCGGGCTCCAGCGTGCAGTTGCTGCTGAACCTGCTGGGGATCGTGCTGGCCGGGGTGCTGACCCTGCTGGTGCAGCAGCGGGCCTGGGCGCTGATCCGCCGCCGGCGGCCGGGGGCGGACAAGTGACGGCGGGCAGGTAACAGCGAGCAGATGACGGATTTCAGCGAGCAGATCTTGAGATCTGCTCGCTGAAATCCGTCGCCCGTTCCCGGTCCGGCACCGCGCTGCGGTCCCGGACCAGCGGCTCGATGCCGCGAGGCGTGGCCGCGACCGCGCGCCACCACAGCCGCAGCGCGGGCGGGTCGACCGGTTCGAAGGGCTTGCCGGGCCGGGGCACCGCCAGCCGGGCGCCGAGCGCCTGGGCAGCCGTGACCACCCGTTCGGCGGGCTCCTCCCAGGGGTGCGTCGCCAGGTTGAAGGTGCACCAGTGGATCGGCAGCAGCAGATCGCCGCCGAGGTCCAGGTGCGCCCGGACGCCCTCCTCGGGCGTCATGTGCACCTCGGGCCAGAAGTCGCTGTACGCGCCGACCTGCATCAGCGTCGCGTCGAACGGCCCGAGCCGGCGGCCGATCTCGGCGAAGCCCGGGAAGTAGCCGGTGTCCCCGCTGTGGAAGATCCGGTGCCCGCCGCCGGCCACCACCCAGGACGCCCAGAGGAACAGCGCGCTGGTGCGCGGGCCGCGGCTGCAGTAGTGCCGGGCCGGGGTGGCGGTGAGGGTGAGCCCGGCGACCTCGACCGACTCCCACCAGTCGAGTTCGGCGATCCGCCGGGCCGGTACTCCCCAGCGCTCCAGGTGCGCGCCGACGCCGAGCGGGACGGCGAACACCGCGTCCGTTCCGATCAGTGCGCGGATGGTGGCCATGTCGAGGTGGTCGTAGTGGTCGTGGGAGATCACCACCACGTCCACCGGCCCGAGTTCGGACAGCGGCAGCGGCATCGGGTGCAGCCGCTTGGGCCCCGTCCAGGCGAACGGGGAGCAGCGCTCGCCCCACACCGGGTCGATCAGGACCCGCCGCCCGCCGATCTCGGCGAGCACGGTGGCGTGGCCGAGCCAGGTGAGCCGCAGTCCGGAATCCGGCGGCAGGGCGAGGTCGACCGGGAGCAGCCGGTGCACGGGTACGGCGGCGGTCGGCGCCCGGCGGGTCTTGTCCCCGGTCAGCTGGGCGCGGGTGATCTCCAGCGGGCTGCGCTCGTAGACCAGGCGGCGGGTGGGCAGCGGGTTGCGGAAGGCGCCGTCGGCGAACTGCGGGGAGCGGTGGATCCGGGCCAGCCGTTCGCCCCGGGGCTCGGCCCCGAAGGCCTCGGCCCGGACCCGGTGCCAGGCCGCGCGGGGCAGTCGGGCCAGGTCCGACCCGGTGCGGTTCGCCGTCGGGCCGAGGGCCGGGCTGGTGGTCGGGCTGCTGGTCGGCGGGGTGGTGAACTGCGAGGACAGACCGGCGAGGCGGGAGAACCAGGGGGCGGGGCGGGGCAAGGCTCCTCCAAGGACGGTCACGGCTACCGGGCGTGCCGGGGCGCGTATCCGGGCGGCTGGTGAGGCCGCTGCGGTACGACAACCATCTCGTCGGAGATTACTCGTCATGGGCCGTCCGGACCTGGTGAGCGGCCCCGCGCGGGCCAATCGGCGTACCCCGCCCCGGCCGCGCGCCCAGCGCCACCGCCCGGTGCCGCTACGCGGAGAACCGTCCGGTACCGCTACGCGTAGAAGCGGGTGATCGTCTCCGCGACGCAGTGCGGCTTGGCGCTCTCCGCGCTGGTGATCGTGAACCGCACCACCGCCTGGACCCCGCCCGGCACCTCGGTGGCCGAGAGCAGTTCGGCGGTGGCCCGGATCGCGGTGCCCACCGGCACCGGCGCCGGGAAGCGCACCTTCTCCGAGCCGTAGTTCAGCGCCATGCGCACGCCCTCGACGCCGTAGCACTCCTTCGCCAGCACCGGGATCATCGACTGGGTCAGGTAGCCGTGCGCGATGGTCGAGCCGAACTGGCTCTCCTTGGCCCGCTCCGGGTCCACGTGGATCCACTGGTGGTCGCCGGTCGCCTCGGCGAACAGGTCGATCTGCCGCTGTCCGATGGTGTGCCACTCGCTGGTGCCCAGTTCGGTGCCGACGGCGGCGGTCAGATCGGCGAGGGAGGCGAAGCTCGTCACGGTGCGCTCCTGGGGGAGGGGTCAGGACGCCGGAAGCGTATGCGTACCCGCCGGTATCTGTCAGCGGTGCGGAACGCGGGAACCCGGGGACACAGGAACGCGGGAACCCGGGGGCGCGGCGGCCTGCGGGTGTTTCAGGACCGCAGCGCCCCGCGCCCCAGCGCGTCCTGCCCGGTCGGGAACAGCCGCCGGCCGCTGACCAGTTCCGGCACCAGCGCGACGAACAGCGGCTCCGGGTCCCCCACCCACGGCCGCAGGCCGGACCGCAGCACCCGCCGCACCTGCTCGGGCTCGCGCACCACGTCCGCCCGGCCGTGGACCAGCACGCTCCAGCCCGTCCGGGTGACCGGGTCCAGCAGGTCCGCCTGGAAGGCCACCACCGTGCCGTCAAGCCCGCGCGCGGTGGCACTTCCCCGGCGCACGGCGAGCACCAACCGCCCGTCCAGGACCTCGAAGGAGACCGGTAGCACGGCCGGCAGCGCGTGCTCGGTGTACACCACGCGCCCGACGGGCACGGTGCTGAGCAGCCGCAGGCACTCGGCCTCGCTCAGGGTCTCCACACGGTCCTCACGCTCCATGCGTCCGATCGTCCTCCGGTCGGCGCGCGTGCCGATAGGGCCCATGGTCCCTGAGCGGACGGGCCGGGAGCCCCGTAGGTGGCCGCCCGGAGCGGTAGCCTGCCCGGCGGCGGTACGGTACGCGCCCCTGCTCACCACGGCAGCGGCGGGCGCGGCGGGCGGCCCCGGGTGCGCCGGGGCCGGCATGGGAGGGGGCGTGCGGATGGCGGGCGGGGTCGACCTGGTGGTGATCGGGGCGAACGGCGGGCCCGATCGGGGCTTCGGGGGCTCGGCGCTGGCGCCGGACGGAGCCCGGCTGCTCGCGCGGGTGCTGCCCGGGATGTGCTTCGACGTCGGCGCGGCCGGCTGCCGGGTCACCGAAGTGGCGCCGGACGCGGACGCCAACGCGATGCTCACCGCCGTCCGGGAGGCCGCCCAGCACCCGGGCCGGTGGCTGGTGGTCTGTCTGGTCGGCCAGTTGGCGGTCGATCCGCGCGGGCGCCGGCTCGCCCTGGTGACCGGCGGCAGCACCGCCGACAACGCCTACCGGCGCGGCCTGGCCTGGGACTGGGTGGTCAGCGCGATGGTGCACGGCGACCACGAGGAGGCCCTGCTGCTGGTCGACGCGGTGGCCGACCGGGACACCTGGGCGGCGCTGGAGCGCGGCGGCGGCGAGGACGGCGCGGGCGAACTGCTGGCCTACCCGCGCGTCCCGCTGTGGGGCCGGGTCGGCCGGTACACCCCGGGCAGACGCGGCCGGGACGCCGTACTGCCGGGTGGTGAGGGCTCGTTCAGCCACGCCCTGACCACCGTGCTGCGGCAGGGCGTCCCGGGTGCCCCGGCCGCCGTCGCCCCGCTGGACCTCCAGCCGTCCGTCGCCGCGCTGCTCGACGGGGGCGAAGCGCCGGGTAGTTCGGGTGCGCCGGGCGCGCGCCTGCTCGTTCCGCCGCAGGGCGGGCGCCTGTTGATGCGCAATCGGGCCGCGGTTCGGGGCGCATTGGCCGGATTGTCGCTTTCCGAAGAACTGTTGGCCGTTCTGTGGCGGGAAAGTGCCCCGACGGAACCGCCTTCCGCGTAAGGTCAGGTGGCCTGAGGTGTTGCCGTGATGGGGTGGGTTGGCGAAGAATCGATCCCCAGCGGAAACACCTGCGGGACGACGGAATTCTTCCGGCGGCCACGGATCATGAATCGGTCGGTCGCGACGAGGTGGGGCGATGCGGCAGCGCGGAAATGTGTTGCGCCCTGGGGCGGTTGGGGTCGGTGGGGTGGTTCTGGTGTTGCTCCTCGGCGCCTGTGCGAGCGGCGGTGCCGACGGTTCCGTCGATCGGCTCGGAACGGCTGCGCCCAGTGTCGCGGGAGTGGATCCGGTACCTCCTTCGGGTGGTTCGGTAAACACCTCGATCGCGCCGACGGACGGGCCGGAAGGTGCCATGGGGCGACTCGCCCTGAAGACGTATCAGGACTGGTGGCAGGCCCAGGCCGAGGCATTCGGGCGGTCGGATTCGGACGGATTCGCTCTGGAGACGTACTCTTCCGGGCGGGCCCTTACCGACACCCTGGTCAGTCTCCGCCAACTTCGCGACGCCAAACTGGTGATGACCGGAACGCCGCGCAATTCGGCGGTGGTCAAGGCCATTGACCTGAAAGCCGATCCGCAGACCGCCGTGATCGAGGACTGCGTCGACGTATCGGGATGGCACCGCGTCGACGCCGTCACCCAGGTGGCAAAGGATCCGGGCGACCGACTGAACCGCTACGTCGCGACCGCGTCCCTGCGCTGGTTCCAAGCACGTTGGCTGATCTACGACTTCAAGCGGGAGGTGGACCGGGCATGCTGAACACGCGTAAACCGGCCCGGCGATTCGCGATCCTCGCGCCGTTGTCCGCCGGGTTGCTGTTGGCCTCGGCGGTGTCGGCGGCGGCGGACGAACCGCCGGGCGGAGGTGCCGAACAGTGCTACCCGGACGTGATCTGCTCCGGGGTCAACTCCGGGGGCACGAAACCGAAGCCCGGACCGTCGCAGCCCGGCGGTGGCGGTGGCGGAAGTACGGGCGACGGGCCGCTGCTGTGCAGCTACCACGACCAGCAGTGGCCCTGCCACGACCCGGAGCGCGGCTGGTTCAACAGCGGCGTCGGGTGCTACTTCCGCCCGCTGGACAACCCGCCCCCCGAGGGCGACCCGGAGTGGCAGGGCCACAAGCCGTCCGAGGGCGCGCTCTACTCGAAGGTCTGCCCGCAGACGGGCGGCGGCCAGGACGGCGCCGAGATCGTGTTCGAGGCCACCTCGCCGGCCGGGCCGCCGGCGCTGAACCTGGTGGACGTCGGCTTCGGCTTCGCCCACGAGATGCGCTTCCCGAAGCCGACGGCGGGCGTCGCGCCCAAGGGCACGGCGGTGGTGAAGGCGCCGGTCTGGCTCTGGCTGGACGGCGTGGCGGCGCCCGCGCCCAAGACGCTGTCCGTCCCGGGGGCCTCCGTCACCGTCACACCGGTGCTGAGGGGCGTGACCTGGGTCTTCGACAGCGGCGTCTCCGTGACCTGCGACAAGGCCGGGACGCCGTACGACCCCAAGTACGGCGCCGCCAAGTCGCCGGACTGCGGCTACGAGTTCGCCGTGGGCTCGGGCACCAGGAAGAGCGGCGTCTTCAACGGCACGGTGACGGCGAACTGGGTGGGTGAGGTCGTGGTCACGGGGCCGAACGCGAAGACCTTCGACGTCAAGATGCCGCAGTCCTCGAACTTCACGCTCAAGGTCGCCGAGGTGCAGGTCCTCAACTGACCTGGCGGCGGCGGACGTCCGATGCCCCGCGGCCCGGCTGCGGGGCGCCGGCGGCCCGGCCGCACGCGACCACGGCGCCGAAGTCCATGTGTCGAAGCCCGGCACCGGCGGCCTGAGCAGCGGTGACCCGAGCACCGAGAAACCAGTACTGACGATCCGGAACGAGCACGAGGGAAGGGCGGAACCCGGTGGAGAACCGTACATTCGCGACGCCGGGATCCGGCACACCCGCAGGGGCCGCGGTGTCCGTGGCGGTCCCGGACCAGGGGCAGGGGCCGGGCGAGGCCCCGGGCGGCGGCGCGGGCAAGGGCAAGGGGCGCGCCGCCCCGCACGTCCCCGGCCGGACGCTGCGGGCCCGGCGACGGCGCCCGGCGGTGCTGGCGATGGCCGTCGCGCTGATCGCCGCCGGCGGCCTGGGCGGCGCGGTGCTCTACAACAGCACCGGCCAGCGGGTCGCCGTGCTGGCGCTGGCCCGGGACATCCCGTGGGGGCAGGTGATCACCGACGACGACCTAGTGGTGGCCCGGATCGCCGGGGATCCGGCGCTGCGGCCGCTGTCCGCCACCGAACGGGACAAGGCGGTCGGCATGCGGGCCGCCACCGACCTCAAGCGCGGCGCGATGCTCACCAGGGGCGACGTCGCGCAGACCCTGGCGGTGCAGCCCGGCCAGATCGTGGTCGGCGTCTCGGCCAAGCGCAGCCAGCTGCCCGCCAGCCGGCTCCAGCCGGGGCTGCAGATCGTCGTGGTCTACACCCCGGACAACACCAAGGCCGACTCGATGCCCGCGACGGTCATCACGGTCGGCCGGGTGGACACCGACGGCAGCCAGGTGATCGACGTGGCCGTCGGCGCGGCGGACGGCCCCCGGCTGGCGCAGTGGGTGGCCGGCGGCCGGATCCAGGTCCTGCTGGCCCCGCGCGCCGCCGCGGCCGGCAGCGCGACCGGGACCGCCGGTGCGGGCACCGGCGGCAGTACCGTGCCGACGGCCCCGGCGACCGGGACCACCCCCGGCGCTGCCACGGCCCCCGTACCCCCGACCGGGGCGGGTGGCGCCTGATGGCGGTGATCGCGGTGGCCGGCGGCCCGGGCGCGCCCGGCGCGACCACGGCGGCCCTGGCCCTGCTGCTGGCCTGGCCGCTGGAGTCCGGACGGCGGGTCCTGCTGGTGGAGGCCGACCCGGACGGCGGCGCGGTGCTCGCGGGCGCCCTGGAGGGCCGGGTCGACGCGGTGTACGGGCTGCGCAACCTGGCCGTCGCGGACCGGCGCGGACTGCTCGCCGAGACCATCTGGGAGCAGCTGATCGACCTCTCGCCCGAGGGCACCGCCGAGCGGCTGCTGCTGCCCGGGCTGACCGACCCCACCCAGGCCCCGGGCCTCGCCTACACCTGGGAGCCGCTCGTCGACCTGCTGCACGGCCTCGAACCGCAGGGCTACGACGTCATCGTGGACCTCGGCCGCTCCGGCGCCACCGGCGTGAGCGCCGTGCTGGCCCGCCGGGCGGACGTGGTCGCGGTGACCGTCCGCACCACGCTGCGCGGCCTGAGCTCGGCCCGGCCCCGACTGGCCGCGCTCGCCGAGGACCTCGCCACGGCCGGCACCGGGGTGGACGCGCTCGGACTGCTGCTGGTCGCCGAGGGGCCGTACTCGGGGCCGGAGGTGGCGCGCGAGTTCGGCCTGCCGGTGCTGGGGCTGCTGCCGCACGCCACCCGCACCGCCCGGGTGCTCTCCGACGGCGGTGACATCACCGACCGGCGGTTCATCCGCTCGGAGCTGATGCGGACGGCGCGTTCGGCGGCGGACGAGGTGCAGCTGCTGGTCCGCCGCCGTCGCCAGCGGCTCGCGCCGACCGCCGCGCCGGTCCCGGCCCAGCTCACCGCCGCGGCCCGGACCGGGACCCCGGCCCAGCCCCCGACCGCGGTTCACGCCCAGCCCCCGGTGCCGACCCCGCAGGCGGCTGCGCCGACGGCGTACCGGCCGGTGGAGGGGGAGCAGCCCTCGTACACCCCGCCGCAGCCGGTCGGGCCGGTGATCACCACCGGCCCGGTGGCGCCGCTGGCCGGGCTGGCCCCCCAGCCGGCCGCTCCGGCCCCGTTCCCGGGGCACGTCCAGCCGCAGCCGCAGCCGCCGTACGGGCCGCAGGCCGGCTACGTCGCGTACGACCAGCAGGGCGGGTCCACCCCGTACGACCAGCAGGTGGGGGCCCCGTACGGCCAGCAGCCCGGGTACGTCCGCCCGGAGCCCGAGGACGACGGCCGCTACCCGCTCCAGCAGCCCGCCGTGACACCTGATCAGGCACACCCGAACGGTCCGCAGCCGTACAACCCCGGGGAGGTGCTCCGTGCGCGGTAGCCCCCTGCACCAGCACCCCGCGGCCGACCCGGCCGCGCTGCCCTGGGCCACCCAGGCCCAGACGCAGACGCAGACACAGGCGCAGGCGCAGGCGCCGGCGGCCGCCCCGCCCCAGGCCTACCGGCCGGGCCCCGTCGCCCCGCAGCCCGCGCCGCCGCCGTACGTCCCGGCGGGCGGCGCGGCCACGCCCACCGCCGTGCCCTCCCAGCTGCCCTCGCTCGACCTGCGCGGCGCCGCCACCCGGCCGGCCGTCGACCCGCAGGTGGCCCGCGAGCTGAAGCGCCAGGTCGCGGCCGAACTGCACCAGCAGATCACCCGGTTGACCGCCACCTCGGGCGCCGAACCGGACCGCGCCACCCGCCGCCAGCGCGGCCGCGCGCTGATCGAGGAGGCAGTCGCCCGCTGGTCCGACGCCTACGCGCAGACCCACGGCATCCCGCCCACCCGGGAGCAGGACCGCGCGCTCGCCGAGGCCGTCTTCGACCTGCTGTTCCGGGCCGGGCGACTCCAGCCCTACCTGGACGACCCGGAGATCGAGAACATCCTGATCAACGGCTGTGACGACGTCTGGGTCTCCCGGGTGCACCAACCCCTGCGCCAGGTACCGCCGGTGGCCGAGAGCGACGCCGAACTCGTCGAACTGCTCCAGGACCTGGCCCGTCAGCACGGCGGCGGCGAGCGCAGCCTGTCCACCGCCAGCCCGACCCTCGCGCTGCGCCTGGAGGGCGGCATGCGCCTCCAGGCGCTCACCGAGGTGACGCCCCGCCCGTACGTGGCGATCCGGCGCCACCGGGTGGCCTCGGCGACCCTGCCGGAGATGGTCGAACTCGGCACCCTGGACAGCACCTTGGCCGCGTTCCTGGCCGCCGCGATCCGGGCCCGGAAGAACGTGATGATCACCGGCACCCAGGGAGTCGGCAAGACCAGCCTGCTGCGCGCGATGGCCGCAGAGATCCCGCCGGACGAGCGGATCGGCACCCTGGAGTCGGAGTTCGAGCTGTGGCTGCACACTCTCGGCCACCTGCGCCAGGTCGTCCCGATGGAGGCCCGCGAGGGCAACGGCGAACGCGTCGAAGGCCGCCTGGCGGGCGAGTTGACGATCGGCGACCTCATCCCGGCGGCGCTGCGGATGACGCTGTCCCGGATCATCGTCGGCGAGGTCCGATCCGGCGAGGTCGTCCCGATGCTGCGGGTCATGACCAACGGAGAGGGCGGCTCGATGTGCACCCTGCACGCCCGCGGCCCGCACATGGTCGTCGACCGCATCGCCGAACTCTGCCTGGAGTACGGCTCGCACATGACCGACTCGCTCGCCTACCGGCTCACCGCCAACGCCCTGGACCTCATCGTGCACGTCACCATGGTCGACGAGACCGCCGTCGGCGGACGCCGGCACCGCTTCGTCTCCCACGTCCTGGAGGTCGCCGGCCTCGGCGAGAGCGGCCGGCCCGCGCTGAACACCGTGTTCGGCCCCCGGGTGGACCTCGGTGAGCCGCGGGCCGTCCCGCACACCCCGCCGCAGTGCCTGGACGACCTGCGCAGGGCCGGCTTCGACGCCGCCCTGCTCGGCTCCCGCTACGGCGGCTGGGCCACCCCGCTGCAACTGCGGATCGGCGGTGGCGCGCGATGATGCTGCTGTTCGCCCTGTGCGGGCTGGCCGTCGCGGGCGGGCTGGTCGCCCTGGTGGCCTGGGCCCGCGGCAGCGACCCGGCGGACGAGGACGAGACCCCGGAGCGGAGCAACCCGCTGGCCGGCCGCGCCCACGTCTTCTGGTACGGCGCCCCCGGCGCCGCCTCGGCCCGGGTCGCCCGGCTGCGCCGGATCCAGCTGCCGCTCGCGCTCGCCGGCGCCCCGCTCGCCTGGCTGTTCACCGGCATCCCGCTGGCCGCCCTGCTGGTGCCGCTGGCCGTGTTCGGCCTGCCCTGGCTGTTCGACACCACCCGCCCGGACACCCGCCGGATCGAACGCCTGGAGGCGCTGTCCGAGTGGACCCAGCGCATCGCCGACGTGCTGCTGCTCGGCGTCGGCCTCAACCAGGCCATCGTCACCAGCCGCCGCACCGCCCCCGCCGCCCTGGAGGAGGAGATCGGTGAACTGGCCGCCCGGCTCCAGGCCCGCTGGCGGCCCGAGGAGGCGCTTCAGGCCTTCGCCGACAGCGTCGCCGACGCCACCGCCGACAAGGTGCTCGCCGCGCTCGTGCTGCGGTCCGGCGACAGCGGCCCCGGCCTGGCCCGGGCACTGGCCGACATGGCCGACTCGGTGCGCGAGGAGGTCCGCCAGCGCCGCGCCATCGAGGCCGACCGGGCCAAGCACCGCACCACCATCCGCTGGCTGGTCGGCATCATCGTGCTGGTCGTCACGGTCGGCTCCTTCAACACCGAGTACACCCGGCCGTACGGCACGCTGCTCGGCCAGATCGTGCTCGCCGTCGTCGCCGCCCTGTTCGTCGCGATCATCGCCTGGATGCGCGCCCTCGCCTCGCACCCGCCGGTGCCCCGGCTGCTGGCGCCCGACCGGCGCGGCAAGGCCGGGCGCCGCGCCCCGGTGCGCGAGGACGAGGCGCTCCAGCAGCTCGGGGAGGTCCGGTGATCTCCCCCTGGTCCGTGCTGGCCGGGGCCGTCGCCGCCGGCGGCGTCGCCCTGCTGATCGCCGAACTGCGGCCCGCGCCGCCCGACCTGCGCCAGGCCCTGGACCGGCTGCACCGCACCCCCGCCGAACGGGCCGCGGACCCGGACGAGCGGCCGCGCTGGTACGACCGGATCGGCGAGCGCTCGATCGGCCTGCGCGGAGTGTCCCTGCCGCACCGCGAACTCGCCCTGATCGGCCGCGCCCCGGCCCGGTTCATGGTGCACAAGCTGCTGTTCGCCGCGATCGGCCTGCTGCTGCCCGCCTACCTGGGCGCGATGGCCGCGCTGATGGACATCGGCCTGCCCTTCGCCCTGCCGCTGCTGGCCGGGCCGCTGCTGGCCGGCCTGCTCTGGTTCGTCCCCGACGCCATCGTGCGCGGCGAGGCCAAGGAGGCGCGCACCGAGTACCTGCACGGCATCGCCGCCTACCTCGAACTCGTCGCCCTGGAACGGGCCGCCGACTGCGGGCCCGCCGAGGCGCTGCGCCGCGCCGCCGCGGTCGGGCGCGGCACCGTGTTCCGGCGCATCCGCGACGCCCTCGACCGCGCCGCCACCGACCGGCTCCCGCCCTGGGCCGGACTCGACGCGCTGGCCGAGGAGTTGGGGCTCAGCCCGCTGCAGGACGTGGCGGACATCATGCGGCTGTCCGGCACCGACGGCGCCGCCGTGTACGACACCCTGCGGGCGCGCGCCAAGGGCCTGCGCGGTGAGCTGCTCGCCGAGGACCTCGCCCGCGCCAACGCCGACAGCGAGCGGATGGTCGCACCCGGAGCCGCCCTCACCCTGCTGATGACCGTCCTGATCGTCTTTCCCGCACTCCACCAGATGCTCAACTGACCCTCCTCGCAGGGCATCTGGCACCACACCGCACTCCACCCCCGGGAGACCCGAATGACCGTCCGACTCGTCCACCTGGCAGGCCGGCTGATCCGGCCCGTCCTGCTGCCCGTGCAGTTCGCCCTGCTGCTGTTCACCCTGCGGCTCGGCCGGCTGCGGGCCGCCCGCGCGCGCGGCGACCGCGGCGCGATCAGCATCGAACTCGCCCTCGCCATCATCGCGTTGGTCTTCGTCGCGGGCGCCGTCGCGACCGCGCTGTACCTGCTGAAGGACAAGGTCGTGCAGAAGGTCGAGCAGGACCCGAACATGCCGGGTGCGGGCGCGGGAGGCGCCACCAAGTGACGTACCGACCTCGCCGCCGCGGCGACCGGGGGTCGATGAGCGTGAGCCTCGCCATCGTCTTCCCGGTCGTCCTGGTGCTCCTGATGCTCGTCGTCCAGGCCGCGCTGCTGTGGTACGACCGCCAGCTCGCGCTCACCGCCGCCCGCGAGGGCGTGGACGCCGGCCGGATCCAGGGCAACGCGACGGACGAGGTGAAGAACGAGGCGGCGCGCCGACAGGCCAGGGACTTCCTCGACCGGCAGGGCGTGCACTCGTACACGGTGACGACCGACGGCAGCACGCCCGAAGTGGTCCGGGTCACGGTGGCGGTACGCCCGCCGCTGCTGATACCCGGGCTGTCGGCACCCGCCCTCACGCAGTTCGCCGAGGCGCCGCGCGAGCACTTCGTCCCGCCGGTGGCGGTGGCGCCGTGAGACCGCGGACCTGGGCCGATCGGTGGCCGGCGCTCCGCGCCGAGCGCCGTTCCGAGGGCCGTTCCGAGCCCCGCGCCGCGCGCCGACCCCGGTGGTGGCCGGTCCGGCGGAGCGACGGCGGCGCGGTCGCCATCGAGGCGGCGATCGTCGTGCCCCCGGTGGTCGGGCTGGTCCTGGTGGCCATCGCCGCCGGGCGGGTGCAGACCACGGCCGGTACGGTCGAGGCCGCCGCCCGGGCCGGCGCCCGCACCGCCTCGCTGCAGCGCAGCGTCGACGGGATGACGCAGCCGGGCCGGGACTCGGCCCTCGCGACGCTGCGCCAGCAGGGCGTCTCCTGCCGCAACGGGGACGTCCAGGTCGTGCCCGGCCAACTGGACCTGCCCGGCGGCGCCGTCACGACCGTCAAGGTCACCGTGGTGTGCGACGTCGAACTGGCGGACCTGCTCGGCGGACCGTCCGGCGTACCCGTGACGAAGCACCTCGTCGGCGAGTTCACCTCCGTGGTGGACCGCTACCGGGGCACATGACGACCCGGGGCGGCACCCGGCGGGACACGGGCCACGACGGGGGATTGGGGACGGCCCGCGCGGGGGAGACGCAAGCGGAGAGCGCACGGGGGATGACGCGACGGGACCGGCCGGCGCCCGGTGGGGGCCGGTGGGGAGGACGAGGGGCGGGAGGGGCAGGGGGGATGGGAGTGCCTGTCAGGGCGCGGCGCCGGCGCCGCTCCGACCGGGGCGCGGTCGCCCTCTTCGTGGCGATCTGCGCGGCCTACGTCGTGCTCGTCATCGCCCTGGTGATCGACGCCGGCGGCCGGTTGCGGGTCGCCGAACGCACCGACGCCTACGCCCAGGAGGCCGCGCGGGTCGGCGGACAGCAGCTCGACCAGGCCGCCGTCCTCCAGGGGAAGGGCTTCAAGGTCCAGCAGGAGTACGTCCGGCAGGCCGCCGACGCCTACCTGGCCCTGTACGGCCTTCAGGCGGGCGAGGTCGAGTTCTCCGGCGACGGCAAGGTCGTCACCGTCACCGTGCGGGCCGACTACCGGCCCGTCCTGCTGGGCGCGCTCGGGGAGCGGAAGGTAACGGGCAAGGGCAGTGCGACCCTCGTCCACGGAGTCGAGAAAGCGGAGACCGACTGATGGCCGCGCCACGTGCCAAGGACCAGGCCCGAACCGCCCCGGGCCGGGCTCGAACCGCCAAGGGCCGGAGCCCCGGCGCCAAGGACCAGGCCCGGGGCGCCGACGGCCGGGCCCACACCGGACACCGGGCCGCGGGCCGCCCCGCCGCCCCGGCGCCCCGCCCACCGCGCGGGCGCGGCCGCGGCGCAGCCCTGATCGCCGCGCTCGCCGCGCTGGTCACCCTGCTCGCCCTGCTGCTCGGTGTCCCCGCGCTGCTGCTCTACGGCACCCGTGCGGTCGCCGCGATGGGCGACGTCGCGCCGGAGGGCGTCGGCCAGGCGCTCACCGGCCCGGACGACGGACGGCTGTTCCTCTGGCTGCTGGTCGTGGTCGGCTGGCTCGCCTGGGCCTGCTTCGCGCTCTCCGTCCTGCTGGAGATCCCCGCGCAGCTGCGCGGCCGGATCGCCCGCCGCATCCCCGCCTTCGGCTGGAGCCAGCGGATGGCGGCCGGCCTGGTCGGCTCGGTGTTCGCGCTGATGCCGGTCGCCGGCTCGGCCTTCGCCGCCACCCCGGCCCACACCGCCACCGCCCCCGCGCAGTTGGCGGCCGGCGTGCAGCGCGCCGCCCTGCCCGCCGCCCAGGCCGCGCCCGCCCTGGCGCCCGCCGCCGAGCAGAACCCCACGTACACCGTGCGGGACAGTCGGCCCGCCGACAGCCTGTGGTCCATCGCCGAACGCCAACTGGGCTCCGGTGAACGGTGGGTGGATATCGCCAAGCTCAACGACGGCCGGGTGATGGACGATTCCGGCATCCGCTTCGACGCCGACCGGCCGATCCAGCCGGGGTGGGCGCTGCTGATGCCGGGGGACGCGAAGGCGGACGGGTCGGCGCCCGCGCCTGCTCCTGCGCCCGCTCCTTCGTCCGAGCCTGCCCCCGCCCCCGCTCCCGGTGCCGGGTCGGCCCAGGTGCCGCAGGCCGGGACGGAGCCGGGTGCGGGCGGGCATGCGACGGTGACCGTCCAGGGCGGGGACAGCCTGTCCGCCATCGCCCAAAGGGAGTTGGGGGACGCCGAGGCGTGGCCGAAGCTGTTCGAGGCGAACAAGGGCGCCCAGGCGCCGGACGGGGAACGGCTGACCGATCCGGACGTGCTGGTGCCCGGGATGGTGCTCACGGTGCCGGGGGCCGCCGCTCCCGCGCCTGCTCCTTCGCCTGCTCCTTCGTCCGAGCCCGCTCCCGCTCCCGCTCCCGCTCCGGCGCCGCAGTCGGCGCCGTCGACCGGCCAGCCGCCGGCCGATCAGGCGCCCGCCACCCCCGCCCCCGCGCCGACCCAGGCCGCGCCGACCCCGGCCGCGTCCAATCCCGTCACCCCGGCGCCCACCCACGCGCCCACCCATGCGCCTGCCCCCGCCGCGCACGCCGAACCGGCCGCCGGCGACGACTACTCCATCGCCCTCACCGCCTCCACCGTCGGTGTCCTGCTCGCCGCCGTCATGGTCGGCACCGTCGCGCACAAGCGCGGCACCCAGCTGCGCGCCCGCCGCCCCCGGCACCGCATCACCATGCCCGACGCCGAGGCCGCCGCCTTCGAGAACGAGCTCAGGGCCCGTCAGGACGACGCGGGCCTCGACCTGCTCGACCGCGCCCTGCGCACCATGGCCCGCAACACCGTGCGCGGCGGCAAGCGCCTGCCCGCCATCGTCGCCGCCCGGATCACCCCCGGCCACACCATCGAACTGCACCTCTCCGGCCCGGCCACCCCGATCGCGCCGTTCCGTGCCGCGCACGCCGCCAACGTCTGGTGGTGCAGCCTCGACTCCGGCGACCTGCTCAGCGCCGCCCAGGCCCGCAAGACCGCCGCGCCCTACCCCGCCCTGGTCACCCTCGGCACCTCGCCCGACGGCTCGGTCGTCCTCGCCGATCTGGAGGCCGTCCGGCTGCTCCACCTCTCCGGCCACCCCGACGACGCCCGCGACATCCTGCGCACCCTCGCCATCGAACTCGCGCACAGCCCGCTCGCCGACCGGCTCCACCTGCACCTGGTCGACCTCGCCGAGGAGGTGCCGATCAGCGGCCCGGCCGCCGAACGCATCCACCGCCACCCCACCCTGGAGGCCGCGCTCGCCGCCCTCGGCCCGCGCACCGCCAAGGCCCGCGCCACGCTGGTCGCCGCCGAGGCCGCCAGCCCGCGCGACGCCCGCAGCCGGGGCCAGGCCGACGAGTCCTGGACCCCCGAGATCGTGCTCTGCGCCCAGCAGCCCGGCGGCGAGGTCCCCGCCGAACTCGGCCGCCTGCTCGACGCCCGGCCGCGCACCTGCGTCGCCGTCATCACCCGTGCCCCCGAACGCGGCACCGGCCCGGTCGCCCGCTGGACCCTCCCGGCCACCGGCCAGGCGGCCATCCCCGGCCTGCACCTCACCGTCGAACTCCAGCGGCTCAGCGACCAGCAGTACGACCAGGTCGCCGAACTGCTCCGCGCCGCCGACGACCTCACCCAGCACCCGGCCCCCGCCTGGACCCTGGACGGTCCCGGCCTCGACCCCGACGCGGACGACGACGCCGACACGGCCGAACTGCCCGCCGCCGTACCCGTACTGGCCGCCGTCGGGGCCCCCGCGGCCGGCGTGCAGGGCGGTACGGACACGGCCGCCGGGCCCCGGCTGCTCGCCCGGGTCATCGGCACCGGCGCCAGCCCGTTCGCGGGCACCGACCCGGCGACGCCGGTGCCGGCCCCTCCGGCCGGGCCGGGGCGGTACGCGGTCAACGGACAGGGGCGGCAGGCCGCCTCCGCCGAGACCGAGACCGAGGTCGAGGTCGAGGTCGGGAGCGGAGCCGGTACCGGGAGCGGGATCGGGACCGAGGAAGAGCTCGTGGTCGGTCAGGTCGTTGACGAGGCCGCGGACGAGGCAGCGGACGAGGCCACCCGGGACCTGCGCCGCCCGGACGCGGTGGCGGGGGACGCGGCGGAGGCACCGCAGCAAGCCCCCGCGGCGGTCCTCGCCGTGCCGTCCGTCCAGCCCGTGCCGTTCGTGCCGTCCGTGCCCGCCGTCCAGTCCGTCCAGTCCGTCCAGCCGGTCGTGCCGCCGCCGCCCGTCGAGCCGGCCCCGGTCCACCAGCCCGCGCCCGCGCCCTCCGGCGTCGACCCGCGCGTCCCGTCCCGGCCGGAGCCCTCGCCCGACCTCGTGCCCGGCACCGAAGCCGAGGCCCCGGCCGAAGCCGGCTCCCAGGCCGATTCCTACGCCGAGCCCGGGCTCGAACCCGGATCCGAGCCCGGCCCCGCCGCCGCCCCGGTCGCCCAGACCACCCCCGGGCGCAGCGACAGCGACGACCTGCTCGCCATCCTGCGCTCCCCGGAGGCGCACGCCGCCCGCAACGCCCCCCGGATCCGCCTGCTCGGCCCGGTCGACGTCGCCGGAGCCCTCGGTGCCGCCGAACCCGGCGCGCTGTCCCGGCTCACCGAACTCGCCGTCTACCTCGCGCTGCGGCCCGGCGCCGACCACCACGCCCTCGACCACGACCTCCACCCCGGCGCCGCCCACCTCGACCCGCACCCCACCGCGGCCGACGCCAAGAGCCCGCTCCCCGGCAAACTCGCCGACCTGGCCGCCTGGTTCGGCACCTCGCCCGAGGGCCGCGCCTTCCTGCCGACCGACACCACCGACGGCTACTCCTTCACCCCGGTCGTCACCTGCGACTGGGACGAGTTCCGCAGCCTCTACCGGCGCGGCATGCGCAGCACCAGCGCCACCGCCGACGCCGCCCTCGCCCACGCCCTGGCCCTGGTGCGCGGCGCCCCGTTCGCCGAGGCCCCGCCCGCCTCCTACGGCTGGGCCGAGGCCGAACGCCAGGACATGATCGCGGCGATCGTCGACACCGCCCACGAACTGGCCGCCCGCCGCCTGCAGTACGGCGACCACCGTAGCGCCGAGGCCGCCGTCTTCCGCGGCCTCGCCGTCGCCCCGGACGTCGAACTCCTGCACCGGGACCTCTTCTACGCCTACGCCTCGGCCGGCGCCCGCGACCAACTCCTGCGCGCCGTCAACCGTCTCGACGCGCTCAGCCGCCGCACCGGCCGTGACCTGGACGCCGACACCGTCGCCCTGCTCCGCGATCTGCTGGCCGGTTCCTGACGTCCCCTGCATGCCGCTGCCCGGCCGCCCCTCGGGGTGACCGGGCAGCGGCATGCAGGGCAGGGCCGGTGGGGTCGGTCAGGTCGGGCAGACGCACCGGCCGTCGACGGTGCGTTCGGTGGCGGTGTGGACGTCCCAGACGGCGGCGACCGGGACGCGGGCCACCGTCACACCCACCCGGGTCGGGTCCGCCGGCGTCCGGGCGACGACGTCGACCTGCCCCTGCTCCGCCACGGTGGCCCGGGCGAGCACGCTGAAGACGTACGCCCCGCCCTCGACGCCGTACCCGTCCGCCCACAGCTCGACCACCGCCCCGCCGTCCAGCGTCAGGTGCCAGGGCAGGGGCGGTCCGGCGGCGTAGTCCACGGTCCGGGAGTCTAGATGGTCGGGGAGTCCAGGGCGCGTCGAGTCGGTAGCGCGCGCAACCAGGCGTCCAGGGTGGCGAAGTCGGCTGCGGTGAGGCCGCGTTGGGGGTCGACGCGGTGGAGGAGTGCGGGGGCGGGCGAGTGGGCCGCGATCCAGCGGCGGTCGGTGGCGGTGATCTCGTCGTCCACCCAGACGAACGGGCGGCCGGCAGCTCGGGCGACCAGCGCGCGGGTCTTCCCGTGCAGGCCGGCCGGTTCGTCGCCTTCCGCCACCGGCCAGTCCACGATGGGTAGTTGCGGCAGTCCGAGCCGGGGGGAGAGGCACTCGTTCGCATCGGACATCCACGTCGTCGCCCACACCAGTTCGCACGGCAGGCTCAGCAGGCACCCGCCGAGTGCCGGATCGACGCGGGCCAGCAGGGGGTTGACGCCCGGACCGGGTGCGGCGGCGGAGTCGCCGCGGAAGACGGGGTAGCCGCCAGGGGGCGGCGCGCCGAAGGGGATGAGTGGTCCGTCGACGTCGAGGAACAGGAGAGGTGTACCGGGGCCTGCCATGACGGCACGATAGCGGGCCGCGTGGCGCGCCGATCGGAGACCCGGCCTGGATCGGGTGTGCCGGGATCTCGTAGGGTGGCGCGACGGGAGTGGTGGTAGGCACCACCCAGCAAGGGCATCAGACGCCGCGAAGCGGCGGGGTGGGCGGTGACCAGAAGATGGCGGAGACGACAGCTGTCCCCGGAGGCCCCGAACCGGCAGCGGACTCGGGCCCCTGGGACGCCGTACCGCCGCCGCGCACCCCGGCTGAGGAGCACCCGCCCGGGCCCGCCGCGCTCTACGAGCCGCCGCCCGTGCCCCCGCTCCCGCCGTCCGCTCCGGCAGCCCCGCCGACGGCTCCGGCCGCGGTGCCGGGCCCGCCGCCGACCGCGCCCACCGGATGGACCGTCACCGGCATGCCCGCCGTGGGCGCGCTGCCGTCCACGGCCACGCCGCTGTCCTTCCCGGCCCCGGGCGTGAGCGCTCCCGGTACGGGCGGACTGGGGGCGGCGCCGCGCGGACGGATCCTGGTCGTCGAGGGCGGGTACGGCAACTCCGGGCGCCGCACCTGGGGTCGGGGCGGTCCCGCCCAGGCGTCGGTGCTGTCCGCGATGCTCGCGGCCGTCTCACCGCAGGTGCTGCTCGCCGCGGACGCGGTGGACGCCGTCCACCTCCCCGGCGCCAGCGACCCGCACACCGTCCTCGCCCACCTGCGCGCCGCGTCCCGCCATCCGGGGCCGCTGCTCGTCCACTTGGGCGGTCACGTGGTCGCCGACAAGCGCGGCGGACAGCTCCAGCTCACCCTGCGCGACTCCAAGCAGGACGGCCTGCCCTGGCAGGCCGTCGCCGCCGAGCTGAGCCACCGCCCGGCCGAGTGGCAGACCCTCGTCGTCGCCGACCTCAGTGCCGACCAGAACGCCTGGCCGTACCTCCAGGGCGCCGCCTCGCCGCTCAGCGAGGGCATCCCGCTCTGGGCGGTCGTCAGCCCGGACCCGGAGCAGATCGGCACCTTCACCCGCGCCCTGATCGAGGCGCTGCACGGCGGCCGCCCCGGCGCGGGCGACGTGCTCGCGCCCGAGCAACTGCGGCAGCAGGTGTACTCGGTGCTGCGGCCGGACGTCGTCATCCTGGCCACGCACGCCCCGGACCGCCCGGTCTTCCGCAACACCGCCCGCCGTGGCGACGGTCCGCCGGCCGACGTGTCGGCGTCGGCCGACGCGGTGCCGCCGGTCGATGCGGTGCCGGTCGATGCCGTGCGCGCCGATGTGGTGTCGTCCGGGCCGCCCGCGCTGTCGGTGCCGCCGGTGCCGGGCCGGGCGGAGTCACAGGACGCCGTCGTCGAACCGCCCGTGGCGCCCACGGCTCCGCCGCCGTCGGCCTCCCCCGCTCCCACGGCCGAGGCCGGTCCGGTGAGCCTGGTCAAGCCCGGCGTGCCGCCCACCCCGCCGAGGCCGGCCCGCCCGGTCAGCCTGCTGAAGGGGCAGCCGGCCGGTCCGGCCGGCGTGACCCTGCACAAGCCCGCTCCGGCGGACGCGACGCCCGAGGTTGTCGAGCCGTCCGCAGGCGTGACGCTGGCCAAGCCCCAGCAGCCGGAGATGGAGCCGGAGTCGGAGCGGGAGCCGGAGCAGGCACCGGCGGACGCCGCCACGCTGACGGCGGAACCGCAGGACGCCGTCCCGGCGCAGGCCCCTCCGGTGGACGAGGCCCCCGCCGACGCGGTGCCGACGGCGGAAGCGCCGGACGGCACGGCCCCGACCGACGACGAGGCCCCCGTGGGCGAGGCCCCCGTGGACGCGGTCCCGGTGGCGGAGGCCCCGGCGGACCCCGTCCCGGCGGACGAGGTACCTGCCGATGCGGTGCCCGTCGACGCTCCGGTGTCCGGTCAGCCGCGTGCCGACTACCGGGAGGCCATCGGCCGGATCGTCCGCAGCGCGGACGCCGGAGAGCACGGCGCCGCCACCGAACTCGCCTTCGCCCTCGAACTGGAGGCGATCGCCGAGCACGGCGCCGTCTCCGAACCGGTCCTCCAGGTGCGCCAGGTCCGGGCGCACGTGTGCCGTCTCGCGGGCCGGTCGGCCGAGGCCGCGGACATCTACCGCGAGGTGGCCCTGGCGCTGCTCCGTTCGCAGGGACCGGACCACCCGGAGACCCAACAGGCGGCCACCAACGCCGAGGCCTGCTGGCGCTCTGTCCCCGATCGTGCGGCGGCCCTTCGGATCGCCCCGGAGATCATCGAGCTCCGCGCCTACCTCCCGGGCCCCGACGGCCGCAAGCTCCGCGCCGCCGAGCGCTACCTCGCCCAACTGGCCGCCGCCCCGGAGCCCGCCGCGACGCCTGCTTCCGCCCCGGCGGACCGCGTCTGACCCTTCGCGCCGCGCGCGGCTGGGCCGGACGACCGGTACCTGGCCGCGAACAGATGACAGAGAACAGCGAACAGATAACAGATTTCGAAATCTGTTATCTGTTCGCTGTTAGTTGTTACCTGCTACTCACTGCGGCCCGTCAGCGACCGGCGATGGCGTGGACGAACTTCGCGCCGTCGATGGTGCCGAGGCCGCTGGAGAGGTCGTAGCCCTCGGTGGCGGTGTAGCCGGTGACGCTGCCCCAGGAGTTGTCGCCCTCCTTCACGTCCGTGATGCCGCTCCACGCGCTCGGGAGCAGGTTGAGCCCGTACAGGCGCCAGTTGAGCTGGCCGAGGCGGTGGCCGGCGAGCTGGTCGGCGAGGGCGACGACGCCGGAGAACAGCGGGGTGGCCTCGCTGGTGCCGCCGGTGAGGTGCCAGCCGACGGAGGTCGGGTCGTAGGACTCGTAGGTCCAGGCACCGCCGTCGACGGCCGCGCTCATGCTGATGTCGGGCGTGCCGCGGTGGTTGCCGGTGACGTTGGCGACGCCGGCCTGGTACCACGGGCGCTCGAAGATGCCGGAGACGCCACCGCCGCCGGCGCCGGACTTGTCGTGCCACACCTTGTCGGGCGCGGTGCGCGCGCCGTTGTCGTCCAGGGTGAGCTGGGTGCCGCCGATGGAGGTGACCAGCGGGTCGGAGGACGGCCAGGAGTTGACCTTGTACGGGTACAGGTCGGTGCCGTTGGCCTGCGAGTCGGTGGCGCCGTTGTCGCCGGAGGCGGCGAGCACGGTGACGTTGTGGTCGGCGGCGGCCTGGAAGGCGTAGCGCAGGTCGGTGAGCGACTTGAAGTCGCCCTTGTCGTAGCCCGGGAAGGTGTTCTCGGTGGCGCCGAAGCTCTGCGAGATGACGTCGCCGCGACCGGCCTTGATGAGGGCCTTCTCGGCGTCCATCATCTCGGGCAGGCCGGTGGTGCCCTCGGTCTCGGCGACACCGGTCTCGACCAGGACGATGTGCGCGTCGGGGGCGATGGCGTGGGCGTACTCGACGTCCAGCGTGGTCTCGCCGGCCCAGCCGGTGTGGTCGGGGTTCTTGGGGTCGAAGGCGGGGACGTTGCCCCACTTGACCACCTCGACGTTGGTGTCCTGGATGCCCCACTGCTTGTCGAAGACCTCCAGGTCGTGCTGGATGGTCGGCGAGCCGAAGGAGTCGACGATGACGATCGTGCGGCCCTTGCCGGTGATGCCCTCCTGGTACAACGGGTTCAGGTTGTAGGCGTTCCGGTACTGCAGCGGCGAGTAGCAGTGGATGCCGATCTGGCTGACGCACTGGGTGGTGGTCAGCGGGGCGGTGCGGCCCTGGGCGTTGTGGTGCCCGAAGGAGGCGGGGCGGACGTGGACGCCCGTGAGGTCGTGCGCGGGGGCGGCGGTCGCGGCGCCGACCGCCGGGACGGCGATGGTGCCGGCCGTGAGGGCGGTGGCCCCGACGGCGAGCAGAGCCAGGGCACGGCGAAGGGGGGCGGGGCTGCCCATGGGACTCCTTGGGGCGCAGGGCCCGACCTGGTCCGGTCGGGTCGGTCCGGCCATCCCATCGACTGCCGCATGATCATGCCATAGTCATTTGGTGGGGTCGCCCGATCAGAGGCATGGTCATGCTCGGCCACGCGAAAAGGTAAAGGCCGTCCCAGGTGAAGGTAACCCCACGCCCGAGACGGCTATGTGACAACACGTCAGTATTATCGTACTAATGCTGAAGGGTCCTTGAAGGTCCCTGCCCGGGCTAGACCTACCGCGCCCCGCCGTTGACGTACAGCGTCTGCCCGCTGACGTACGAGGCGTCCTCGCTGGCCAGGAAGGCGACCACGGACGCGATCTCCTCCGGCTGTCCCACCCGGCGCAGCGGGGTCCGGGCGGAGACCTCCGCCTGCTGGTCCTCGGCCGTGCTGCCGACCCGCTCGGCGGTGGCCGCGGTCATCGCGGTGGCGACGTACCCGGGGGCGACGGCGTTGACGTTGATGTTGAACGGCCCCAGCTCGATCGCGAGGGTCGCGGTGAGCCCCTGGATGCCGGCCTTGGCGGCCGCGTAGTTGGCCTGTCCCCGGTTGCCGAGGGCGGAGCGCGAGCTGAGCGAGACGATCTTCCCGTACTTCTGCGCCACCATGTACTTCTGCGCGACGTGGCTGCAGTTGTACGCGCTGGTCAGATTGACGGTCAGGACCGCGTCCCAGTCGGCCTTCGGCATCTTGAAGAACAGGTTGTCCCGGGTGATCCCGGCGTTGTTCACCAGGATGTGCACCCCACCGAGGTCCGCCGCGACCTGCGCGAACACCGCCTCGACGGCGTCGTAGTCGGCCACGTCGCAGCCGTACGCCCGTGCGGTGCCGCCCTTGGCGGTGATCGCCGCGACCGTCCCAGCGGCCCGTTCGGCGGTGAGGTCGACGACGGCGACGGCCGCGCCCTCCTCGGCGAGCCGGTGGGCGGTGGCCGCGCCGATGCCCTGCGCGGCGCCGGTCACAACGGCGACCCTCCCCGCGAACCTGCCCGCCAGGCCCGTCACTTCGGCCACTGCGGCTACTTCAGTCATTCCCGGTGCTCCCTTGAACTCGGACGTGAACTCGAACTCGGACGTGAACTCGGACGTGAACTCGAACTCGGACGTGAACTCAGACGTGAACGCGAACTCGGACGTGAACGCGAGCGCGAACGCGGGCGCGCACTCAGTCAACGTTCTCGACGAGGACGGCGGTGCCCTGACCGACCCCCACACACATGGTGGCGAGGCCGCGCCGGGCGTCGGTGCGGCGCATCCGGTGCAGCAGGGTGGTGAGGATGCGCGCGCCGGAGCCGCCCAGCGGGTGGCCGAGCGCGATCGCCCCGCCGCTCGGGTTGACCAGTTCGTCGGCCTGTTCGGGGGTGAATCCGATGCCGTCGGCGGAGGCCAGGGCCTGGGCGGCGAAGGCCTCGTTGAGCTCGGCGGTGTCGAGGTCGGCCAGCGACCAGCCGGCCCGGCCGAGCACCTTGCGGGTGGCCGGCACCGGGCCGATGCCCATCACATCGGGGTGCACCCCGACGGAGGCGCCGGCGACGTACCGGCCGAGCGGGCGCAACCCGAGGTCGCGCAGCGCCTCCTCGCCGACCAGGAGCAGCCCGGCCGCGCCGTCGTTCATCGGCGAGGCGTTGCCGGCCGTGACGGTGCCGCCGGGGCGAAAGGCGGGCTTGAGGCGGGTGAGCTTCTCCAGGCTGGTGTCCTCGCGGATGCCCTCGTCCTGGCTGACCATCACGCCGTCGGGCCGTTCGACCGGGATCAGCTCGGCGTCGAAGTGGCCGTCCTTGCGGGCGGCGGCGGCCCGTTGGTGGCTGCGCAGCGCGAAGGCGTCCTGGCGTTCCCGCCCGATGCCGTACCGGCCGGCCACCTCCTCGGCGGTCTCGCCCATGCTGAGCACGCCGTGCAGTTCGGCCATCCGGGGGTTGGTGAGCCGCCAGCCGAGCCGGGTGTCGTAGGTCTCGATCCGGTGCGGGAGGGCCTCGTCGGGGCGGGGGAGGACGAAGGGGGCGCGGGTCATCGACTCGCAGCCGCCGGCCAGGACGACGTCGGCCTCGCCGGAGCCGATGGCCCGGGCGGCGAGGGTGACGGCCTCCAGCCCGGAGGCGCAGAGCCGGTTGACGGTGGCGCCGGGGACGGTCTCCGGCAGGCCGGCCAGCAGGACGGCCATCCTGGCGGCGTTGCGGTTGTCCTCGCCGGCCTGGTTGGCGGCGCCCCAGTAGACGTCGTCGATGCGGGCGGGGTCGAGGGCGGGGACGTCGGCGAGCAGGGCGCGCAGCACGGTGGCCGAGAGGTCGTCCGGGCGGACCGTGGCGAGCGCTCCGCGCAGCCGGCCGATGGGTGTGCGGCGGGCTGCGGCGAAGTAGACGGGACGCACGTCGTCGGGCTCCTATCCGGTTGAATCCGAGTGATCTCAGTGATCCGAGTGATCTGAGCAGTCGGGGTGATCCGAGCAGTCAGGACGGTCCGGGTGGTCAGGACGGTCCGGGTGGTCCGATTGACCCGTCCTGGCTGATCGGATGGGATGAACGGGCTGGTCAGAAGGCGTTGACCCCAGTGAGGGCGCGGCCGATGAGCAACTGGTGGATCTGGCTGGTGCCCTCGTAGAGGGTCATGACCCGCGCGTCGCGCAGGTACTTGCCGACCGGGTACTCGTCGATGAAGCCGTAGCCGCCGAACACCTGGAGCGCGTTGTTGGCGGCCCGGACGGCGGCCTCGCTCGCGTAGAGCTTGGCGACGGAGGATTCGGTGGCGAACGGCAGGCCGCGTTCGATGTGGTCGGCGACCTTCCAGGTGAGCAGCCGGGCGGCCTCGACGTCGACGGCGATGCCGGCCAGCAGTTCCTGGACGAGCTGGTGCGAGGCGATCGGGCGGCCGAACTGCTCGCGCTCGCCGGCGTAGCGGACGGCGGCCTCCAGGCAGGCACGGGCGATGCCGACGCAGCCCGCCGCGACCGACATCCGGCCCTTGGCGAGCGCGGACATCGCCACCCGGAACCCCTTGTCGACTTCGCCGAGCCGTGCGCTGTCGGGCACCCGGACCCGGTCGAGGGCGAGTTCGGCGGTGGCCTGGCCGCGCAGGCCGAGCTTGCCGTGGATCTCGGTGCGGGTGAAGCCGGGCAGGTCGGTGGGCACCAGGAAAGCGGTGATGCCCTTGTGGCCCTGCCGGTCGGGGTCGTCGCCGCCGGTGCGGGCGAAGACCAGGGCGACGTCGGCCCAGGTGCCGTTGGTGATGAACATCTTGGCGCCGCTGATCAGCCAGTCGTCGCCGTCCCGGACGGCACGGGTGCTGAGGTTGGCCGCGTCGGAGCCGGTGCCGGGTTCGGTGAGCGCGAAGCAGCCGAGCGACTCGCCCGAGGTGAGCCGGGGGAGCCAGTGCCGCTTCTGCTCCTGAGTCCCGTAGCCGTTGACGGACTTGGCGACCAGGCCGAGCGTGACCGAGACGATGCCGCGGACGGCCGAGTCGCCGCGGCCGAGCTCCTCCAGGACCAGGCAGTACGCGAGGTGGTCGCCACCGCTGCCGCCGTACTCCTCGGGGATGGTGAGGCCGAGGAAGCCGAGCCCGGCCAGTTTGCCGATGATCGCGCGGTCGACGGACTCGGCGCGGTCCCACGCGGCGGCGTGCGGAGCGATCTCGCGATCGGTGAAGGAGGCGGCGAGGTCCCGGACGGCGCTCTGCTCCTCGGACAGCTCCAGGTTCACGGCGGCTCCAGATCCATTAAACTAGCGCTGCAAGTTTTATGGAGGGACTGTAGCCCCGGCCGGCCCGCGCTGGGAAGGGGCGCCTGCCAGAATCGGTCCCCGCCCCACCCGACCGGAGGAACCGGAGGCAGCACCCCGATGGCCCGCCCGCGCACCCCGCTGCTCAGCCGCGAGCGCATCGTCGCCGCTGCTCTGCGGCTGATCGACGCCGAGGGCCTGGCGGCCCTCTCCACCCGCCGCCTCGCCACCGAACTGTCGGTCAGCGGTCCCTCGCTCTACAACCACGTCGCGACCAAGGACGAACTGCTGGACGCGGTGGTGGACAGCGTGATCGGCGAGGTCGACTTGTCGATGTTCGGCACTCCCGACGGCACTCCCGACGGCACTCCCGACGGCGCGCCCGACCGCTCGCCCGGCGGTAGGCCGACGCCCTGGCCGGACGCGCTGCGCGACTGGGCCCGCTCCTACCGCGCCGCCCTCGCCGCCCACCCCAACATCGTGCCGGTGCTCGCCCAGGGCCCGGGCCGCCGGCCGAACGCGCTGCGCCTGGCCGACGCGGTCTTCGGCCACCTGGTCGAGGCCGGCTGGCCGCGCGGCCAGGCCACCCGGATCGGCGCGCTGATGCGCTACTTCGTCACCGGCTCGGCGCTGGCCTCCTTCGCGGCCGGCTTCCCCGCGGACGCCGAGGTGTACGACGCGGCCGACTACCCGCACCTCGGCGAGGCGCACCGGCTGGCCGGGCATCGTGGGACGGTGGACGAGGGCGCCTTCGAGACCGGCCTGGAAGCGCTGCTCGACGGGCTCGTCCTGCGCTTCGACCGCCTCACCGAACGCTCCTAGACTCCGCCGCCGGCCTTCCCCCCGTCCCGCTGCTTCCGCTGTTTCCGCCGTTCCCTCCCCCGCCGCCTCACCAGGGCTCGCGCGGCAGGAAGGCCGGCCGCAGCGACGGGTCCACCGGGTCGTAGTACCGGTGGTAGACGGGCGTGAGCCCGCCGGAGACCGGGGGCACGATCCAGCTCCAGTCCGCCGGGGTCGGCCGGCCGAGCCGCTTCTCCTGGGCGACGTGCCGGAGGAAGCGTTCGGACTCGGTGTGGTGGTCGGCGATCGTCACTCCGGCCTCCTGGAAGGAGTGCAGCACCGCGATGTTGAGTTCGATCAGCGCGCGGTCGCGCCAGAGCGTGCGCGCGCTGGAGGTGTCCAGGCCCAGGCGCTCGGCGACGGTGTCGAGCAGGTCGTAGCGGTCGGCGTCGGCGAGGTTGCGGGCGCCGATCTCGGTGCCCATGTACCAGCCGTTGAAGGGCGCGGCCGGGTAGCGGACGCCGCCGATCTCCAGCGTCATGTCGCTGATCGCGGGCACCGCGTACCAGCGCAGGCCCAGGCCGGCGAACCACTCGTACGCGGGGTGGGTGAGCGGTACCTCCAGAGTGGTGTCGTCCGGCAGCTCGTACCAGTGCGGGCGCTCGCCGGGGTGTTCCTGGACGAGCAGCGGCAGCACCTCGAAGCGGTCCTCGGCGCACTTCCAGCCGAGGTCGCGGGCGCGGGCGGCGAGTTCGGTGCCGGCCGGGTCGCCGACGACGGCGTCGCCGACCCGGTGGCCGGCGTAGCGGACCAGCTGCTGGTTGACGATGCGGGCGGCCGGGCGGCCCGGGCGGTCGGGGGCGAACACCGAGACCACCGGGCGGATCCGTCCGCCGTTGCCGGCCAGCCGCAGGTGCTCGAAGCACTCGGCGGCGATGTCGTCGGCCGAGCCGAGGTGGCGCAGGTCGCGCACCACCAGACTGCGCCAGTACAGCCGGCCGATGCAGCGGGCGGCGTTGCGCCAGGCGAGCTTGGCGCCGTAGGCGAGTTCGGCGGGGGTGTGCTCGTAGCTGCCGGTGCGCTCGATCTCGTCGAGGACGGCCCGTATCCGGGTGTCCGGGGCCCCGGTGGCGGGCTGCTCGTGATGGAAGCGGCGGATGAACTCGGCGGCCTGCTCCGGGTCGGTGAACGGTGGTGGGGACGGCGGCGGGGATGACGGCGGGGGCGACGGTGTGGGCGACGGCCGGGCCGCGGCCGGGGAGTGGGTGTGGGCGTGGGTGTGGGCGTACGGGCAGCCGGCGGTGGCGGTGGCGGTGACGGCGGCTGGTCTGCGGGCGCGGAGCCGGTTGAAGATCAAGGACACATCCCTCCTGGCGAACAGGAGTACCGGAGGTGTCCGGGCCGCCGCAGGGAGTGAACGATTCGGCCCCCGCACCCGCGATGATCGCGCTAGGGTGCGGGGGCCGATGGTCGGACTGTCGGATCAGCCCATGTCCTCCAGCCGGACGCCCTTGGTCTCCTTCATGAACTTCGCCACGAAGACGATCGACAGCGCCGCGAACGCCGCGTACACCAGGTAGGTCGCCGACAGGTTCCAGCGCGACATCGACGGGAACGACACGGTGATCGCCCAGTTGGCGATCCACTGCGCGGAGGCGGCGACGGACAGCGCGGCGGCCCGGATGCGGTTCGGGAACATCTCGCCGAGCATCACCCAGACGACCACGCCCCAGGACATCGCGAAGAACAGCACGAAGGCGTTGGCGGCGACCAGCGCGACGGTGCCCTGGAGGTCGGGCAGCGTGACGTTGTCGCCGCTGCCGGTGGCGGAGGAGAACGCCCAGCCGGCCGCGCCGAGCGCGACGGCCATGCCGGCCGAGCCGATCAGGGCGAGCGGCTTGCGGCCGATCCGGTCCACCAGCAGGATCGCGACCACGGTGCCGAGGATGTTGATGACCGAGCCGACGAAGCTGATCAGCAGCGAGTTGCTCTGGTCGATGCCGACCGACTGCCACAGGATCGACGAGTAGTAGAAGATCACGTTGATGCCGACCAGCTGCTGGAAGACCGACAGGCCGATGCCGACCCAGACGATCGGCAGCAGGCCGAAGCGCCCGCCGAGCAGGTCGCCGAAGCGCGGGCGGTGGTCGGAGGCGATCAGCCCCTGGACCTCGGCGATCCGGGCGTCGGTGTCGACGTCCTGGCCCTCGACCTGGGCGAGCACGGCGCGGGCGTCGTCCAGCCGGCCGGCCTGGATCAGGTAGCGCGGGGACTCGGGGATCACCGAGGCGAGGGTGAAGTAGACCGCGGCCGGGACGACGCAGATGCCGAGCATCCACTGCCAGGCCTCCAGGCCGAGCAGCTGGCCGCGGGTGTCGCCGCCGGCCGCGTTCGCCAGCAGCCAGTTGACCAGCTGGGAGATCGCGATGCCGAGCACGATCGCGGCCTGCTGGAAGGAGGCCAGTCGGCCCCGGTACTTGGTGGGCGCGACCTCGGCGATGTAGGTCGGGGCGATCACCGAGGCGATGCCGATGGCCGCGCCGCCGAGCACGCGCCAGAAGGCGAGGTCCCAGGCGGCGAAGGGGAGCATCGAGCCGATCGCGCTGACCGCGAACAGCAGCGCGCCCGCCTTCATGACCTTGATGCGGCCGTAGCGGTCGGCGAACCGGCCGGCCAGTGCGGCGCCGATCGCCGAGCCCAGCAGGGCGGAGGAGACGATCAGACCGGTCACGCCGTCGCCGACGCCGAACTTCTCCTGGATCCCGGAGACGGCGCCGTTGATCACGGAACTGTCGTAGCCGAACAGGAACCCGCCGAGGGCTGCGGCGGCGGTGATGAAGACGACGAAGCCGAGGCGGCCGGGCGCTGAGGCCTCGACCGCCCCGGAGGGCTGCTTGGTGACGCTCACGATCTTGACTCCTGGTACTCAACGCTGAGCTCGGTAGCCGAGATCGTAACCCTTATTCGTTTAAGTCTTGTGCACCGGAAACCTCAATTTTTGCTCTGAGGATTCGTAAGGTGAACAAGCAAATTCAGCTGCGCCGACCGTCCCTACGCCGGGGCGGACAGTGACAGCCCGAACCGGCCCTCCTCGTCCGTCCACCAGTGGCTCAGCCGCAGCCCGGCCGCCGCCAGCTCGGCGGACACCCGCTCCCGGCGGAACTTGGCGGACACCTCGGTGCGCAGTTCCTCGCCCCGGTCGAAGTGCACCGGCAGGTTCAGTGCCGGGATCTTCACGGTCTGCGCGCGCAGCGAGCGCAGCCGCATCTCGATCCACTCCCGGTCCGGGTCCCACCGCGCGACGTGCGCGAACGCGGTCGGGTCGAAGTCGGCGCCCAGCTCGCGGTTGAGCACGTTGAGCACGTTGAGGTTGAACTCGGCGGTCACCCCGGCCGCGTCGTCGTAGGCGGCGACCAGCACCGACGGGTCCTTGACCAGGTCGGTGCCGAGCAGCAGGAAGTCGCCCGGGTCGAGGGAGGCGCGCAGCCCGCGCAGGAAGGCCGCCCGCTCCTCGGGCAGCAGGTTGCCCAGGGTGCCGCCGAGGAAGGCGACCAGTCGGGGGCCGCCCTCCGGGGGCAGGCCGAGCCGGGCGGTGAAGTCGGCCAGCACGCCGTGCACGGCGAGCCCGGGGTACTCGGCGGCGAGCGCGACGCCGGCGGCGGTCAGCGCGCTCTCGCTGACGTCCACCGGGACGTACGTCTCCAGGGTGCCGAGCGCGCGCAGCGCGTCCAGCAGCAGCCGGGTCTTCTCGGAGGAGCCGGAGCCCAGCTCGACCAGCGTGCGGGCCCCGGTGGCGGCGGCGATCTCGCCGGCCCGGGCGGTCAGGATGGCCCGCTCGGCGCGGGTCGGGTAGTACTCCGGCAGCCGGGTGATCTCCTCGAACAGCTCGCTGCCCCGCGCGTCGTAGAACCACTTCGGCGGCAGCCACTTGGGTTCGGAGGTCAGGCCGTGCTGCACGTCGTGGCGCAGCGCGCTGCTGAAGTGGTCGGCGGGCAGCAGCCGGGTGAGATCAAATGTGTCCATGACAGGGTGGGTCCTCTGTTCAGAAGATGAAGGGGCGGTGGAGGATCAGTAGCGGCCGAGGAGCTGACGGACGGTGACGCCGCGCTCGTCGACCACCACCAGCGAGCCGTCCGGGACGGCCGTCCAGCCGGGAGCGTCGTCGTACGGCTCGGAGGCCACCACCGTGCCGAGCCCGGGCAGGTCGCGGTGGTGCAGGGTGTCGCCCCAGGCGGTCGCGGCGAGTGTGCGGCCGTCGGTGAGCAGCAGGTTGAGCCGGCCGGTGGTGTGCGCGGTGACGTCCGCGACGGTGCCCGCCAGCGCCTCGCCGAGCCCGGCCCCCGCCCGCAGCCGGTGCAGGACCAGGGCCCACAGCAGCGCCGAGTCGGAGCGTGCCTCCAGCTCCAGCAGCTCGGCCGGCGGGAGCAGGGCGGCCAGCGCGTCCAGCTTGCCCGGCCAGCCCGCCACCGCGCCGTTGTGGCTGAACAGCCAGCGCCCGGCCGCGAACGGCGCCGCCGCGCTCTCGCCCGCCGCGCAGCCCTCGGTGGCGGAGCGGACCGCCGCCAGCAGCGCCCGGGTGCGGATCACCCGGGCGAGGTCGGCGAACGCGGCGTCCGCCCAGATCGGCCCGTCACGGCGGTAGCGGGCCGGCACCTCGTCGCCGTCCGCGTACCAGCCGAGGCCGAAGCCGTCCGCGTTGACCGTGCCGTACTGCTGCGCCCGGGGTGCCCAGGACTGCCGGTACAGGCCGTGCGGCGGGTGCACCAGCAGCTCCCGTGGCGCCACCGGCCCACCCAGGTAGGCGAGGTGGCGGCACATCAGGCCACCTCCAGGTCGCGGGCGGTGCGGAACCCGGCGAAGATCTGCCGCCGGACGGGGTAGTCCCAGTTGCGGAAGGTGCCCCGGCAGGCGACCGGCGCCACCGCGAAGCAGCCGCCGCGCAGCACCTTGTACTCCGGTCCGAAGAAGACCTCCGAGTACTCCTGGTAGGGCCAGGCCCGGAACCCGGGGTAGGGGCGGAGGTCGCTGGCCGTCCACTCCCACACGTCGCCGATCAACTGCCGTACGCCGTACGGGGACTCGCCCGCCGGGTAGCCGCCGGCCGGGGCCGGGCGCAGGTGTCGCTGCCCGAGGTTGGCGTGCTCGGCTCCGGGGGCCTGGTCGCCCCACGGGTAGCGGCGGGAGCGGCCGCTCGCCGGGTCGTGCCGGGCCGCCTTCTCCCACTCCGCCTCGGTCGGCAGCCGCCGTCCGGCCCACCGGGCGTAGGCGTCCGCCTCGTACCAGCTGACGTGCAGGACGGGTTCGTCCGCCGGGACGGGCTCCACCGTGCCGAACCGGCGCCGCAGCCACTGGCCGCCGTCCAGGCGCCAGAACAGCGGGGCGGTCAGGTCGGCCCGCCGCCGGTGCTCCCAGCCCTCGGGCGTCCACCAGCGCGGCTCGTCGTAGCCGCCGTCCGCGATGAACCGCTGGTACGCGGCGTTGGTGACCGGCGTGGTGTCCAGCAGGAAGGCGGGCAGCTCGACCACGTGCGCGGGGCGCTCGTTGTCCAGTGCCCACGGCTCGGTGTCGGTGCCCATCGTGAACGGTCCTGCGGGGACGAGCACTTCGGCGGGCAGCGCGGCCGCGTCCGCCGGGGCGGGCGGCGGCGGGGGAGCGGCCAGCGCAGGCTCCCCCGGGCGGAGCTGGTGGGTGATCAGCATCGTCTCGTCGTGCTGCTGCTCGTGCTGGGCGATCATCCCGAACGCGAACCCGGCGTCCAGCAGCGGCGCCCCCTCCAGCGGACTGGCCGCCAGCAGGTCCAGCACCCGGCCGCGCACCTCGTGCGCGTACGCCCGGGCCTCGGCGGGTGCCAGCAGCGGCAGGCTCGGCCGCTCGGCCCGGGGGTGCTGGAAGGCGTCGTACAGCGGGTCGATCTCCGGGTGCATCGGGTCGCGGCCGCCGACGTTGCGCAGCAGCCAGAGTTCCTCCTGGTTGCCGATGTGCGCCAGGTCCCAGACCAGCGGGGACATCAACGGCGAGTGCTGGGCGGTGAGGTCGCCGTCCTCGACGCAGTCGGTGAGCGCGGCGGTGCGGGCGCGGGCGGCCAGCAGCTCGGCCGCGATGGTCTCGCGCAACTCCTCGGTGCCCGCCGCCGGGGCGGCAGGGGGGCGGACGTCGGTCATGGTGCGGCCTCCTCCGGAGGAGTGCGTCGGGTGCCGGAGCGCAGGGCGTCCAGCTGGTCGTCGGCCGGGCAGCGGCCGCGCGCGGGGTAGCGCTCGGCGAACTCGGCGACGGCGGCGCGCAGCCGACCGGCGCCGGGCAGGCGGCCCAGCGCGGCGTCGGCGGCGGCGAAGCAGGTCAGGGCGGCGCGGCGCAGCTCGGGATCGGCGACGGCCAGCGTCGCGGCCCGGCGCCAGACGTCGCTGCGCGGCGGGCGCGGACCGTCCGGGCGGCCCAGCGGCTCCAGCGCGGCGAGCGCGGCCTCGGCGGCCGGCACGTCGTCCAGCAGCGCGGTCACCAGGGCGGTGGGCACCACCCAGCCGTCCCCGGGCTGGGCGTCGATCATGCGCAGCTCCAGGTGGCCGTGCGGGCGCACCGGCGGGAACAGGGTGGTCCGGTGGTAGTCCAAGTCGCCCAGCGTGGGCGGGCGTTCGCCGCCGCCGCGGACCCAGTCGCGGAAGGTCAGGCCGGGTGGGGCCGTCCACGGCAGCCCCTCGGGGCGGCGCACGCACAGCACCTCGGCGTCCAGCACGTACTGCGCCCAGGCCTCGCGGGGGTCGCCGTGGTCCGGCTCCGGGGCGAGCGTGCGGGTCGGGTCCATCCGGGACCAGACGGTCTGCCGGGTGGAGCGGTGACCGGTCGGCCTGCCGTCCAGCAGTGGGGAGTTGGCGAAGGCGGCGACCAGGACCGGGCCGAGCAGGTGGGTCAGTCGCCAGCGGCGCTCCACCGCGTGCGGGCCGTCCGCGTCGCCGGCGTCCAGGCACACCTGCACCGAGGCCGTGCCGGTCATCATGATCCGGCCCCAGGGGCCGGCGGAGTCGAAGAACCGCTCCATCGCGAGGTAGCGGGGGTGGTCCAGGACCATCAGGCGGGGGCGGGCCAGCGGGTCCGTCCCGGTGCCGGTGAGGCGCAGGCCCTGCGCCGCGAAGGCGGCCCGCAGGGCGGTCAGATCGCGTCGGGTGTCCTCGACGCAGGCCAGGAGGCCGGTGGCGGGCGGGGAGCTGAGCTCGACCTGCCCGCCGGGTTCGAGCGTGAGCCGCGAGCCGGAGGGGAGCGAGGCTCCGTCCGGGCCGCCGAGTGGCAGCGACTCCAGTGCGGCGTGGACCAGTTCCGGTCGGACGGGCTTGCCGGGACATCGGTCGTCGTGGACGAACCACTCGACCTCGACGCCCACCAGCCGGGGCGGTCCGATCTTGAAGCAGACGCCCGACACGTGGCTGAGCGCCCCCGACTCGGTCAGCGGGGTCACCCCCGGCGGGGGCGCTGGGGGGCTCTGCCGGTCGGGCGGAGTGGTGCGGGATGTCGGTATCACCGGACTTACCATCCTCGGGGTCAGGATTGCGGCCCGAACTACCCTGCCCAGTCTGCTACGGAGCATGCGGGGGCGCTTCGCAAATATCGTGTGAACGTTCGTTTCTGCAGGTCAGGGGTGGCGCGATCGGGTGAATCCGGGGATCCGGGCGGCTTTCCGGGCGTGCGCGGGGGCGCCGGGCGGGACGTGCGCGGGGCTGCCGGGCGGGGTGGCCCGGTGGTTCGGTCACCGCCGGTCGAGGCGCTCCAGGACGGCGTCCAGCACCGGGCCCGGCAGGGCGTAGTTCAGCCGCAGCGCGCCCCGGCCGCCGGGGCCGAACTCGGCGCCGTCCGAGGCCTCCAGGCCGTAGCGCTCCAGCAGCGCCCGGCGGGCCCCGTCCGGTGGCAGCCCCAGGGCGGCGGCGTCCAGCCAGAGCAGGTAGGAGGACTGCGGCGCGGAGCGGACGGCGGGCCCCAGCCGGCCGGTGAGCCGGGCGCGGGCGGCGGCGAGGTGGGCGAGCAGCGCGTCCAGCCACGGCCCGCCCTCGGCCAGCGCCGCCCGCTGGACGGTCTGCTCCAGCAGACCGCCCTCCCAGAGGCCGAAGCCGGCCAGCACCTCGGTGAACCGGGCGCGCAGGCCCGGATCGGGGACGAGCGCGAAACTGCTCGGCAGGCCGGAGCAGTTGAAGGTCTTGCCGACCGAGTTCAGCGTGACCACCCGGGGCCGGAGCGCCGCGTCGACGGTGGCCACCGCCACCGGGTGGACGTACCCGGGGTGGGTGAGATCGCCGTGCACCTCGTCCGAGACCAGCAGCGCGCCGGCCTCCGCCGCCCGCTCGGCGAGGGCCCGCAGGTCGGCGGCCGGCCAGACCCGGGCGGAGGGGTTGTGCGGGCTGCTCAGCAGGACGGCTCCGGCCGGGTGGGGGAGCGGACCGTCCGGGAGCCGGTAGCCGTCCGGGCCGGCGGTCAGGGGCAGTTCCCGGTACGGGAGGCCGGCCGCCCGGCACAGCTGGGCGAAGCCGCCCCACTCCGGCGTCGGGAACAGCACCGGCGCCTGCGGGCGCACGGTCTCCAGCAGCAGGCGCAGGGCGGTGCGCGGGCCGCAGGGCAGCAGCAGCACCCAGTCCGGATCCACCTCGACGCCGTGCCGCGAGCGGTACCAGCGGGCCACCAGCGCCCGCCCGGCCGGGTCGCACACCGTGTACCCGTACGCGCGGTGGCGGGCCCGGTGCTCCAGCGCGGCGGCCACGGCCGGCGGTCCGGGCAGGTCCATGTCCGCCAGGCCCATCGCGATCACCCCGGGCGCCCCCGCGCGGGCCCACTTGCTGCTGCCCGTCCCGGTCCGGTCGAAGGGGGCCGCGAAGCCGAACGCGTCCGGTGCGGTGGTGGGCATCACGGCCTCCGGTGGTCGGGGGTGCGCCGCCACGCTAGAGCCGGACGGGTGCCGGCCGCCACCGGCTGCGTGGTCACCCGTTCGCCGGCCCGCTCCCGCTGCCCAGGTGTGCCGCCAGCCCCCGCCGCCCCCGGCGCATCATCACCGCGTGGTTGGCCCGGAAGAGCGGGTGCAGGGGCAGGGCGAGGCGGCGCAGCAGGGGTTTGCCGGGGCGGGTGTCCTCCTCGAAGAGCACGCGGCTGCCCGGCCCGTCCGAGGTGACGGTGAACCGTGACCACCCGGTGAGATCGCCCCGCATGACCGCCTCCAGCACTCCGGCGGCCCGGTCGCGCCGTCGCGCCTCCAGGCGGATCACCAGCCGGTACGGCAGCAGCGCGCGCACCACGAGGTCCCCGGACTCCTCGCCGGTCTGCCGGACTTCGAGGACCTCGGGCCACCACAGCGGGTAACTCCGCACGTCCTCCAGCGCCGCGTACACGTCGGGGGCCGGCGCCGCGAGTCGCCACATGCCCCGGAAGCGGTAGTGGTTGGGGTCCACGCGCCCCACCCTAGAGCGCCCCGGTCCGGGGCCGGCCCGTTTCGGTCGGGTTCCCTCGTCGACGGCCGGGCCCTACGGTGGCCCGGCCGTCGGCGGGACCGGTTCCGGTGAGACGGGAGGGGAACGCTCCGTAAACGTCGCATGCCAGGAGGGAGGTGTTCCGCTTGCAGCCGTTCGGGGTGCAGGGGAGGATCTTGTGTGCTTGTAGTCTCGTCTGTCACAGCAGTTGTCGCGAGGCACTGCATCCCCGGAAAACGGAGTGAAGGAGTCACAGGCATGCGGCGACCGAGCTGGGTACCGGAGGGCACGGACCTGGACAAACCGAACGCCGCGCGGGTCTACGACTACTACCTGGGGGGCTCGCACAACTTCGAGGTCGACCGGGAGATGGCGCGCAAGGCGATGGCCCTGTGGCCGGAGCTGCCGCAGATCATGCGCTCCAACCGGGCCTTCCTGCGGCGGGCCGTGTCCTACCTGGCCGAGCGCGGCGTCACCCGCTTCCTGGACATCGGCTCCGGCATCCCGACCTTCGGCGCGGTGCACGAGATCGCCCGCGCGATCCGCCCCGAGGCGACGGTCCTCTACGTGGACCGGGACCCGGTCGCCGTCGCGCACAGCCGCCTGCTGCTGGAGGACGACCCCGGCAGCGAGGTCGTCCAGGCCGACCTGCGCGACGTCCACGACCTGCTGGCCCGCCCCGAGGTGGCCGCGCTGCTGGCGCAGGGCGAGCCGGTGGCCGTCCTGCTGGTCGCCGTCGCGCACTTCGTCACCGACGACGAGGACCCGTGGAAGCTGATCGGCACGCTCCGTGACGCGCTCCCGCCCGGCAGCGCGCTGGTCCTCTCGCACGCCTCCCTGGAGGGCCGCCCGGACCAGGCGGAGGACCACCAGGAGCTCTACCGCAAGACGCCGACCCCGCTGACCATGCGCACCCACGAGCAGATCAGCGGGATGTTCGCCGGCTTCGAGCTGGTCGAACCGGGCGTGGTCTACCTGCCGCAGTGGCGTCCGGACCAGCCGGAGACGGTCGGCGAGCACCCCGAGCGGATGACCGGGGTGGCGGGCGTGGGGTTCCGCCCTTGAGCGGACGGATCGGGCGAGTGACCGACGGCCGCGGGCTCCGCGAAGCGGCCGCCGGTCCCCCCACCGTGCCCGCCGCGCGGACCACTGCTCACCCCACCGTGCCCGCCGCGCGGACCACTGCTCCCCCCGCCCGGTCCGCTGCCCGCGCCGACCACCCCGCAGCGGTGACCGCGCGCACCCGGGTGGACGCATGAGCGCCGCCCCGGTGTCCGGCAGCGCCGAACGGTTCCACGAGGCCTGGACGCGACTGCTCTCCGCCGACCACGGCACGGCCGTCCACCCCGGGCTGCTCGGCCGCCTCACCGCCCGGACCGCCGCCCTGCTCCACCGCGCGCAGCTGGGCGAGCCGTTCGAGCCCCGGCTGGCCGAGCAGGCCGGCGCGGAACTGGTCGACGCGCACTTCACCGACCCGGTGGTGCTGGCCCGGGCGGTGGAGCTGCTCCAGGCGCAGCCGCTCGGCGACGACCGCGGCCCGGCCCTGACCGGCGCCTTCGCGGCCGGCTGGGCCGCCGCCCTGCGCGAGCGCACGCTGCGGGAGCAGGAGGCGATCCGCACCGCCGCCGACACCGCCCGCAAGGAGGCCGAGCGGGCGCTGCGCGCCTCCGAGGCCCGGTTCCGGGCGCTGTTCGAGAGCGCCGCCATCGGGATCGGCATCGGCGACACCGACGGCAACATCCTGGCGGTCAACAAGGCGCTCCAGGAGCTGTTCGGCGCGAGCCCGGAGGACATGACCGGCCGCCGGGTCGGCGATCTCGTCCACCCCGAGGACACCCCGGGCGTGTGGGAGGCGTACGAGGAGCTGATCAGCGGCAAGCGGGACTACTTCCAGTTCGACAAGCCGTACTACCGCCAGGACGGCGAGGTGGTCTGGACCCATCTGACCGTCTCGCTGATCCGCGACGACGACGGCGTCCCGCAGTACCAGGTCGCGATGCTGGAGGACGTCACCGACCGCTACCGGCTCCAGGAGCGGCTGCGCCACCAGGCCACCCACGACCCGCTGACCGGCCTGCCGAACCGGGCGGCCTTCTTCGAGCGGCTGGAGAAGCTGTTCGAGGATCCGGATCCGGGCGCCAGGTTCGGCCTCTGCTACGTCGACCTCGACGGCTTCAAGGTGGTCAACGACAGCCTCGGCCACGACACCGGGGACCAGCTGCTGTCCGCCGTGGCGGCCCGGCTGAAGGCCGCGCTCAACCCGCTCGGCCACCTGGTGGCCCGGCTCGGCGGCGACGAGTTCGTGGTGCTGCTGGAGAACTGCCGGGGCGAGCAGGAGGCCGTCGCGGCGGCGAAGACGGTGCTCAAGGCGCTGGCCGGGCCGGTGCTGATCGGCGACCACAAGCTGGCCGTGGGCGCGAGCGTCGGCGTGCTGGAGCGGCGGGTGTCCACCACCACCCCGGGCGCGGCCGTCCGGGCCGCCGACCTGACGCTGTACCGGGCCAAGGAGGCCGGCCGCGGCCGCTGGACGCTGTTCGACCCCAAGGAGAACGCCCGCGCGGTCAGCCGCTACGCGGTGTCGGTGCGGATGCCGGCCGCCCTCGACCGGGGCGAGTTCTTCATCGACTACCAGCCGCTGTACGCGCTGGCGGACGGCCGGCTGGCCGCGGTGGAGGCGCTGGTGCGCTGGCGCCACCCGCAGCTCGGCGTCCTCGGCCCGGACGAGTTCGTGACCACCGCCGAGGAGACCGGGCTGATCATGCCGCTCGGTCGCTGGGTGCTGGAGCAGGCCTGTGGCCAGGCCGCGGACTGGGTCAAGCGGTTCGGCGACGCCGCGCCGCAGCTGAACGTCAACCTGGCGGTCCGCCAGGCGCGCAGCGCGGCGCTCGTCACCGACCTCGGCCGGATCCTCGACACGACCGGCCTCGAACCGGCCAGGCTGCAACTGGAGATCACCGAGTCGACCGTGGTCGGGCCCGAGGACGAGGCGCTGCGCACCCTGCACGGGCTGGTGGACCTCGGCGTGTCGCTGGCCGTGGACGACTTCGGCACCGGCTGGTCCAACCTCGCGTACCTGCGCGACCTGCCGGTCTCCGGGCTGAAGATCGCCGGTTCCTTCGTCGGAGACCTGCACGATCCGGAGAAGGACGAGTCCACCGGGTGGCGGATCGTCAGCGGCCTGGTGTCGATGGCGCACGCACTCGGGCTGACCGTCACCGCCGAGGGCGTGGAGACCCGCAAGGACGCCGAACGGCTGCGGACCATCGGCTGCGACTGGGCCCAGGGCTGGCACTTCGGCCGCCCGGTGCGGCCGGACGAGATCGCCCGCCGGATCGCCGAGGAGCCCCGGGGACGCCCGGTCGGGGGCTGACGCGTCGGGGGTGTCGGCTCCGCGGCCGAAGGGGACAGGGCCGGGCAGGTGGGGGAGGCCCGCGGCGGCGTTCGGCGGCGTTCGTGCAACCGCTCGGTCGCGTTCCGGAAAATCGGCCAACACCACGGCCCACCATGCGGGATGATGGCGCGTCAAAATCACCACCCGGGGCCGTGCGGCGCGCGGCTACGGCCCCGCGCCGGCCCCGGGAAGCGGGGAGGAGAGCGCCGCCATGGCCACACCGGAGGACGCCGGCCCAGCCGACGACGACCGACGAGGCCCCTGGCCGGAGAGCGGCCCCGGGGTCCGGCCCGAGCCCCCGACCAGGGCGGACCGGCGGCCGTGGGGGCGGCGCCTCGGTGTCGTGCCGGACCGGCCGTCCCGGCTCGGCGCCGTCCCGCGCACCCGGACGGACCCCGACGCCGCGACCGGGCGGGAGCCGGACGGCGGGGCCCGCTTCGACCCGGAGGCGCCGACCAGGGTCCAGCGGGCCGCGCCGGAGCGGGTCGACCCGGAGGCGCCGACCAAGGTCCAGCGGCGCGCGGGCACCGGGCGCGCCGCCGCCCCCGGCTGGGCCGACAACGTCGGCCCCGGGCCCAGCCGGAGGGGCGAGGGCCCCGTGGGCGGGGTGTCAGGGGGTGGGATATCGGCGGGCGGGGCGCCGGAGGGTGCGGGGCCCACCGGCGGACGGTTCGCGGGCGCTTTCCCGGACGCCCTGCGCGGCCGCTTCGACCCGCTCGGCGTGGCCGGCTCCGGCACCGAGGGCACCGTCTGGCACGTCCGGCGCACCGACGGCGGCGGCGAGGCCGCGGTGAAGGTGACGGCCGCCGGCCAGTCCATGGACGCCGACCTGCTCGGCTACCTGCGCAACGACGACTACCGCCGCCACGTCCCGCACATCGTCGACTTCGGGCGGGTCGGCCACCACGGCGCCGAACTCGACTGGGTGGCCATGGAGTACCTGCCGGTCACCCTCGCCGACCACTTCGCCGAACTGCGCGAGCGCGGCCGGTACACCGACCCGCGGGAGGCCGAGCGGATCGTCTACGAGCTCGTCGCCCTGCTCGACTTCTGGCAACGGCGGATCGAGCGCAACCCGCTGGACTTCAAGCCGGCCAACGTGCTGGTCCGCCCCGGCCGCGCGCCCGGGGAGTTCGTGATAGCCGACTTCGGCGGCGTCGCCCGGCTCACCGCCAGCCGCCGCTTCACGCCCGAGACGATCGTCACCATCCCGTACATGGCCCCCGAGCTCCTGGCCGGCCGCAATCACGAGGCCGGGCCCTGGTGGGCGCTCGGCAACGTCCTGTACGAGCTGTTCACCGGCCGCCCCCGCTTCCTCGGCGCGGACGGCCTGCTGATCAGCGACGAGGTGCTGCAACTGGAACTGGTCCTGGGGGACGAGGTCGACCTCTCCGCCCTCGCCGACCCCCGCCAACTGCTGCTCCTCCAAGGGCTGTTCACCAAGAACCCGGAGGACCGCTGGACCGCCCCGCAGGTCCGCAGCTGGCTGGCCGGCGGCAGCCCCGCGGTGGTCCGGCGACAGACCCGGGCCGACACCGGCCGCACCCACCGGCCGATCACCTTCCTCGGCTCCCCCTTCACCGATCCGGCCAAGCTCGCCGAGGTCCTGCTCAGGCGCTCCGGCGACGCGGCCCGCTGGCTCTCCGCCGGGGGAGCGGAGCGGCTGCGCGACTGGCTGCGCGACGACGTCCAGGACAACATCTTCGACCTGCACCACCTGACCGACGTCGCCCGGGCGCCCGGCTCCCGCCGCGACGCGGCGGGAGCCCTCGCGGTGCTCGCCTTCGGCGCCGCCTTCGCCCCCTCCGCCACCCCCTACTACCTCGACCGCCCGATCGACACCCCCGGGCTGGAACGCATCGCCACCGAACCGGACGGCGCCGTGTTCATCGACGCGCTGGTCCGGGGCGGCGCCCCGGCCGTCGCCGCCCGCTACGACTGCTTCCACCCTGAGTGCTCCGGCGAACACTGCTCCCGACTGCTCGCCCTGGCCCGGCTCCCGGACGTCCTGGCCGAAGTGGACCGTGCCGCCCGCACCGTCGGCGGCGGCCGGCGGGGCGGCGACGGGCTCAGCCCGCAGGAGCGCGAGGAGGCACACCGGCTGGTGGTGTGGCTGAGCGTGCGCCCCGAGGAGCGCGACCGGCTGCTCGGCCGGCTCTCGCCGCTGCCCACCGCCCTGCACCGGCTGCCGCTGCCCGAACGGATGGCGGAGCTCGCCGCCCTCGTCGCGGCGGTGGTGGTGGACGCGGCCCTGGCCGCCGGCTCCGGGATCCGCACGGCCGTACGCGCCGCGGTGCGCCGGCCCGCGCCGGACCCGACCGCCGCGCCGGAGGCGGTCCGGCGCCGCTGGTCGGCGTTGCGGCGGCGGGCGGTGGGCGCCGACCCGGGGGACGACGCCGGGCGCGCGGCCCTGGTCGCCGCCGAGACGCTGCGCCCGCGCGGCCGGGGCCGGGGCGAGCGGCCCGACGACGCGGATGGCCGGGAGGGCGGGGCCGGGCGGGAGAGCCGGGCCGGCCGGGACCGGTGGCTGGGGCGGCTGTGGCAGGGCGGGCGTGGACGGACGCCGGTGGACTGGGCGGCCCGGCTGCGGGCGTGGTGGCCGCACGCCCGGACCGGCCTGCCGCGCCGGGCGGGCGCCGTGCTGCTGCTGTTCCTCGCGCTCGGGTTGCTGCTGTGGGCGGGGGCGGTGTTCCGCTACCCCGTCGAGGCCGGGGTCCAGCTCAGGATCTCGCCGGACGGCGCCTTCGGCGGGCCGTTGAAGAAGGCCGGCGAGCACGCGGCCCAGCAGGTGGTCGGCCAACTGGGGGCGGCACTGGTCGCCGCCGCCGTCCTGGCCTTCTTCCCCGCCCGGGTCGGCCTCGGCACGGCGGCCCTGACCGGCGTCGGGGCCTTCGCCATCGGCTACCTGCGGCTCGGACCGCCGATGACGGGCCTGGAGATGCCGAGACCGGTGGCCGAGCGGGTGGTCATGTTCGAGGGCGGGATGGGCAGTTGGGCCGGCTTCGCGGCGGTGGCGGCGATCGTGGCGTCGTTCGCGCTGATCGAGCGCGCTGCGGACCGGTTGCTGAAGCCCGCGCACGAGGCCCGGCGGCAGGTGCGGGAGGCCTGGCGGCGGCTCGCCGGGCGGGGCGCGGCGGCACGGTGGGACGGCAAGCAGTGGCGGACGGGCCCCGTGGGCGCCCGTGACCGCGTGCTCTTCGCGCTCGGGAGCACCTGTGTGCTGGCCCTGCTGCTGTGGGCGGCGGTCGAGGTGCGGCTGGCGGCCACCGGGCACCACCCGACGCCGGACTCCTGGGGGACCGGCCGGACCGGCGCGGCCTACCAGTCCGGGTTCGTCGTCCTGCTGGCCGTCGTCTCCCTCGCGAGCACCCTGGGGACGCCGGGTACCGCCCGGGCGCTCCTCGGCTGCTGGATCCCCGCCACCCTGGTGCTCGGCGCCTGGCCCGGACCGCTCGGCCCGGTCGAGGCGCTGCGGATCCCGGTGTTCAAGGGGCAGCTCGCGGCCGTCGCGGAGTTCTGGGGGCACGGCGCGTTCTGGGCCGCGCTGCTGGTCGCGCTCCCGCTCGCGGCGTACGGGGTGCTGCGCACGGTCCGGGCGCGGGGGGCGGGTGCGGGGGTGGACGGCTGACGGTCCGGCCGTCATCCGGTCCGGCCGTCATCCGGCTCAGCCGACCAGCCGGGACAGTTCGATCGAGTGCCCGGTCCGCTCCACCTTCGCCCGCAGGTAGCGCACGTTGCTCGCGGACAGATGCACGCCGGTCGGCACCCGCCGCCGCACGGTGATCCCGAGGTCGGCCAGCTGCTGCGCCTTGTCCGGGTTGTTGCTCAGCAGGTCGATGCCGGTGGCGCCGAGGGTGGTGAGCATCTGGGCGGCGGCGGTGTAGTCCCGGCCGTCCTCGGGCAGGCCGAGCGCCGTGTTGGCGTCGTACGTGTCCAATCCGGAGTCCTGCAAGGAGTAGGCCTCCAGCTTGTTGTAGAGCCCGATGCCCCGGCCCTCCTGCCGCAGGTACAGCAGGTAGCCGCCGGCCTCGGTGATCCGCTCGACCGACTCGCGCAGCTGCGGGCCGCAGTCGCAGCGGTCCGAGCCGAAGACGTCGCCGGTCAGGCACTCCGAGTGCAGGCGCACCAGTGGCGTCCCGCCCTCCGGCACCTCGCCGAACGCGAGCGCCAGGTGTTCGGCGCCGTCGGCGAGGTCGTGGAAGGTGAGGGCCTCCGCCTCGGCGCGGTAGCCGTCGGAGAAGGTCAGCGGGATGCGCACACGCGAGCGCACCGTGGCGGGACCGGGCTGCGGCATGGGTGGGCCTCCGTCGATGAGGAGATGGGTCGGCGAACCGACGAACCGATGGGGTCGAGAGGGGCGGACCGGGTGGCCCGGGGTGGAGCGGATGTCGATGACCGTACTCGGTAGTTCCAATTTGAACAACTAAATACCGCCCGTGCCCGATGCGACTACGGACCGTGGTTCAGCCGGGCTCCGTGCGGACGCGAGGGCGCTGGTGGATCGTACGGTCCGCGAGGCGTGGGGGTTTCAGCATGTGGATGCGTCGGGAGCCGGACTGTGGACACTGCGAGGATTCCCCCGTTTCCTGGGCACGGGAATGCCTCGCGAACGAGCACCGACGACCACGGAAGGTCCTGATCAGATGCCCACAACCCCTCCCGCCGCCACCTCCCCGACCTCCTTCGACGCCGAGCAGCGCGTGATCGAGGCGCTCTACGCGGACGTGGTCCGCCGGAACAGGGGTGAGACGGAGTTCCACCAGGCGGTCCACGAGGTCCTGGAGACCCTCGGGCCGGTGCTCGCCCGCCGTCCCGAGTTCGTCGACGCCCGGATCATCGAGCGGATCTGCGAACCCGAGCGGCAGCTCATGTTCCGGGTGCCGTGGACGGACGACTCCGGCGACATCCACGTGAACCGGGGCTTCCGGGTGGAGTTCAGCAGCGTCCTCGGCCCGTACAAGGGCGGGCTGCGCTTCCACCCCTCGGTGAACCTCGGCATCGTCAAGTTCCTCGGCTTCGAGCAGATCTTCAAGAACGCGCTCACCGGGCTGTCGATCGGCGGTGGCAAGGGCGGCTCCGACTTCGACCCCAAGGGCCGCTCGGACGCCGAGGTCATGCGGTTCTGCCAGTCCTTCATGACCGAGCTGTACCGCCACCTCGGCGAGCACACCGATGTCCCCGCCGGGGACATCGGCGTCGGCGGCCGGGAGATCGGCTACCTGTTCGGCCAGTACAAGCGGATCACCAACCGCTACGAGACCGGCGTGCTCACCGGCAAGGGCCTCGGCTGGGGCGGCGCGCAGGCCAGGACCGAGGCGACCGGCTACGGCTGCGTGCTGTTCACCGCCGAGATGCTGCACAGCCGCGGCGAGAGCCTGGACGGGCGCCGGGTCGTCGTCTCCGGCTCCGGCAACGTCGCCATCTACGCGATCGAGAAGGCGCAGCAGCTCGGCGCGACCGTGCTCACCTGCTCCGACTCCACCGGCTACGTGGTGGACGAGAAGGGCATCGACCTCGCGCTCCTCAAGGAGGTCAAGGAGGTCCGGCGCGGCCGGGTCGCCGACTACGCCGAACTGCGCGGCAGTCACGTCCGGTTCGTCGAGGGCCCGGGCGTGTGGAGCGTGCCCTGCGACGTCGCGCTGCCCTGCGCCACCCAGAACGAGCTGACCGAGACGGACGCGCTGGCCCTGGTGCGGGGCGGGGTGCTGGCGGTCGCCGAGGGGGCCAACATGCCCACCACCCCGGAGGCGGTCCGGGTGTTCCAGGAAGCCGGGGTGGCCTTCGGCCCGGGCAAGGCGGCGAACGCGGGCGGCGTCGCCACCAGCGCCCTGGAGATGCAGCAGAACGCCTCGCGCGACTCCTGGACCTTCGCCCGCACCGAGGAGCGGCTGGCCGGGATCATGAAGCACATCCACGACTCCTGCTTCACCACCGCCGAGCGCTACGGCCACCCGGGCGACTACGTGGTGGGCGCGAACATCGCCGGCTTCGAGCTGGTCGGGGACGCGATGCTGGCCCAGGGCCTGATCTGAGCCCTGCCGCCCGCCACCCGGCGATCGGTACCCGACCGGATCGGGCACCGATTGTCGGGTGCGGCAGGGTGGGTCCTTCCTACGGTGGTGATCAGTAAGGGAAGGACGGGGTCGGAGTGCTGGAACACCTGAACCGGGCGATGGATCACATCGAACGGAACCTGGACCAGGAGGTCGAGGTCGCCGAGCTGGCCCGGATCGCGATGACGTCGGAGTACCACTTCCGGCGGCTGTTCTCGATGCTCTCCGGGATGCCGCTGTCGGACTACGTCCGGCGCCGGCGGTTGACCGTCGCCGGGGCCGAAGTCCTCGGCGGGGAGCGGACGTTGCTGGAGGTCGCGATCCGGTACGGCTACACCTCGGGGGAGGCGTTCGCCCGGGCGTTCCGGGCGATGCACGGGGTCGGGCCCGGTGAGGCCCGGCGCGAGGGCGCGGTGCTCAAGTCCCAACCCCGGATGTCCTTCCGACTCGTCGTGGAGGGAAGCAGCAGTATGGAATACCGGATCATCGAGCAGCCGGACTTCCGGATCATCGGTCGGCGGGCTCGGGTCCCGCTGGTGCACGAGGGGGTGAACCCGGCCATCGCCTCGTTCATCAAGGGGCTCGGCCAGGAGACCGTCGACCGGATCTCGGCGCTCTCGGGCCGTGAGCCGGAAGGCATCCTCTCGGTCACCGAGTTCTTCTCGGAGAGCCGCGAAGAGGGTGTCGAACTCGACTACTACCACGCGGTGGTGGCGGACGCGGGCACCGTCGTCCCGGACGGCCTGGACGTTCGGGAGGTGCCGGCGGGGACCTGGGCGGCCTTCTCCAACACCGGGACCTTCCCGAAGGCCCTCCAGGAGATGTGGCGGGACGTCTTCACGCAGTGGTTCCCGTCCAATCCGTACGAGTTCCGGCCGGGGCCGGAGATCCTGCGTACCCGGTTCCTGCCGGACGGCCAGGCGGAAGCCCAGCTGTGGATCCCGGTGGCACGGGCGCCGCGCTGACGGACGGCCGTTGACAGCTGACAACTGACAAAAAACAGATGACAGATAACAGATTTCGAAATCTGTTATCTGTCATCTGTTTTTTGTTCGCCCGCCAATGCCCGCCAACGCCCACTGCCGCCGCCCGCCGCCCCGCCCGCCCCCGTTCGGCCCAGCAGCGCCCGCACCCGTCCTCCCCCGCCCGCATGCTGGGGCGGGGGAGGACGGGGGATCGCAGCCGCTACCCGAGGAGTGGGATCACCGATGGCCAAGGCATTCGGCTTCGTCGACTACGGCGGGCCGGAGACACAGGAGTTCCTGGACCGCCCGGCGCTGGAGCCCGGCCCCGGGCAACTGGCGATCGCGGTCGGTGCGGCCGGGGTGAACCCGGTGGACTGGAAGATCCGCACGGGCCTGCTCGGCCGGGAGCGCGAACTCCCCGCCGTCATGGGCCAGGAGGCCTCGGGCGTGGTCCTGCAAGTCGGCCCCGGGGTCACCGGGTTCACCCCGGGCGATGAGGTGTTCGGCCTCGCGGCCGCCGGTGCCTACGCCGAACAGACGCTGATGCTCGCCGAGTTGAGTGCCCTCAAACCCGAGGGTGTCGGCTTCGACCAGGCCGCCGTCCTGCCCGTGTCGGCGGCCACCGCGGACGACGCCGTCCGTGACCTCGGCCTCGGCGCCGGCCGGACGCTGCTGATCCTCGGCATCGCCGGCGGTGTCGGCAGCGCGGCCGCCCAGATCGCCCGCAGTCGCGGCCTGACCGTTCTCGGCACCGCGAGCGACGCCAATCACGCGTACGTGGAGTCCCTCGGGGCGGTGCCGGTCCGCTACGGCGACGGCGTCGCCGAACGGATCGCGGCCGCGGCGCCCGACGGCGTCGACGGCATCCTCGACCTGGTCGGCGGCGACGCCCTGCGGGCCGCCGCCCCCGTGCGCACGGACCGTACGGAACTGGTCAGCACCGCCGACCCGGCCACCGTGGCGGAACTCGGCGGCCGCTACATCACCCGCTCGACGACGTCCGAGACCCTGTCCGCGCTGGCGGCCCTGGTCGCCGCCGGTGAGCTGGACCCGCACATCACCGGCCGCTACCCGCTGGCCCGGGCCGCCGAGGCGCTCGCCTTCGTCGAGTCCGGCCACGCCAGCGGCAAGGTGGTCATCGAAGTCGCTTGACGCGAATCAAGAGTGACGATCAGTCAGTGAAGACCGAGAGATCGAGAACCGAGAGAAGAAGTCGAGAGAAGAAGCCATGAAGCAGAACTCCGTGACCATCGGCGGCCCCTGCTGGGTCGAGCTGGGCACCTCCGACCCGGCCGCCGCCAGCACCTTCTACAGCGAGTTGTTCGGCTGGCGGGCCGAGGCCGATGTGCGCCCCGAGGCCAACGGCTACACCCAGATGTTCCTCGGCGACGCCCCGGCGGCCGCCGTCAGCCCGCGGTTCGCGCCGCAGCAGCCCATCGCCTGGTCGACCTGCTTCGCGGTCACCGACACCGACGCCACGGTCGCGAAGGTCGAGGACGCCGGCGGCAAGGTCCTGAAGGAGCCCACCGACGCGTCCGACCTCGGCCGCTTCGCGGTGGTCGGGGACAGCTCCGGCGCGGTCTTCCTGCTCTGGCAGGCCCGCGCGTTCGCGGGCGCCGGTGTGTTCAACGAGCCGGGCTCGCTCGGCTGGGTGGAACTGCTCACCCGCGACCCGGCCGGTGCGACCGCCTTCTACCCGGCGGTCTTCGGCTGGTCCGTTAGCCCGTCCGAGCAGTACACCCAGTGGGGCCTGGGCGGCGATGACTTCGGCGGCATGCTGGTGATGGACGACCGCTTTCCGCCGCAGGTGCCGCCGCACTGGCTGCCGTACTTCTCGGTCGCCGACGTCGACAACACCGTCGCCCGGGCGAGCGGCCTCGGCGCGGACGTGCTGATGGCGGCCACCGACGTGCCGGGCGGCCCCCGGATCGCCGTGCTGCGCGACCCGCAGGGCGCGTCGTTCGGCGTCTACCTGGCCGGCACCGAGGGCTGACCCGCCGGAGGCCACGCCCCTGCCCACGCCCCTGCCCACGCCCCTGCCGAGGACCCCGCCGCCCTCACGCCGGGCGCCGACTGCGGCTGGAGCGCCACGCCGCCGCCGTCGCGCCCGCCGTGACGAGCAGCGCGCCGATCGGCACCACGTCGCCGATCCGGTCGTACCAGGTCAGCGTCCCGGGCTCGGTGAGCGGCAGTCGGACGGTCAGCGCTCCGGTGCCGTCGGTACCGAGCCGGGCGAGCTCGCGGCCCTGCGCGTCGAAGGCCGCCGACACCCCGGTCAGCGAGGCCTGCACGGCCGGCCGGCCCGTCTCGGCGGCCCGGATCGCCGCCAGCGAGACGTGCTGTTCGGGTGCCCAGGTGTGCTGGAAGGTCGAGGTGGAGGACTGGTAGACCAGCACCCGGGCGCCGTCCCGCGCGGCGGTGCGGGCCAGGTCGGGGAAGGCCGACTCGAAGCAGATCAGCGCGCCGACCGGCAGCGGCCCGCCGGCCCGGTCGGTGGCCGGCAGGACGTGGAAGGCGGTGCCGGGCGCCCGGTTCTCGCCGGCCGCCCGGCTGACGCCGGCGATCCAGCCGAGCACCGGCCGCAGCGGGATGTACTCGCCGAAGGGCACCAGCCGGATCTTGCGGTAGCGGTCCAGCACGCCCGCGGGGGAGACCAGCACCGCGTCCTTGGAGATCCGCCCGTCCGCCTTGCGGGCGTCCTCCCCGGCGATGATCTGGGCCCCCGTGACGGTGGAGAGTTGGCGCAGCCGGTCGAGCGCGGCCGGGTCGCGGTCGAGGTCGGCGGTGGTGCTGCTCTCGCCCCAGACGACCAGGTCCACCGGCTGCCCGCCGAGCGCGGCGGTGGCCCGGGCGCTGGCCTCGAACCGGGCCTGCGGGTCGTCCACGATGCCGGGCTGGACCAGCGCGACGGTGACCGCCCCGGCCGGGGCGGGGGCGTCGCGCAGCGCGAACAGCAGCGGGCCGGCGGCCAGGACCAGGACGGTGGTCAGCGCCGCGAGGGCGCGCGGCCGCCGGTGCACGGCGGTCAGGACGATCAGCACCCCGGTGTTGGCGGCCGCGACGGCCGCGCTGACCAGCCAGATCCCGCCGGTCGAGGCCAGCCCGAGGATCGCCGGGTGCTGCCACTGGGTGGCGCCGAGCAGCGCCCACGGCCCGCCGAGCGCGTCCCAGGAGCGCGCGTACTCGGTGGTCACCCAGACCGCCGGGACGACGAGCAGCGCGAGCAGTGCCCGACGGCCGGTCAGCGGCGGGTGCAGCAGCCGGTGGACGGCGTACCCGAAGCCGCCCTGGAGCGCCCCGAACAGCACGGCGAGCACCGGTAGTCCCGGCCCGATGGACGGGACCAGCCAGTACATCGCGGTCAGGATGAAGCCCGCCCCGAACCACCACCCGCGCACCGCCGCCTCCCGCCCGCCGGGCGCGCGCTGCATCAGCAGCATCCCGGGGACGAGCGCGACCCATGCCAGCCAGGCCTGCCCCGGCGCCGGGAAGGCGAGCACCGGTACGGCCCCGGCCGCCAGGGCACCGAACCGCGCGCGGTAGCGGTGCGGGCGCGCCTGCGGGTGGCCGCCGTTTCCGGGGTGCCCGCCGTGTTCGGGGTGCCCGGGAGGTTCGGGGCGCCGGGGGTGCCCGGGATTCGAGGAGTGTCCGGAGTGCCCGGGGTGATCGGGGTGCGAGGAGTGCGGCGTGCGCCGGGCGGGGCTGGTGAGGGCGAGGCGGCGGGGCATGCCCCGTATTGTCCGCTTGGACGGACTACGCCACCAGTGTTCCTGTCACCCGAATGGGCTACGGGAACACTGGTGGCCACCCCCGTGACTCAGCCCTCGTCGCCCTCCAGGTCCCCCTCGGTCTCCAGGAACGCGGCCTGCAACTGCGCGATCAGCTCCGGGTCGGGCTGCTCCCACAGCCCGCGGCTGGCCGCCTCCAGCAGCCGCTCGCTGATCCCGTGCAGCGCCCACGGGTTGGCGCCGGTCAGGAACTCCCGGTTGACCGGGTCGAGCACGTACTCCTGGGTGAGCTTCTCGTACATCCAGTCCGCGACCACGCCCGTCGTGGCGTCGTAGCCGAACAGGTAGTCCACCGTCGCGGCCATCTCGAACGCGCCCTTGTACCCGTGCCGGCGCATCGCCTCGATCCAGCGCGGGTTGACCACCCGGGCGCGGAAGACGCGGGCGGCCTCCTCGGTCAGCGTCCGGGTGCGGACCGTCTCCGGGCGGGTCGAGTCGCCGATGTAGGCGGTCGGCGCCTTGCCGGTGAGCGCCCGGACGGTGGCCACCATGCCGCCGTGGTACTGGAAGTAGTCGTCCGAGTCGGCGATGTCGTGCTCGCGGGTGTCGGTGTTCTTCGCGGCGACGGTGATGCGCTTGTACGCGGTCTCCATCTCCTCGCGGGCCGGCCGCCCGTCCAGCCCGCGGCCGTAGGCGTAGCCGCCCCAGACCGTGTACACCTCGGCCAGGTCGGCGTCGGTGCGCCAGTCCCGGCTGTCGATCAGCTGGAGCAGGCCCGCGCCGTAGGTGCCCGGGCGGGAGCCGAAGACGCGGACGGTGGCCTTGCGCTCGTCGCCGTGCACCGCGAGGTCGGCCTGGACGTGGGCGCGTACGAAGTTCTGCTCCGCGGGCTCCTCCTGGGCGGCGGCCAGGCGCACCGCGTCGTCCAGCAGGGCGACCACGTGCGGGAAGGCGTCGCGGAAGAAGCCGGAGATGCGCAGCGTCACGTCGATGCGCGGGCGGCCCAGCTCGGCGAGGGTGATCGGCTCCAGGCCGGTGACCCGGCGCGAGGCGTCGTCCCAGACCGGGCGGACGCCGAGCAGGGCGAAGGCCTCGGCGATGTCGTCGCCGGCGGTGCGCATCGCGCTGGTGCCCCACAGCGACAGCCCGACCGAGGGCGGGTAGTCGCCGTCGTTGTCGGTGGTGTACCGCTCGACCAGCGAGGTGGCGAGCGCCTGGCCGGTCTCCCAGGCGAGCTTGCTCGGGACGGCCTTCGGGTCGACGGAGTAGAAGTTGCGGCCGGTCGGCAGCACGTTGACCAGGCCGCGCAGCGGCGAGCCGGACGGCCCGGCCGGGACGAAGCCGCCGCGCAGCGCGTGCAGCACGGCGTCCAGCTCGTCGGTGGTGGCGGCCAGTCGCGGCACCACCTGGGTGGCGGCGAAGGTCAGCACCTCGTGGACGGCCTCCGGCAGCCCGGCGGCGACCTTCTCCACCGCCTCGACCGCCCAGTCCTGCGCCTCCATGGCCTCGACCAAGGCGCGGGCCTGGGCCTCGGCGGCGTCGGTGGCCCCGAGGGTGAGCGCGGCCTCGTCCAGCCCGAGCGCCTCGCGCAGGCCCGGCAGCGCGCTGACACCGCCCCAGATCTGGCGGGCGCGCAGGATGGCGAGCACGATGTTGACCCGGTCGGTGCCGGCCGGCGCCTGGCCGAGGACGTGCAGGCCGTCGCGGATCTGGGCGTCCTTGATCTCGCACAGCCAGCCGTCGACGTGCAGCAGGAAGTCGTCGAAGCCGTCGTCCTCGGGGCGCTCGTCCAGGCCGAGGTCGTGGTCCAGCTTGGCGGCCTGGATGAGGGTCCAGATCTGCGCGCGGATCGCGGGCAGCTTGGCCGGGTCCATCGCGGCGATGTTGGAGTGCTCGTCCAGCAGCTGCTCCAGGCGGGCGATGTCGCCGTAGGAGTCGGCGCGGGCCATCGGCGGGACGAGGTGGTCGACCAGGGTGGCGTGGGCGCGGCGCTTGGCCTGGGTGCCCTCGCCCGGGTCGTTGACCAGGAACGGGTAGATCAGCGGCAGATCGCCCAGGACGGCGTCCGGGCCGCACTCGGCGGACAGCGCGGCGGTCTTGCCGGGCAGCCACTCCAGGTTTCCGTGCTTGCCGAGGTGGATGACGGCGTGCGCGCCGAACCCGCCGTCGGCCTGCGCGGCCTCGATCCAGCGGTAGGCGGCCAGGTAGTGGTGGCTCGGCGGCAGGTCGGGGTCGTGGTAGATGGCGACGGGGTTCTCGCCGAAGCCGCGCGGCGGCTGGATCAGGACGAGCAGGTTCCCGGAGCGGATCGCGGCCAGCACGATGTCGCCGTCCGGGTTCTGCGAGCGGTCGACGTAGAGCTCGCCGGGGGCCGGGCCCCAGTGCTCCTCGACCTGCTCGCGCAGCGCCTGGGGGAGCGTGGCGTACCAGCGGCGGTAGTCGGCGGCGGGGATGCGCACCGGGTTGCGGGCCAGCTGGTCCTCGGTGAGCCAGTCCTGGTCGTAGCCGCCGGCGGCGATCAGGGCGTGGATCAGGGCGTCGCCCTCGTGGGAGGCGTCGAGCGAGGAGTCCTGGGACGCGTCGTGGGAGCCCTTGCGGGAGCCGTCGGAGGACGCGTCGTGGGAGCCGTCGTGGCCGTCCCCGTTCGTTCCGTCCACCCCGGGGAGGTCCGAACCCAGGTCCATGCCCTCCGCGCGCAGCCGGTTCAGCAGGCGGATCGCGCTGGCCGGGGTGTCCAGGCCGACGGCGTTGCCGACCCGGGCGTGCTTGGTCGGGTAGGCGGACAGCACGAGCGCGAGGCGGCGCTCGGCGGCCGGGATGTGCCGCAGCCGGGCGTGCTTGACGGCGGTGCCGGCCACCCGGGCGGCGCGCTCCGGGTCGGCGGCGTAGACGGTGAGGCCGTCCTCGTCCAGCTCCTTGAAGGAGAACGGGACGCTGATCAGCCGGCCGTCGAACTCCGGCACCGCGATCTGGGTGGCGGTGTCCAGCGGGGACAGGCCGTCGTCGCTGGCCTCCCACTGGGCGCGTGACCAGGTGAGGCAGAGCGCCTGGAGGATCGGCCGGTCCAGGGCGGCGAGCGCGCCCGCGTCCCAGGCCTCCTCGTCGCCGCCGGCCTGCGCGTCCGCCGGGCGGGTGCCGCCGGCGGCGAGCACGGTGGTGACGAGCGCGTCGGCCTCGCCGAGCGCGGCCAGCAGTTCGGGCTCGGCGCCGCGCAGCGAGGCGCAGTAGTAGGCCCTGGCCTGCGCGCCCTGGTCCTCGATCGCCCGGCAGAGCGTCTCGATGAAGGCGGTGTTGCCGCTCATGTGGTGGGCGCGGTAGTAGAGCACCGCGACCGTCGGGCCGTCCTGCGTACGGGCTTCGCGCTCCAGCGGCCCCCAGGCCGGGGCGGAGGCGGGCGGGGCGAAGCCGTGGCCGGTCAGCAGCACGGTGTCGGAGAGGAAGGCGGCCAGCTCGGCGAGGTTGGCGGCGCCGCCGTGCGCGAGGTAGGCGTGCGCCTCGGCGGCGATGCCGGCCGGGACGGTGGACAGCTCCATCAGCTGGGCGTCGGGGGCCTGTTCACCGGTCAGCACGATCACCGGGCGGGGGCCGGCCAGCAGCGTGTCCAGGCCCTCCTGCCAGGCGCGGCGACCGCCGAGCAGGCGGACCACGACGAGGTCGGTGCCCTCCAGCAGCGCGGGCAGGTCCTCGGGGGTGAGCCGGGCCGGGTTGCCGAGCCGGTAGCGGACCGGGCCCTCGGCGGCGCGGGCACTGAGCAGGTCGGTGTCGGACGTCGACAGCAGCAGGATCATGCGAAGGCCCTCCCGGCCTCGGAGCCGCCCCGAGCCGAAGGGCGCGCCGGCGTGGAAAGTGACGAGTGACGAGCGACGGACGAAAACGCGTGGTGCGCGGCGGACGAAGGCGCGTGGCATCTGGCGGACGAAAGCGAGCGACGGCGCGTGGCCGGCGACCGAAGGAGCGCCGAGGCGTCGGCGAAGCGCCCGGAGTCGGGCGGGCGTGAGGCGCCCGGGGACCCGGGCGCGGGCATGCGGCAGCGCATTGCTCTTCGAGCCTTCCTCGGGGTCCGCGCCCCGGGCCGGTGGAGGACGGCAGGAGTTCCTGGCTCCCGCGGCCCTCCGGTCTCCCGGTGAACCGCGGTCACAGTGGCGGGACCGCACCGGGCTTGCACCGGTTTCCTCCCCTGCGCCGTCGCTGGCGTGCGGACGGCCCGCGGGGACCGTCCGCCAGCATCGTACGGGGTGCGGCTGACCTGGGGGAGGGCGATCCCGGGGAGGCCGCCCGGAGCGCCCGGGGTGTGAGGCGACGGACAAAGGCAACCGATCGGATCATCTGTATGCTCGCGGCCATGCCACCGACACCCGACGCCACCGCGCCGGGCGCCGCGGTGCCCGACCGAGGGCGCGCGGACGCCTGCCCAGGGGCCCTTCGTCTACACCCGGCCGACGACGGCGCCCTGGCCCGGGTCCGCCTGCCCGGCGGCCTGCTGACGGTCCGTCAGGCGCTGGCGCTGGCCGACGCCGCCGAGGCGCTCGGCGACGGCGAACTGGAGACCACCTCCCGCGGCAACGTCCAACTCCGCGGCCTGGCTTCGCACTGCGGGGCCGAACTCGCCGAACGGCTGCGCGCCGTCGGCCTGCTGCCCTCGGACACGCACGAACGGGTCCGCAACATCGTGACCTCCCCGCTCGCCGGGCTCGACGGACACGGCTTCGCCGACGTGCAGGCCTGGGTGCGGGAGCTGGACGCGCGGCTGTGTGCGAGCGACTGGGCGGCCGGACTCTCCGGCAAGTTCCTGTTCGCGCTGGACGACGGGCGGGGCGACGTCGCCGCGTTCGACGCCGATGTGACATTGATCGCAGGCCCGGACGGGTCGGCGCTGCTGCGCCTCGGACGGGCCGCCCACGGGCGTCCGGTGCCGGCGGGGCAGGAGGTGACGGCCGTGCTCGACGCGGCCCGGACCTTCCTGGACGTGCTGCGGGAGAGCGGGCGCAAGGCCTGGCACCTGCGCGAGGTCCCCGAGCTGCTGCCGGCCGGGCCCGTGCCGGTGCCCGCTTTCGCCGGGGCCGCGCCCGCGGTCGGCGTGGTCCCTACGGCCGGTGCGGTCCGGACGGTCGGCCCGCTCGCCACGGTGGCGGGCGGGGCCGTGGCGGGCGGGCTGTCGGTGGGCATGCGCTTCGGCCGGGCCGGTGCCGCGCAGTGGCGGGAACTCGCGGGCGCCTGCGCCGGGGAGATCCGGCTGACGCCCTGGCGCGGCGCGGTGCTGCCGGGGGCGCCGGCCGACCGGCTGCCCGCGCTGGCGGCGGCCGGGTTCCGGACCGCGCCCGGCTCGCCCTGGGAGCGGGCCACCGCCTGCACCGGGCTGCCGGGGTGCGCCAACTCGCGGGCCGACGTCCGGGCCGACGCGGCGCGGGCGCTCGATGCGGCGGCCGTCGCCGGGAGCCCGCCGGTTATGGGCCTTCCGGCCGCCGGTCTCCCGGTGCACTGGTCGGGGTGTGAACGGCGCTGCGGTCATCCGGCCGGGCGGTGGGTGGACGTGCTCGCCACTGGGCAGGGCTACCGGGTGACGGTGAACGGTCCGGCGTCCGCCGGGGCGGCCGTGGACGTGACGAACGAGGAGATGGCCGAGGCGGTCGCCGAGGCCAGGAGGACCACGAAGTGATCGAGTACGAGAAGGACGGCGCGTCCATCTACCGCCAGTCCTTTGCCACCATCCGTGCGGAGGCCGACCTGGCCGCCCTCCCGGCGGACGTCTCCCAGGTCGCGGTGCGGATGATCCACGCCTGCGGGATGGTCGACCTGGTCGAGGACCTGGTGTACTCGCCGGGCGTGGTCGCCTCCGCGCGCGCGGCGCTGCGGGCCGGGGCGCCGATCCTGTGCGACGTGAACATGGTGGCGAGCGGCGTCACCCGCAAGCGGCTGCCCGCCGACAACGAGGTCGTGTGCACCCTCACCGACCCGTCCGTGCCGGAACTCGCCCGGAAGATGGGCAACACCCGCAGCGCCGCCGCCATGGAACTGTGGCTGCCCCGGCTGGAGGGCGCGGTGGTGGCCGTCGGCAACGCGCCGACCTCGCTGTTCCGGCTGCTGGAGATGATCGAGGCCGGTGCGCCGCGCCCGGCCGCGGTGATCGGCGTCCCGGTCGGCTTCATCGGCGCCGCCGAATCCAAGCAGGCCCTGGCCGAGCACCCGTCCGGCCTGGAGCACCTGGTGGTGCGCGGCCGGCGCGGTGGCAGCGCGATCGCCGCCGCCGCCGTCAACGCGATTGCGAGCGAAGAAGAGTGACGGATCGTCAGACCCCTGGTGTCGGCCGGCTCTACGGCGTCGGGCTCGGCCCCGGCGACCCGTCGCTGGTGACCGTCCGGGCGGCCGAACTCATCGGCAAGGCCGACGTGGTGGCCTACCACAGTGCCCGGCACGGCCGGTCCATCGCCCGTTCGATCGCCGAGCGCTATCTGACGGGTGGTCAGGTAGAGGAGAAGCTGGTCTACCCGATCACGGTCGAGACCACCGACCACCCGGGCGGCTACCGGGGCGCGCTGGACGACTTCTACGAGGAGGCCGCCGCCCGGCTGGCCGCCCACCTGGACGCCGGCCGCGACGTCGTGGTCCTCGCCGAGGGCGACCCGCTGTTCTACGGCTCGTACCAGCACATGCACAAGCGGCTCGCGCACCGCTACCCGACCGAGGTGGTGCCGGGTGTGACCTCCGTCAGCGCCGCGGCCGCCCGGCTCGGCCAGCCGCTGACCGAGGCCGAGGAGACGCTCACCGTCATCCCGGGCACGCTGCCCGAGGAGGAGCTGACGGCGCGGATCGCCGCCGCCGACTCCGCCGTGATCATGAAGCTGGGGCGCACCTTCCCGGCCGTCCGGCGGGCGCTGGAGCGGGCCGGACGGCTCGACGACGCGCAGTACGTCGAGCGCGCGTTCATGGACGGGGAGCGCATCCTGCCGCTCGCGGAGGTCGAGGGCGAGACCGTCCCGTACTTCTCGGTGGCGGTGCTGCCGAGCAAGGTCGCGCCGCTGGAGCCGGTGGAGCGGCGGACGGACGGTGCCGGCGCGGTGGCCGTCATCGGCACCGGTCCGGCCGGGCCGCTCTGGCTCACCCCCGAGGCGCGCGGCGTCCTGGCCGAGGCGACCGACCTGGTCGGCTACACCACCTACCTGGACCGGGTGCCCGAGCGGCCGGGGCAGCGGCGGCACGCTTCGGACAACAAGGTGGAGTCGGAGCGCGCCGAGTACGCCCTCGAACTGGCCCGCCGCGGGCACAAGGTCGCGGTGGTGTCCTCGGGCGACCCGGGCGTCTTCGCGATGGCCACCGCCGTCCTGGAGGTCGCCTGCGAGGAGGCCTACCGGGACGTCCCGGTGCGGATCGTCCCGGGGATGACCGCGGCCCACGCGGCCGCCTCCCGGGCCGGCGCCCCGCTCGGGCACGACTACGCGGTGGTGTCGCTGTCGGACCGGCTCAAGCCCTGGGACGTGGTGGCCCGCAGGCTGCGCGCGGCGGCCGAGGCGGACCTGGTGCTCGCGCTCTACAACCCGGGCTCGAAGTCGCGCACCACGCAGGTCGCCCTCGCCCGGGACCTGCTGCTGGAGTACCGCGCGCCCGAGACGCCGGTGGTGATGGCGCGCGACGTCGGCGGGCCGACCGAGCGCGTGCGGATCGTCCGGTTGGGCGAGCTGGATCCGGCGCTGGTCGACATGCGGACGATCCTGCTGATCGGCTCCTCGCAGACCCGGGCGGTCGAGCGGGGCGGCGGCGTGGAGGTCGTCTGGACGCCGCGGCGGTACCCGGAGGAGTAGCGGGCGACGACTGACAGATGACAGCTAACAGATTTCATCATCTGTTAGCTGTCATCTGTTTTCTGTTACTTGTTCGCCGCTGCCTCCGTCACCGGGTCGGCTTGGCGATCACCAGCTCCGTGTTGTGGTCCTCGCCCGCGCCCAGCAGCGCCGCCGGCCGGCCGTTCGGGTCGTTGTACGACAGTTCGCGGTACAGCGCGGCGAGGTTGGCGTCCGAGGTGCTGCCGAAGTCCGTGCCGTACGGTGCGGAGGACTCGATCAGCGTCGTGAACAGGGAGAGCGTGCCGTCCCCGTTGTCCGCGATCTCGATGATGCGCCCGTGCTGCGGGTAGTCGATGTGCGAGGCGGTGTTGATCTCCCAGAACGCCCGCTCCGGCACGGCGTGGCCGTGCGCCGTGACCTTGTTCATGTGGGTGTGCCCGTTCACCCACGCGATCACGTTCGGGTAGCGCTGGAGCAGCGCCACCAGTTCGTTGCCGTCGTGCCGCTTCTCGAAGATGTTGCGCGGGTCGGGCAGCAGGTTGCCCATGGTGGTGCTCGTGTGGTGGCTGAACAGGAGGATCACCTCGTCCGTGCTGCCGCCCGTCACCTTGCGTCCGTCGGTGTCGTACCAGTGCCCGCTGTGCGCCTTCAACTGCTGCTCCAGCCAGCGCAGTTGCGCGGTGCCCAGTGAACCGTCCGCGAATCCGGCCTGGTTGGTGGTGTCCAGGCTGATGCCGACCACCTTCTCCGAGATGCGGAAGGTGTAGTAGAGCTTGCCGCTGCCCACCATGTCCGAGGTGAAACCGTGCCCGTACGGGCCGGCGCCGGTGTGCGCCGGGTTCAGGTGGGCCTTGGCGAACTCCTTGAGCGTGAACGGCCGTCGGCGCTCGTCCGGGGTGATCCGGCGCACCGCGTCGCCGCTCGCGAGCAGCTTCGCGAGCAGGAGCGCGGCGCCGGCCGGGTCGCGGCGCAGCGAGTCCATCAGCTGGGCCGCGTCCGCGTCGTTGCAGCCCTCCAGCTTGTACTGGCCGGTGTAGAGGTCGTTCAGTAGCCCGAGGTCCGGCAGCGAACCCTCAAGGCTGTCGTCGTGGTTGCCGACCGTCGTGTACCAGGGCGTACGCAGGCCCGGCGCGTCGAACGGCCGGCCTGCGGCGTCGAGGAAGCCCGGTATCTGCGGGAAGCCCTTCGCCTTGTAGCCGTCGCTGTAGGCGAGTTCGGGGTTCCAGTAGGCGGCGTTGCCCGAGTTCTGCACGCCTTCGTAGCGGTTCGGGTCGCCGGTGTTCTGGGCGAGTCGGCCGCCGCCCATGACGGTGAGGTACCAGTCGAGTTCGGCCTGCTCGTGGTTGTCGGTGTTGTCGCCGGTGGCCATCACCATGCTGAACGGCATCCCGGTGTAGGGGCCGCCGTCGAGCGCGTTGACCCGTTCGACGAGGGCCGAGACGCCGCGGGCGTTCAGGGCCTCCTGCGGCCGGTACGCGCTGCCGTTGAACCGGGCCAGGTACTCGAATCGCACCGGGGACTCGGTGTCCACCAGGTGCAGGTCGCTGAACTGGACGAAGCTGGCCAGCCCGGTCCGCCGGTCGTCCCGCCCGGTGCCCGGCGCCGCCAGGTCGCCGCGCACCACCAGCGGCCAGCCCTGCCCGGCCGTCAGTCGCTTGTACCCGCCGGTGCCGACGGGCGTGGCCACCTGGTCGAGCGTGGTGCCCGTCGTCCTGACCGCCCGCGCGGCGGTGGCCGCCAGTGCGCGCTCGCGCTCCGCCGCCGAGGCGAACTGCCCGCCGCCCAGCGACAAGGCCGACCAGGCGGCGGCCACCGACGTACCGGTGAGGAACGTACGCCGACTCATCCCTGCCACAAGAACCCCCACATGCTGATGGCCCGGCCGGACAACCCGGACACCGGACCCCGTGTCATGAACCCGCCTCTGGCGGACCGCCAGATTACTCACTGGTAGGCACGAGGTGCGAGGCCCGTGCGGAGAACTCTTCGGGAACGCGGGGCAGCGGCCGCTCCCCGACTCGGACACCGGGTCGCGGGGCCCTGCTGACCGCCCCCGGTCGGGGCGCGGTCAGGCGAATGGGGGAAAATCGGTACCGACGGTCGGTGCGGCCGCACCTCAACGGAGTCGGAAGCGAGACGCAGGTGGCCGAAGCGGGAGCCGAAGCGGGAGTCGAGGCCGGGGGCAAGGCCGGGGCCGAAGCGGCGGCCGAGGCCGGGGGCCGGGCCGGCCAGCTGAAGAGCAGCGGCCTGCGGCACGGCTGGACCACGGGCGCCTGCGCCACCGCCGCCACCAAGGCCGCGTACACCGCGCTGCTCACCGGCGAGTTCCCGGACCCGGTGACCATCACCCTCCCCAAGGGCCAGCAGCCGGCCTTCGCCCTCGCCGCCGAGGAGCTCGCCGCCGAGGAGCTCGCCGCCGAGGAACTCGCCCCCAGGGCCGGGGGACTGGCCGCCGGGGTCCTCGCGGCCGGAGGTCGAGCCGCCGTCCCGCCCGAGCCGGCGAGCGCGATGGCCGCCGTGGTCAAGGACGCCGGCGACGATCCCGACGTCACCCACGGCGCGCTGATCCGCTCGACGGTGCGGGTCGGTGAGCCCGGCGCCGGAGTGGTGTTCCGGGCCGGACCGGGGGTGGGGACGGTCACCAAGGCGGGCCTGCCGCTGCCCGTCGGCGAGCCCGCGATCAACCCGGTGCCCCGGCAGATGATCCGCGACGCCGTGGCGGAGGTGGCCGCCGCGCACGGCGGCAGCGGGGACGTGGTGGTCGAGATCTCCGTGGACCACGGCGAGGAGATCGCCCGTTCCACCTGGAATCCACGGCTGGGCATCCTCGGGGGCCTGTCCATCCTCGGCACCACCGGCATCGTCGTCCCCTACTCCTGCTCCGCCTGGATCGACTCCATCCGCCGCGGCGTGGACGTGGCCCGGGCGGCGGGCCGCACCCACGTGGCCGGCTGTACCGGCTCGACCTCCGAGAAGGTCGCCGTCGCCGTGCACGGACTGCCCGAGGACGCGCTGCTCGACATGGGCGACTTCGCGGGCGCCGTCCTCAAGTACCTCAAGCGCCACCCGGTGCCCCGGCTGACGATCGCGGGCGGCTTCGCCAAGCTGTCCAAGCTCGCCGCCGGTCACCTCGACCTGCACTCGGCGCGCTCCCAGGTGGACAAGGGGTACCTGGCAGAACTGGCGCGGCGCGGCGGGGCCGACGGGGTGTTGGCCGAGGCGGTGGCCGCCGCCAACACCGGGTTGGAGGCGGTGCAGTTGTGCCGGGCGGCCGGGGTGCCGCTGGGCGATCTGGTCGCCGAGGCGGCGCGGGCGACGGCGCTCGGCGTGCTGGTCGGCTCGCCGGTGGCGGTGGACGTCATCTGCATCGACCGCGCGGGCACCGTCGTCGGCCGGGCGGAGCCGCTCGGGCCGTGACGCTCTCACAGAATCGCGGCAATACCACCTGGTGATGTGAAGATCTGACGTTCATACGGGGTGAGAAACGGACAAAAGGAGTGTCGCGCCCACCCCCGGCTCTGTTGTCATCTCAACCATGAGATATGGTCTGGCGAGTGACAGGCGACTACCTCACCCGTATCGGCACCCTCATCCGTACCGCCCGCCAGCACCGCGGCTGGTCCCAGGCGCAGCTCGGCGAGGCCCTCGGCACCAGCCAGAGCGCGGTCAACCGCATCGAGCAGGGCAAGCAGAACGTCAGCCTTGAGATGATCGCGCGCATCGGCGAAGCCCTCGACAGCGAGATCGTCTCCCTCGGCTACTCCGGCCCGATGCACCTGCGGGTCGCCGGCGGCACCCGACTCTCCGGCGCCATCGACGTTCGCAGCAGCAAGAACGCCTGCGTCGCGATCCTCTGCGCCTCACTGCTGACCACCGGACGCACCACGCTGCGCAGCGTCGCCCGGATCGAAGAGGTCTACCGCATCCTCGAGGTGCTCACCAGCATCGGCGTCAAGAGCCGCTGGACCAACGACGGCCGCGACCTCGAACTCACCCCGCCCGCCGAGCTCGACCTCGCGGCGATGGACGTCGAGGCAGCCCGCCGCACCCGCAGCGTGCTGATGTTCCTCGGCCCGCTGATGCACCGCGCCAGCCGCTTCGCCATCCCGTACGCGGGCGGCTGCGACCTCGGCACCCGCACCGTCGAGCCGCACCTGACCGCGCTGCGCCGCTTCGGGCTGGAGGTCGCCACCACCGGCGGCGCCTACCACGCCTCGGTCGAGCCGGGCACCCCGCTGGACCGTCCGATCGTGCTGACCGAGCGCGGGGACACCGTCACCGAGAACGCCCTGCTGGCCGCCGCCCGGCACGACGGCGTCAGCGTCATCCGCAACGCCTCGCCCAACTACATGGTCCAGGACTTGTGCTTCTTCCTGGAGAAGCTGGGCGTGCGGATCGAGGGCATCGGCACCACCACCCTCACCGTCCACGGCGTCCCGGAGATCACCTGCGACGTCGACTACACCCCGGCCGAGGACCCGGTGGAGGCGATGAGCCTGCTCGCCGCCGCCGTCGTCACCTCCTCCGAGCTGACGATCCGCCGGGTGCCGATCGAGTTCCTGGAGATCGAACTCGCGGTGCTGGAGGGGATGGGCCTCGACTACGACCGGACCCCCGAGTACCGGGCCCACAACGGCCACACCCGCCTGGTCGACCTCACCGTGCGCCCGTCCAAGCTGACCGCGCCGATCGACACCATCCACCCGATGCCGTTCCCCGGCATCAACATCGACAACGTGCCGTTCTTCGCGGCCATCGCCGCGGCCGCCCACGGCACCACGATGATCCACGACTGGGTCTACGACAACCGTGCGATCTACCTCACCGAGCTGACCCGCCTCGGCGCCGACGTCAAGCTCCTCGACCCGCACCGCGTCCTGGTCCAGGGCCCCACCCGCTGGCGCGCCGCCGAGATGATGTGCCCGCCGGCGCTCCGCCCCGCGGTCGTCATCCTCCTCGCGATGCTCGCCGCCCAGGGCACCTCCGTCCTGCGCAACGTCTACGTCATCAACCGCGGCTACGAGGACCTCGCCGAGCGCCTCAACTCCATCGGCGCGCAGATCGAGACCTTCCGCGACATCTGATCCGATCCGGATCTGAATGGCAGTCGGATGGCCGACCGGCCCCACGCGTTGGGGCTGGTCGGCCGTTTCGGCTACTCGCCGGTGGTGCCGTCGAGGTGTTCGCGCAGGAGGTCGGCGTGGCCGTTGTGGCGGGCGTACTCCTCGATCATGTGGGTGAGGATCCAGCGCAGCGAGAAGACCTCCTCGCCGTAGTGCCCCAGAACGTCCAACGACTCGGTGGCCGCGACGAGTTGCCGGGCGTGGTCGCACTCGCGGCGCCAGACCGCGAAGGCCTCGTCCGGGTCGGCGGTGTCGGCGTCGAACTCGGCGAAGGAGCCGTCGGGGTTCTTCCAGAAGGCGGGCTTGGCCTCGTCGTTGAGGACGTTGCGGAACCAGCTGCGCTCCACCTCGGCGAGGTGGCGGACCAGCCCGAGCAGGGAGAGACCGGAGGGTTCGAGGGCCCGGGTGCGGAGCTGTTCGGGGGTGAGGTCGGCGCACTTCAACGCGAGCGTGTCGCGCTGGTAGTCCAGGAAGCTGGCCAGGGTGGCCCGTTCGTCGGCCGTGCGCAGGGTCATGGTGCGGTGATCGTCTGCCATCGGCCCATCCTGCCGGTGCGGCGCCGAAACCCGCCCGGTAATTTCTCGCGGCCCGGTCGGCCCGGTCGGCCCGGTCGGCCCGACCCGCAGTTCTAGCGCAGGTGCTGCAACCACCGCACCGCGCCCGGTACGTCCGGGGCCACCGGTACGCCGTCCGGGACCGGCGGACGCCGCACGATGACCACGGGCAGGTGGAGTTCGCGTGCGGCGGTGAGTTTGGGTGCGGTCGCGGCGCCGCCGCTGTCCTTGGTGACCACGACGTCGATGCGGTGCTCGCGCAGGAGTGCCCGTTCGCCGTCGAGCGTGAACGGCCCCCGGTCCAGCAGGACTTCGAAGGACGGTGGCAACGGGGGCTCGGGCGGGTCGACTGACCGGGCGAGGAAGTGGACCCCGTCGAGGTGGGCGAAGGTGGCGATGCCCTGTCGCCCGGTGGTGAGGAAGACCCGTCGCCCGAGGCCGGGCAGGAGTTCGGCCGCGGCGGCGAGCGAGGGGACGGGGAGCCAGCGGTCCCCGGCGACGGGTGTGAAGCCGGGGCGGCGTAGCACCAGCAGCGGTACGCCGGTGGCCGCCGCCGCGAGGGCCGCGTTGCGGGACATCCCGGCGGCGAACGGGTGGGTGGCGTCGACGACCGCGTCGACCCGTTCGCCGCGCAGCCAGTCGGCCAGCCCCTCGGGGCCGCCGAAGCCGCCGATCCTCACCTCTCCGGCGGGCAGCCGGGGTTGGGCGACCCGGCCGGCCAGCGAACTGGTGACCCGCAGGGACGGCAGCTCGGCGAGTGCGGCGGCCAGCGCCCGCCCCTCCGTCGTCCCGCCGAGGATCAGGACGTGCCGGGTCATGGGGTTCACGCCCCGCAGGGCTCGTGCGGGCGTTCGCGCTCCGCCGAGTAGAGGTGGCTGTCGCGGAACTGTTCGGCGGCCAGTGTCCGTCCGACCAGGATGACGGCGGTGCGCACCACGCCCGAGGCCTTGACCTGCCCGGCGATGTCGGCGAGGGTGCCGCGCAGCACCAGCTCGTCCGGCCGGCTGGCCATCGCGACGACGGCGGCCGGGCAGTCGGCGCCGTAGTGCGGGAGCAGTTGCTCGACGACGTCGTCCACGTATCCGGCGGCCAGGTGCAGTACCAGCAGGGCGCCGCTGCGGCCGAGGGTGGCCAGGTCCTCGCCCTCGGGCATCGGGGTGGCGCGCTTGGCGATCCGGGTGAGGATGACGGTCTGGCCGACGGTCGGGACGGTCAGCTCCCGCTTGAGCGCGGCCGCTGCGGCGGCGAAGGCGGGCACGCCGGGGACGATCTCGTACGGCACGCCGGCCGCGTCGAGGCGGCGCATCTGCTCGGCGACGGCGGAGAAGACGGACGGGTCGCCGGAGTGCAGCCGGGCCACGTCCTGTCCGGCCTGGTGCGCGCGGACCAGCTCGGCGATGATCTGGTCCAGGTTGAGCTGCGCGGTGTCGACGAGGCGGGCGCCGGGCGGGCATTCGTCGAGCAGTTCGCGCGGCACCAGGCTGCCGGCGTAGAGGCAGACCTCGGCGCGGGCCAGGAGGCGCTGGCCGCGCAGGGTGATCAGGTCGGCGGCGCCGGGGCCGGCTCCGATGAAGTGGACGGTCACGACGCGTTCTCCTGAGGGGTGTTGGGCTTGACGGCGGACCACTGGGTGACCGGCATGGCCTGCCGCCACCCGGTGAAGCCGCCCACCGGGACGGCGTGCGCGACGGCGAGCTTGACGAGCTCCCCGCCGTTGCGCCGGTACCACTCGGTGAGCAGCGCCTCGGATTCCAGCGTCACGGTGTTGGCGACCAGCCGGCCGCCCGGCCGCAGGGCGGCCCAGCAACTGTCCAGCAGGCCGGTCGCGGTGAGGCCGCCGCCGATGAACACCGCGTCGGGGGTGGGGAGTTCGGCGAGCGCGGCGGGGGCCGGACCGGTCACCACGCGCAGTCGTGGCACGCCCAGGGCGGCGGCGTTGCGGGCGATCCGCTCGGCCCGCACCGGGTCGCGTTCGATGCTGACGGCCCGGCAGTCGCGGTGCGCGCGCAGCCACTCGACGGCGATCGAGCCGGAGCCGCCGCCGACGTCCCAGAGCAGTTCGCCGGGGGAGGGGGCGAGGGCGGCGAGGGTGGCGGCGCGCACGTGCCGTTTGGTGAGCTGGCCGTCGCTCTCGTAGGCGGCGTCGGGCAGGCCGGGGACGAGCGAGCTGCGGGGGCCGTCGCCGAGGTCGACCGCGATGACGTTCAGGGGGTCGCCGGGCGGGTGCGGCCAGCCGTCGGCGGTGCCGTCGAGCTGTCGTTCGGTCGGGCCGCCGAGCTGTTCGAGCACGCGCAGGCGGGCGGCGCCGTAGCCGCGCGCGGTGAGCAGCGCGGCGACGGCGGCCGGGGTCGTGGCGTCGGCGCTCAGCACGAGCAGGCGGCGGCCGGGGTTCAGGGCCAGGGCGAGGGTGTCCAGCGGGCGGCCGACCAGGCTGACCACCTCGGTGGACTCCAGCGGCCAGCCGAGTCGGGCGCAGGCGTGGGAGACGGAGGAGGGGTGCGGCAGGACGCGCAGCCGCCCGGCGCCGACCGTCTCGGCGAGGGTGCGGCCGATGCCGTGGAACATCGGGTCGCCGCTGGCCAGGACGGCGACCCGGCGGTCCGCGTGCGCGGCGAACAGTCCGGGGACGGCCGGGCGCAGGGGGGACGGCCACGGGACGCGCTCGGCGGCGACCTCGTCGTGGGGGAGGAGGTTCAGCTGCCGGGGGCCGCCGACGACCACCTCGGCTGCCCGCAGGGCGGCGCGGCCGATGGTGGAGAGGCCGGGCCAGCCGTCGGCCCCGATCCCGACGACGGTGATCGGGGGTGGCAGCTCGGGCACCGGGTGGCTCCTTGTCGTTCGGCGGGCGCCGTGAGTAGAGAGAACAACTGTCGGGGCAGCCTACCTGGCGGTATCCGGCCGGTCGTCTCCCGCCCGTCCTCCGCTACCGGTCCGCCCAGTCCCCCGAGTCGATCACCGCGGGCCGCTCCCGCAGCCGGCTCTCGACGACGGGCCCGGCGAAGTACACCCAGGCCTCCCGCACCTCGCCCGCCGCCGTCCGCACCGGCAGCCGCCGCCGTACGTACAGGCCGGTCCCGTCCGCCCGGCAGTCCTCCAGCCGGTCCAGCGCCGCGAGCGCTCCGGCGTACGCGCCGGGCCGTACGGTGATCAGCTCGCCCACGATCCGGCGCCCGGGCGTCGCGTCCGGCACCGCGTACGGGTACCCGGGGCCGTCGTGCAGCGTGGCGCCGTCCAGCACGGCCGGGCGGATGTCGGCGCAGCGTCCGGCCAGGTGGGCGGCGTGGTTGCGGCCGCCGCTGCGCAGGGTGCCGTAGACGAAGAACGGCAGGGCCTCCTCGGACACGGGTTCGACCTCTCGGCTTGGGGAGCGCCCACGGTACGTCCTCGTGCCCGCGCCGCGATAGCGCCTCTCGCCCCGTGTGTCCCGTGCCCCGCGCCCCGCGCGTCCGCCCGGTGGTGGGCGTCAGGCGGCGTCCGGGGTGGTCCGCACGTAGGTGAGGACGACGTTGCCGTGCTCGAAGACGCGGCTGTCGGTGAGCGTGAAGGCGCGGGGCTCGAACTCCGCGCGGAACAGCGGGATGCCCGACCCAGCCACCACCGGGTACTGCTTGATGATCAACTCGTCGATCTCGGGCAGCAGCTGGCCGGCCAGGTCGGCGCCGCCGCAGAGCCAGATGTCGAGCCCGTCCTGCTGCTTCAGCCTGCGGACCAGGGCCACCGGATCCTCCGCGGTGACCTCCACCGCCGGGTCCGGGCCGGCACCGAGGGTGCGGGAGACCACGATCTGCCGCAGGTGGGCGTAGGGGCTCGTGAGGCCCACGGCCAGCCCCGGTGCGTAGGTGCCGCGGCCCATGACGACGGTGTCGAAGCGCTTGTTGGGTGCCTCCGCGATGCCGAACGCCGCGCGGCCGGGGGTGGGGATGGTCTCCGGGTACTCGGCGAAGAGCGCCGAGGTGTAGTCCTCGGTGAGGAACGGCGCGAAGAAGTCGAAGCTGTCGTCCGGGCCGGCGATGAAGCCGTCGATGGTGGTGCCGATGAAGTAGCTGAGCTTGCGCATGCAGGTCCTCTGGAGTCGGGAAGCGGCGCGGACCGCGCGGCCTGTCGCCTAACCACTCCGACTATAGTACTCCAGCCATAGTGGTTGCCAGGATGTTTTCAGGCCCGGGCGCCCCGGTCCCCGAAAACCCCGCGAGAGAGAATCGGCCCATGGTCCAGAACCCCGCCCGCCGCACCGCCCTCGCCGACGCCGCCATCGAGGTCCTCGCCCGCGACGGCGCCCGCGGCCTCACCTTCCGCGCGGTCGACGTGCAGGCCGGCGTCCCCAACGGCACGGCCTCCAACTACTTCGCCAACCGCGACCACCTGCTCCACCAGACCGCCCGGCACATCCACCACCGGCTCACCCCGGACCCGGCCGTCATCGCCGACCTGCTGCGGGCCCCGCGTGACCGCGCCCTGGTCACCGCCCTGATGCACGACCTGATCCGCCGCATCTCCGCCGACCGGGCCGGCTACCTCGCGATGCTCGAACTGCGCCTGGAGGCCACCCGCCGCCCCGGCCTGCGGGCCCAGCTCACCGGCACCATCCGCGAGCAGCTGGAGGCCAACGTCGCCTACCACCTCGACGGAGGACTGCCCGGCGACCGCGAGACCGTCCTCGTCCTCTACCTCGCGATGACCGGCCTGATCGTCGAACACCTCACCCTGCCCGAGGTGTTGGGCACCGACACCCTGCCCGCCCTGATCGAGACCATCGTCGAGCGCATCGTCCCCGCCACCTGACCACCCGGCGGGCACGGCGAGTTGGGCGGGCCGCCGGCCTCGCGTTCCGGCGGGCGAGGGGGCGGCTCTGCCGGAGGGGGTGTCAGAGGGTGTGCGGGGGCTTGCCCGTCCACCAGTTGCCGGGGGCGTCGGGGTCGCGGCTGGTCCAGAACTCGATGATCGCGCTGGTGAACTCGGCTGCGGAGAGGGTGCCGTCGCCGTCGCGGTCGAGGTGGCGGAAGGCCTCGTCGGCGTCGTCGCGGGAGAGGCCGGCGAAGTGGCCGCGCTGGAAGACGAAGAACTCGCCGGCGTCGACCGTTCCGCTGCGGTCGGTGTCGGCGACGGCGAGGAAGGCGTCGGCGAGTGCGCCGAAGCTGGTCCGCGCGGCCTCGGGGTCGTCGGAGAGGGCGCCGGTCGAGCGGACGAACTGTTCGCGGGTGATCGCCTCGGTGCCGGCGGGCAGGTGGGCGAGGTGCAGGTCGTGCCAGACCGTCAGGTACGCGCGGACGATGACGGCCTCGGCCTCCGAGCCCTCCTGGTGGCCGAGCGAGCGGGCGACGGCGATGCCCATGAGGGCGTGGTCCCGTTCGGTGAGGAGCCCGTCGCCGTCGGCGTCGAGGTGGTCGAACCCGTGGTTGATCTTTGCTGTGAGCAGGTCGTCCGACAATGTGCCCCCTCGGTTGGCGATCACTACGACACGTCGCCAGCACGCTAGTGCCTGGAGTCGCGCTCGCGCAGCCGAACGACGGGCGAACGGCCACTCGGGCGACTCGAAGGCAGGGCCGCTAGCCGTCCTGGTGCTCGGCCCAGACGTACGCCTCGGGGAGCAGGTCGAGGATGGGCAGGGCGAGCAGCTCCGTTCCCCGCTTGACGATGACCTCGACCGTCGGGAAGTAGTCGAGCAGCACCTGCCGGCAGCGGCCGCACGGCGGCACGACGCCCCGGTCCTGGTCGCCGACCGCGACGACCGTGGTGAGGTCGTACGCGCCCTGGCCGGCGGCCGCGCCGATGAGGACGAGCTCCGCGCACGGGCCGCCGGTGAAGTGGTAGGCGTTCACGGCCGTGACGATCCGCCCGTCGGCGTTGCGCCCGGCGGCCGCGACGGTGTGGTTGTCGCCCCGGCAGTAGCGCCGGGCCACCGCCCGGGCGGCCTCGACGAGCTCGCGGTCGACGGCTGCGCGGTCTCCTGCGGAGTCGGATTGATCGCTGGCGGACATATTCGCTGGGGCTCCTTGATCGCACATGACAGGCTTCGAGCATGGACCGAGGGCCCCTGATCGTGCCAACGCTTTACGAGGGCCCCTTCATCCTTCGCCCCTGGCGCCTCACCGACCTCGCCGTGGTCCGGGAGGCGGGCACCGACCCGTACGTCCCGCTGGTCACGACCGTCCCGGCCGCCTCCGCCGGGTACGACGACGAGCGCCGCGACATGCGCCTCTACGCACTCCTCCCCACCGACCCCCGCGAGGCCACGGCCAGTCCCCTCACGGCCGCCGCCCCCCGCGAGGACCGGCGCCAGCGCTAGTGCACTGCGGCCAGCAGTTCCCGGGTGTACTCGGTGTGCGGCGCGCTGAACAGGCGGTCGCGGTCGGTGGACTCGACCAGTCGGCCCCGGTGCATGACGGCCACCCGGTCGCAGAAGTGCCGTACCACGGCGAGGTCGTGCGAGACGAACAGGAAGGCGACGCCGAGGCGTTCGCGCAGCTCCATCAGCAGGTTGAGCACCTGCGCCTGGACCGAGACGTCCAGGGCCGACACCGGTTCGTCCGCGATGATCAGGCGCGGCTGCGGGGCGAGGGCCCGCGCGATGCCGATCCGCTGGCGCTGTCCGCCGGAGAACTCGTGCGGGTAGCGGTCCAGGTGGGCGGCGGGCAGCCCGACCTGGTCCAGCAGTTCGGCCGAGCGCTCCCGCCGCTGCGCCGCGTCGAGTGAGGTGTGCAGGCGCAGCGGGGTGTCGAGGGTCTGGGCGACGGTGCGGCGCGGGTTGAGGGAGGCGTACGGGTCCTGGAAGACCAGCTGGATCTCCCGGCTGAGCCGGCGCCGCAGCTCCCGGCCCGGGCGGGTGACGTCCTGGCCGTCGTACAACACCGTTCCCGAGGTGGGCTGTTGGAGGCCGGCCAGGACGCGGGCGGTGGTGGACTTGCCGGAGCCGGACTCGCCGACCAGTCCGAGCGTCTCGCCGGGGGCGATCCGCAGTCCTACGCCCTCCACTGCCCGGACGGGCTCGGCGCGCAGGCTGGGGAGGCGGCGCCGTCCGGGGAAGTGGACGGCGAGGTCCGCCACCTCGGCGAGCCAGCGCTCGGGGCGTCCGACAGCCCGGGGCGCGAATGCGGCGATGGGTGACGGATCGTCAACTGTCGGCAGTGGTGAGCCGGGTACGGAGTCCAGGGTGAGCGCCGCCCCGACCAGTGCGCGGGTGTACGGCTCGCGCGGCGCGGCCAGCAGCTCGGCGGTCGGCGCGGACTCGACCTGGACGCCGCCGCGCAGCACGAGCGTGCGGTCCGTCGTCCCGGCGACCACGCCGAGGTCGTGGCTGACCAGCAGCACCGCCGTGCCGTGCTCGCGCTGCAACTCGCCGAGCAGGTCGAGGACTTGCCGCTGCACTCGGGAGTCCAGGGCGGTGGTGGGCTCGTCGGCGATCAGCACCTGCGGGTCGTTCATCAGCGCCATGGCGATCATCACCCGCTGGCGCATCCCGCCGGAGAACTGGTGCGGGAAGTCACGCACCAGGGCGGCCGGGATGCCGACCCGGTCGAGCATCGCGGCGGCGCGTCGGCGGGCCTCGGCGCGACCGGCGCCGGGGTGGTGCAGCCGGTACATCTCGGCGAGTTGGGCGCCGACGCCGTGGAAGGGGCTGAGCGAGGTGAGCGCGTCCTGGAAGACCAGCGCGGCCCGGCCGCCCCGGACCGGACGCAGCGCGGACTCCGTCGCGCCCACTAGCTCCTGCCCGTCCAGCCGGATCGAGCCGGTGACGGTGGTGGTGCGCGGGTCGTGCAGGCCGAGGACGGCGAGTCCGGTGGCCGACTTGCCGGAGCCCGACTCGCCGACCAGGCCGAGGACTTCACCGGCGGCCAGGTCGAAGGAGAGCCCCCGGACGGCGGTCACGGGAGCGCCGCCGCGCGGGTCGGCGAAGGTGACGGTCAGATCGCGAACGCTCAGCACGGGCTCTGCGGCAGGCGCGGCACCAGGCCCAGGAACGGCCTCCGACACGGCTCCGGGCGCGCCCCCGGGCACGGACTCAACAGTGGACGTCATCGAACGGCTCCAGTCAGCTCAGGCGGATTCGCGGGTCGAGCCAGGCCACCACCAGGTCGGCCAGCGCGACGAACAGCACCACGAAGCAGGCGGCCAGCAGTACCGCGCCGACCACTGCGGGCAGGTCCTGCCCGGACACCGCCTGGGCGGCGAACCGCCCGACCCCGTTCAGCCCGAACACCGTCTCGGTGATGACCGCCCCGCCGAGCAGCACTCCGGCCTCCAGGCCGAGCAGTTGCACCAGCGGCCCGGCGGCGCCGCGCGAGGTGTACTTGAGGTGGGCGCGCAGCCGGCCGAGGCCCTTGCCGCGCGCGGTGCGGACGTACTCCTCGTTCATCGTCTCCAGCAGCTGGGAGCGTGAAAGCCGGGCGAACACGGCGGAGTTGACGAATCCGAGGACGAGCCAGGGGAGCAGCAGCCCGCCCGCCCAGGCCGCGAGGTCCTCGGTCGGCGGGGTGTAGGAGGGCAGTGGCAGCAGGCCGGTGGAGTAGACCAGTGCCCACTGGGCGACGTATCCGAGGAAGTAGATCTGCACGCTGGCGCCGACGAGGGTGAAGCCGGAGAGCAGCCGGTCGGTGCGGCCGCCGTGCCGTAGCGCGGAGACGAACCCGGTGCCGAGGCCGAGCACCAGCAGGACGGCGAGAGCGCCGGCGGTGAGCGAGAACGTGACCGGCAGGTGGTCGGCCAGGGCCTCGGTGACGGGCTGGTGCAGCCGGTAGGAGTAGCCGAGGCAGGGCGCGTCGCAGTGGATGACCGAGCCGTCCACGTCGCCGATGTCGCGCCCGGCGACGACCCCGGTGAGGTAGTCGGTGTACTGGGTGAGCAGCGGCTGGTCCAGGCCCATGCTCTGGCGCACCGCCGCGACTTGGCCGCTGTCGCAGCGCGGGCCGCAGGCGGCGCGGGCCGGGTCGGCGGGCGCGGCGTAGAAGAGGGCGAAGGCGGCGGCGGAGACCGCGACCAGGACGGCGAGGGCCTGGAGGGTCCGCCGCAGGGCGAAGGAGAGCATGGCCGGTCCGGGGTCGACGGGACGGGGAGGCGTACGCGGGGCAGGACTACGTGGAGTGCACGGGGAGTGCGGGAGTTCAGGGGCCCGCCCCCGCACCGACCGGCGCGGGGGCGGGTGCGGCGGTCAGGACTTCAGGTACAGCCACGCCAGGCTGACCGTGCCGTAGATGGGGTGGATGAACGCCCCTCCGACGTTGGAGCCGCGCACCTGGTTGACGTTCGCGTAGACGAACGGCAGCACCGGGACGTCCTGCATCACGGTCTTCTCCAGCGCGTACAGCTCCTTGGCCTTGGCGCGCGGCTCGCCGATCTGGTTGATCCGGTCGATCTCCTTGTCCACCGCCGGGTTGCGGTAGCGCGCGGAGTTGAGGTCGCTGCCGGCGCGGCCGTCGAAGGAGAACGGGATCAGCGTGGACGGGGTCGGCCAGTCGACGGAGGAGGTCTCCTCGAACAGGTCGTACGGGGAGTCGGCGCGGTGCACCTCGTCCAGGAACGCCTTGGGGTCGATCGGCTTGGGCACGATGGTGATGCCCGACTTGGCGAAGCCGTCCACCAGCACCTGCGCGGTGCGCTGCCCGTCCGGGGTGTTCTTGTACCCGTAGGTCAGGCTCGTCGGCGCCTGCTTGGCCTTGGCGAGCGCGGCCTTGGCGGCCTCCGGGTCGCCTTCGGGCTTGACCGGGTGGAGGTCGTACTTCTCCCAGTCGATCAGTGCCGGCGAGCTGAGCGTGGTGGCGAGTTCGCCGATCCGGGAGCCGCCCTGGACCTGGCGGGCCTGCTGGCGGGGGTAGCCGAGGTGCAGGGCCTTGCGGACCTCGACGTCCGGCACCCGCTCGTTGTTGATCACCAGCTGGGTGACGAAGGCGCCCTGGCGCCCGGAGACGACCAGGTCCTTGGCCTTCGGGTCGGTGTCGGCGGTCTGGTACAGCTCGGGGGAGAGCACGTCGGAGGCGGTGGTGGCGCTGGCGCCGCCGTCGCGCCCGGACAGGATCTCCTGGTTGATGTTGAGCGCCTCCTTGCCGAACGTGAAGACGAACTTGTCCGGGTACTGGCTGCGGATCGGGTCGGTCTCGGCCTTCCAGGCGGGGTTGCGCTCCAGCACCATGCGGGTGTTCTGGACGTGCTCGACGATCCGGTAGGGGCCGGTGGCGAACGGCTGCCGGTCGTAGTCCGTCCCGGTGTCCTTGTCCCGGCGCACCGGCGAGGACGAGGACTGCGCGGCCATGTACGGGACGTCGGCCTGCGGCTGCGGGAAGTGGAAGACGATGGTGTGCTCGTCGGGCGTCTCGATCGCGGCCAGGTCGCCGTCCTGCGGGCCGGCGTACTTGGCGCGCGCCGCCTCGTAGCTGGCCTCACCGGTGAGCCACTGCGGCCAGTACGGCGGGCCGACCTCGTAGCCCTTGCCGAAGCTGCGCTCGATGCCGTACTTGACGTCCTGGGCGGTGATCGGCTTGCCGTCCTCCCAGGCCACGCCGTCCTTGAGCTTGTACGTCCAGGTGCGCCCGCCGTCGCCGGAGGTGCCGGTGTCGGTCGCCAGGTCGCCGACCAGCTTGGCCTTGCCGTCGACGACCTGGTACTGCGTCAGCTGGCGGCCCCAGAGCAGCGAGGCGTTGTACGTCGCGCCCGCGTAGACCTTCTGCGGGTCGAGGTGGCGGAACTCGACGCTGTTGTACACGTTCACGGTGCCGCCCACGCGGGCGCCGGCAACGGCGGGGGCCGGTCCGGCGCTCTCCTTCTCGCCGCCGAGCGCGGCGGTCAGCGGGGACGTCTCCTTGGCGGCCGCCCCGGCGGGCGCCGGGCCGGTGCCCGCGCCGGCCGAGCAGGCGGTCGCCAGCAGGGCGGTGGCGACGACGGCGAGGGACGGTCTGGTCCAGCGCATGGCGAATCTCTCCTTGCCCCGGGAGCCGGGGCGGGTCGGGGCGGGCGTGGGGTGATGGACGGAGAAGGGCGGGGCTCAGCGGGCGGCGCGCGGGTCCAGCGCGTCCCGGACGGCGTCGCCGAGCAGGTTGAAGGCGAGCACGAAGAGCAGCAGGGCGACACCGGGGAAGACCATGTAGGTCGGATCGGCCTGGAAGACCTCGGAGCCGCGGGAGATCATCCGCCCCCAGTCCGGGATCGGCTCCGTGATGCCGACGCCGAGGAAGGACAGCACCGCTTCGGAGGCGACGAAGGTCGGCACCGCCATGGTGGCGTGCACCAGCAGCTGCGAGCGGACGTTCGGCAGCAGTTCGTGGACGACGACATGGAATCGGCCGGCGCCCTGGGCCCGGGCGGACTGCACGAAATCCCTTTCCCGGAGCGACCGCACGGTGGCCCGCAGGGAAAGCGCGAGCGGAATCCAGCCGAACGCGGAGAAGACCAGGATCAGCACCAGGAACTGCATCCACTCCGGTTCCGCGGTGCCCGGATCGACCAGTCGGGACTGGATGACGGGGCTCAGCGCGAGGAGCAGGAGCAGGGTCGGAAAGGCCAGCAGCACGTTGGCCAGGAAGCCGAACAGCCGGTCGGCGATCCCGCCGAGGTAGCCGACCGCGACCCCGGCCAGCACACCGAGCGTGGTGGTCACGGCGGCGGAGGCGAAGGCGATCAGCAGCGAGGTGCGGATGCCGTAGAGCAACTGGGTCAGGACGTCCCGGCCGAGCCCCGGCTCCAGGCCGAACCAGAAGTCGCCCGAGATGCCGCCGTTCGGCAGGACGGGCAGGCCGCTGTCGCTCAGCAGGCCGGGGGAGTTCTGGCCGTAGTGCTCGACCGGGTTCTTCCCGTACAGGGCGGCGATCAGCGGGGCGGCGAGGGCGAGCAGCAGGAAAAGCAGGACGACGGCGAGGGCGGCGGCGCCGACCCGGTCGCGCAGGAGCCGGCCGAGCAGCCTCGGCGCGGCGGGTGCGGGGACGGAGCCCGCTGCTGTTTCGACCACGGCCATGAGAGGCGTACTCCCCGAATTCTCCGCCGCCCTGTGGGTGAGGGTGCGCTGGTGTGCATTTCCGAACCGGCCCCCGGGGGTTTCCCGTCGGCCGTTCGAGCGCCATCAGACCGGATGCGCGGGGAGGTCCGCAAATCACCTCCGGCGGTTTTTCCCGGCATTGTTTCGGCGCGTATTGCGGCTTCATTCGGCGTCATTGCGCCGCAATACCGGCGTTGCGGAAGAACGGACATCGAGGGGCGAAACGGGCGTGCCGTCCCGAATCCTGAGATCTCCGCCACATCCCCCCGGGCATTGGTACGATCCCGGGGAGCCGCGACTGGCGCGCACGGATGGAACCGACCATCGGGAAGCGGCTCCGTGCACCCGCACGACAGTTGCCGAGCGCCTGGGCCGTCCGTACTCGTCCGTGCACCACGAGGAGACCGCCTTGGCCACCCCGCACACCCCTCATGCCGTTGAGGCCGCCCAGGCCCCGCACACCGCCGCCGGCGCGGCCGCCGACACCGCCTTCCGCAGCGCCCTCGACGTGGTCGCCGGCGTGGAGCCGCGGATCGCCGCCGCCATCGGCCGGGAGCTGGAGGACCAGCGCGCCTCGCTCAAGCTGATCGCCAGCGAGAACTACGCCTCCCCGGCCGTGCTGCTCGCCATGGGCAACTGGCTCAGCGACAAGTACGCCGAGGGCACCGCGGGCCGGCGCTTCTACGCGGGCTGCCGCAACGTCGACACCGTCGAGACCATCGCCGCCGAGCACGCCCGCGCCCTGTTCGGCGCCGACCACGCCTACGTCCAGCCGCACTCCGGCATCGACGCCAACCTCACGGCCTTCTGGGCCGTCCTCTCCCGGCGGGTGGAGAGCCCGGCGCTGGAGCGGGCCAAGGTCCGGGGCGTCAACGACCTCACCGAGCAGGACTGGGCGCAGCTGCGCCAGTCGCTCGGCAACCAGCGGATGCTCGGCATGTCCCTGGACGCCGGGGGCCACCTCACCCACGGCTTCCGACCCAACATCTCGGGCAAGATGTTCGACCAGCGCAGCTACGGCACCGACCCGGCCACCGGCCTGATCGACTACGACGCGCTGCGCGAGACCGCCCGGGAGTTCCGCCCGCTGATCCTGGTCGCCGGCTACTCCGCCTACCCTCGACTGGTCGACTTCCGGCGGATGCGCGAGATCGCGGACGAGGTCGGCGCGACCCTCATGGTCGACATGGCGCACTTCGCCGGCCTCGTCGCGGGCAAGGTGCTGACCGGCGACCACGACCCCGTCCAGCACGCCCAGATCGTCACCACGACCACCCACAAGTCGCTGCGCGGCCCGCGCGGCGGCATGGTGCTGTGCGACACCGAACTGGCCGAACACGTCGACCGCGGCTGCCCGTTGGTGCTCGGCGGGCCGCTCTCGCACGTCATGGCCGCCAAGGCGGTCGCCTTCGCCGAGGCCCGCCGGCCCGAGTTCCGGACCTACGCCCGCGCCGTCGTGGACAACGCCCGGGCGCTCGCCGAGGGCCTGCTGCGCCGCGGCGGCCGGCTGGTCACCGGCGGCACCGACAACCACCTCGTCCTCGCCGACGTCTCCGGCTACGGCCTGACGGGTCGTCAGGCGGAGGCGGCGCTGCTGGACTCGGGCGTCGTCACCAACCGCAACTCCGTCCCGCAGGACCCGAACGGCGCCTGGTACACCTCGGGCGTGCGCCTCGGCACCCCGGCGCTCACCACCCGCGGCCTCGGCACCGCCGAGATGGACGAGATCGCCGCCCTGATCGACACCGTGCTGCGCGCCACCACCCCGACCACCACCGCGGGCGGCGCCCCCTCCAAGGCCCAGTACCGCCTCGACGACGCCGTGCGCGACGGCGCCGCCAAGCGCGCCGCCGACCTCCTCGCCCCCTTCCCCCTCTACCCGGGCGTCGACCTCACCTGACCGGCCCCGCCCGACCGGCCTCGATGCCCGAACCCCCGGGCCCGCCGCCCCACGTGCGGCGGGCCCGGAGCCGGTGCCGCGGCCGGTACCCCGCTCGGCGCCGCGGTCAGTACTGGAGCGACTTGCACTGGAGGAACTCCTCCAGGCCGTGGCGGCCCAGTTCGCGGCCGAGGCCGGAGCTCTTGTAGCCGCCGAACGGCGCGAGCGGGTTGAAGCGGCCGCCGTTGAGGTCGACCTGGCCGGTGTCGAGGCGGCGGGCGAAGGCGGCGGCGGTGTCGGTGTCCGCGGCCCAGACGCCGCCGGCCAGGCCGTACTCGGTGTCGTTGGCGAGTTCGGCGGCGTGGTCCTCGTCCCGGTAGGGGAGGACCACCAGGACGGGGCCGAACACCTCCTCCCGGGCGATCGCCATGTCCCCCGTGACGTCGGCGAGCACGGTCGGGTGGACGTAGAAGCCGGCGGGCAGGCCGGGGACGGGCTCCGCGCCGCCGACGACCAGCCGGGCGCCCGCGGCGAGCGCGCCCTCGACGTAACCGCGCACCCTGGCCAGCTGCTTGGCGTTGACCAGCGGGCCGATCCGGGTCTGCGGGTCGGTCGGATCGCCCGGGGCGTACTTGGCGGCGGCCTTCGCGGCCGTCGCGACGGCCTCCTCGTACTGGTCCTGGTGCACCAGCAGGCGGGTCCACGCGCTGCACGTCTGGCCCGAGTTGGCGAACACGTTGGCGATGTTGACGTTGACCGCCCGGGCCAGGTCCGCGCCCGGCAGCACCACGTTGGCGGACTTGCCGCCGAGTTCCAGGGCGACGCGCTTCAGGCCCCGGCCCGCCGTCTCGGCGACCTGTCGGCCGACGGCGGTGGATCCGGTGAACGAGACCATGTCCACGCCCGGATGGGCGGCGAGCGCCGCACCCGCCACCACGCCCGTGCCGGTCACCAGGTTGAACGTGCCCGCGGGGAAGCCCGCCTCGTGCACCAGCCGGGCGAACAGCCGGGCCACCAGCGGGGTGTCCTCGGCGGGCTTGAGGACCACCGGGCAGCCGGCCGCCAGGGCCGGGACGGCCTTGGCGACGATCTGGTGCAGCGGGTAGTTCCACGGCGTGATCGCCGCGACCACCCCGGCGGGCTCGGCGAGCACCACCGAGTTGCCGATCCGTTCCTCGAAGGGGTGCTCGGCGAGCAGTGTCAGGTAGGAGGTCGCCACGGTCAGCGGCGCTCCGGCGTGCACGGCGGCGGCGAAGCCGACCGGGGCGCCGAGTTCGGCGACCACGGTGGCGGTGATCTCCTCCTGGGCGGCGGCGATTCCGTCCCGCAACCGGGTCAGCAGGGCGAGCCGGTCCGCGCGGGCGGTCGTCGCCCAGCCGCGGGCCGCCCGGCGGGCCGCGGCGACCGCGGCGTCGATGTCGGCGGGCCCGCCGGCCGGCACGGTGGCGAGCACCTGCTCGGTCGCCGGGTTCAGCACCTCGATCGACCCGGCGTCATCCAGGGAGGGCCGCCAGGCGCCGTCGATGTACTGGTCGCCGTACTCCGCGTGCTGCTGCACCGAGTGTCCTCTCATCCGGTCGGCCGATTGACCAACAGCGCTAGTCAAAGGGCCAGTCAAGGCGGCCCGGTCGGCCGCGCGCAAGAGCCAATCCGGCCCGGTGGGCCGACGGGTCACCCCGGGGCGAACCGCGCGGTGTACTCGTCGGACGGCTCGGCCCCGCGCCCGCGCGCCGCTCGTCCGACCGCTCAAGGGCCTCGCACGGCCACGGCACCGGGCCGCCCCCCACCGCCTCCGCCGTCAGCTCCACCGCCCGCCGTCGGACGTCCAGTTGACGATCAGCGTGCGGGGGGGGGGGGGGGGGGGGGGGGGGGGGGGGGGGGGGGGGGGGGGGAGAGGGGGGGAGGGGGGGGGGGTATCCTGCAGGCGCGGAATGCAGGCCCACGGAGAT
>NZ_JBWKEQ010000002.1:53353-76890 GCF_056435365.1 Kitasatospora sp. NPDC043949 | reverse complement strand
CACCTCCACCCCCCCCCCCCCCCCCCCCCGTCGGCCCCCCCCCCCCCCCCCCCCCCCCCCCCCCGTGGTCCGCCGCCGCGGGACACCGGACGAACCGTCCCGAAGGCTCCGTGTTCACCCTCCGGCAGCGAAACGACGGTCCGCGAAAATCATTGCGCGAAAAGCTCCTCACGCCCGCGGGCACCGCTGTAGATTGCAGCGAACTCAGCGGTGAGGCACTACTGTTGCCAGTGGTTCGTAGTGGTGCACATGGTCCGGGACCAGCGTGTCCCACGGTCGGGCGGGGGCTGCCACCGGGCTGAGATCTGGCTCAAATCCGCAGGTCATCCGTACCGCATAAGGAGCATCCCGTGACCGATGCCGCGTTGAAGGACGAGTCGCAGCGGCCTGCCGAACCAGCCGTGCTGGACGACGTTCCGGGCTGGTTCTGGGAGCATGACCGGCACTCGTTCGACTGGTTCATGGGACGGCAGGAGAAGACCGGGGTCACCGGCGACCTGCTGGAGATGGGTGCGTACCTGGGCCGCAGCGCGATCGTGATCGGCGAGCACCTCCAGCCCGGCGAGTCCTTCACCGTCTGTGACCTCTTCGACTCGGACGCGCCGGACGACGAGAACGCGGCCGAGATGGACATCTCCTACCGGAAGTCGCTGACCCGCTCGGCCTTCGAGGTCAACTACCTCGCCTTCCACGAGGAACTGCCGGAGATAATCCAGGCCCCGACCTCCGTCCTGGCCGGCGGGCGGATCGCGGCGGGCACGTTCCGCTTCATCCACATCGACGCCTCGCACCTGTACGAGCACGTCGTGGGCGACCTCCAGGTGGCCCGGGTCGCGCTCCAGGACCAGGGTGTCGTCGTCCTGGACGACTACCGCTCGCAGCACACCCCGGGCGTGGCCGCCGCGACCTGGGGCGCGGTCTTCAACCACGGGCTCAAGCCGATCATGTTGACCGAGTGCAAGTTCTACGGCACCTGGGGGGATCCGGAGCCGTTCCAGCGCGACCTGCTCGACCGGGTGGACCTCGCCGAGGGCTGCTACCTCAGCTCCGAGACCCTGAACGGGCAGCAGGTGCTCCGGATGACCGGAAGCTCGGACGGGATCGACGCGTTCCGCCCCTCCCGCCACCACCGGCGGCTGACCTCCGAGGCGGCCCGGAACGAGGCCTCGCAGTCCCGCCGGGCGGCCCAGGAGGCCCAGGAGGAGGCCGCCCGCGACCTCGCCGCCCGCCGGGCCCGCGCCGCCGAACTGCGCCGCCCGGCCAATGTCGCCAAGCGCGCCGCCCGCGACCTGCTCCCCCCGGTCGTCACCGCCGTCATCCGCCGCGCCCGCCGCGGCTGACGGCCGCCCCCCGACGGCCGACGGGTCCGACCGGGACCCGGCACCCCGCCCCGTCCTGTCCCATCCGGCCCCCGTCAACGCCGAAGGGCCGGTCGACGACTCGACCGACCCTTCGGCGTTGCACGCTCCCTCAGGCCCGCGAGGCCTCCCGCGGCTCCCGCCCGGAGCCCGCAGGGCCGTCGGCGCCCTCGCCGGCCGCGGCCTCCTCGGCCAGCTCGCGCCGGACGGCGGCCAGGGACGGGTTGGCCCAGGCGCTGGCGACGCCCCAGTGGTAGAAGGCCAGCGCGATGGCCGCGACGACCAGCAGGTCCCAGCCCTCGGGCAGGTAGCCCTGGCCACCGAAGTCGGTGCTGCCGGCCCAGGAGACACCGGCCATCACGAACAGGTACGCGACCATCCAGGCGCCCGCCTTCAGGTGCGGCTTCAGCTCGGCCCACGGCTTGCGCAGCTCGTACCAGGCCCAGATCGGCAGACCGGCGGCCATCAGCAGGATGACCTTGCCGGTGAGCGGCCAGCGGGCCCAGTACAGGACCAGCGAGCCGAACACCATCGCCACGGGGGCGATGACCGGCATGGCCCGCAGCCGGACCGGCCGGGGCAGGTCCGGGGCGAGGCGGCGCAGTGCCATCACGGCGACCGGGCCGGTGACGTACGAGATCACGGTGGCGACCGAGACGATCTCGGCCAGCGAGCCCCAGCCGCGGAAGACCGCGAGGAACAGGAAGGCGACCACCAGGTTGAGCACCAGGGCCGGGCGCGGGATGCCGGTCTTGGCGTCGACCTTGCCGAAGATCTTCGGCAGGTGGCCGTTCTCCTGCACGCCGTGGATCATGCGCGAGGTGGTGGCGGCGTAGATCATGCCGGTGCCGCTGGGGGAGACGAAGGCGTCCGCGTACAGCAGCAGGGCGAGCCAGTTGAGGCCCCAGACCATCGCGAGGTCGGCGAGCGGCGAGGTGTAGGCGAGGCTGCTCCAGCCGTGCGACAGGTCGGCGGCCGGGATGGCACCGAGGAAGGCGATCTGCAGCGCGACGTAGATCACCAGGGCGATCAGGATCGAGCCGATGACGGCCTTGGGCAGCGACTTGCCGGGGTTGCGGGCCTCGCCGGCCAGGTTGAGCGGGGACTGGAAGCCGTTGAAGGCCCAGACGATGCCGGACACCGCGACGGCGGTGAACACGGCGCTCCAGCCGTTCGGCGCGAAGCCGCCGTGGTCGGTGAAGTGGGCGGTGTCGAAGTGGGCGAACAGCAGCGCGCCGGCGGTCAGGGTCGGGACGATGACCTTGAAGACGGTGATCGCCGTGTTGGTCTTGGCGAACATCGTGATGGCGAACCAGTTGAGGACGAAGTAGCCGACCAGCAGCACGCTGGCCAGTGCCACCCCGCTCAGGGTGAGTTCCTTGCCGTTGTACAGCCCCTGCGCCCAGCCGAAGTGCCAGGAGCTCATGTACTGGACGGAGGCGGTGGCCTCGCCGGGGATGACCGAGACGATGGCGATCCAGTTGGCCCAGGCGGCGAGGTAGCCGGCCAGCGAGCCGTGCGAGTACTGGCCGTACCGGACCATGCCGCCGGCCTTGGGGAACATCGACCCGAGCTCGCTGTAGGTGAGCGCGATGGTCAGTGCCACCGCGGCCCCGATCACCCAGGCCAGGATCGACGCGGGGCCGGCCAGCCGGGCGGCGCGCTCGGCGCCGAACAGCCACCCGGATCCGATGATGGATCCGAGCCCCACGGCGGTCAGGCTGATGGTGCCGAGCGATCGCCGGTAGTTCTGATGTGATGCCGTCGGAGACTCTGGCTCACTCAACGTATCGGTCCTCTCGCTCGGGGTTTCATCGGGTGGTGTCGTGGTTTTTGTGCTGGTTTCCGGACAAACGGAGACAGCCTATGGGGCCAAAAGGGGCGAATACCTCAAGGGAAGCTCAAACTGTCCGATCGTTGCCATCTCGTGTCCGCTTTCCGGGTCACGACAGCCGCAGAAGTCGCCTGGGTCACAGCGGTTGCGGGGGGTCGCGAGCGCCGCGGCGGCCACCCGGTCCGCAGGGAGAATCCGGGAGAACCCGCGAGAACCCGTGGACGGCGGCGGCGCGCCGGGAAAAAGAAATTCCCCGCGGGTTCCTTTCGGATCCCACGGGGAATTCGGTTGTGTCCGAGGGGGGACTTGAACCCCCACGCCCGATAAAGGGCACTAGCACCTCAAGCTAGCGCGTCTGCCATTCCGCCACCCGGACAGGGTGTGTGCTTCGGGGTTTTTCTCGCCCCCTCGGCGACAGAGAGAACATTACCAGGGTTCTGGAGTGCTTCTCACCTGCGTTTCCCCGGGTGGGGGGACGTCCGGGTCGGCAGGGGTGGTCGGGCTGGTTGGGATGGGTCGCCACGGTGCGCGAACCCCGGCCGAAGTGGTGGCGAGCGCGAAGGAAACGGTCGACCCCGGCGGTGGCTGCGGTCCGTTCCGGCCGGAAGCGGTCCGACACGGGCAAGTTGTCGACGGTGCCACGGTCCCGTCGGTGCCTCTCCTAGCCTCTGTGGATCGAGGGCGCCATGAGCGGAACGCCTGATTCCCGGGTCGCGGACACCCCCGGGTCGCGGACGAAGGGCGGCTGGACGTGGAGCAGATCAGCGGGGCGGCGAAGGCCGAGCCGAGACGCGCCGGGCCGGAGCGCGCACGCGCCGAGCCGAGACGCGCCGGGCCGGAACGCGCACCCGCCGGACCGGTCGAGGGCGTGTGGCGCTTCCCGGTGCCGGCCGAGGAGGCCTCGGTGCCGCTGACCCGGCACGCGGTCCGTGACCGCCTGCTGGCCCAGGGGATGGCCGGGGTGCGCTACCAGGAGCTGGTGGACGACGTGCTGCTGATCGTCTCGGAGCTGGTGAGCAACGCGGTGACGCACGCGGCGAAGCTGTCGCCGGAGGTGACGACCGAGCTGGCGGTCCGCCGGGGCTGGGTCCGGGTGTCGGTCGAGGACGGTGACCCGTACCGGCCGAAGGCGCTGGAGAGCGACACCGGGCGGACCGGCGGCCGCGGCCTGCTGCTGGTGAAGAGCGTGACGTTGCAGGCCGGCGGGGTGTGCGACGTGGAGCGGACGGGGGAGGGCGGCAAGGTCATCTGGGCCTCGCTGCCCGTCCCCCCGGAGACCGACGACTGAGCGCCGCGGGCCCGCCGACCGGTCCCGCCCGCCTACCAGTCCCGCCCGGCGATCTCCCGGATCCCCGGCAGCGCCGCCTCGAAGACCGTCTCGAACCACACCGAGAACGGCCGCTCGGCGCGCAGTTCCCGCAGCTCCTGCGCGGTCACGAAGGCGTAGTCGTCCACCTCGTCGGGGTTGGGCTCGACGGGCGCGGTCACCAGCCCGACGAACAGGTGGTTCCACTCCCGCTCGATCAGCCCGGAGGCCTCGTCCGGCAGGTCGTAACGGACCGTGCCCGCCTCGCAGAGCAGCGCCGGCGCGATGCCGAGTTCCTCGGCGGTGCGGCGGGCGGCGGCGACGAACGGCGGCTCGTCCGGGTACGGGTGGCCGCAGCAGGTGTTCGACCAGACGCCGGGGGAGTGGTACTTGCCGAGCGCCCGCCGCTGGAGCAGCAGCCGCCCCTGGCGGTCGAAGAGGAACACCGAGAACGCGCGGTGCAGGCGGCCGGGCTGCTGGTGTGCCCAGAGCTTCTCGGCGGTGCCGGTGGTGACGCCCTCGTCGTCGACCAGTTCCAGCAGGATCTCGGGACCGGCGCCGGCGGTCCCGGTCGAGGCCCCCGGGGCGACCGTCACGTCCGTCTCGACGTCGAGACCGGTGTCGATCTCGGAGTCGAAGTGTGTCGGGTTGGTCGGCAGGCTCTGGGGCATGGGGCCTCTTTCGGGAGGGGGGGAGCAACGGAAGCATCGGGGTACGTCCGGTACACCGGGTGCAGCGGACGCAGCGGGGGCACCGGCGCCGGCGTCGGGCTCCAGTCTGCCGTATGGGTGGCGGTGGGTACGGGTCCCACGCACAACCGGGCGGATCATGACCGTCGGCAGGTCGATTCCGGGCAGAGATGGGCCCGATACGTTCCCGGAAGGGTCATCGGAATAGCAGGACTGTTCGGTATCCGTTCCCCTCGCGTTCGATCGTTGCCTCGCCCGCGCGTTCGATCACTCCTTCGCCACCCTCCCGTCACCTCGCAGCCCCCGGCCGCGTTCGGGCCGGCCGCCCGGGTCGCCTACCATCGCTTACGGCACGGTGCCCGCACTCGCGGCGGCACCGGCGCGCCGATTCGCGGCCCGGCCGGACGGAAAGCCGGTGCCCCGGCACCCCGCGCGCACCGCCCCGCGCACCGCACGACGGATCAGGAGACCCCGCATGATCGGCCTCGTTCTGGCAGCCGGCGCCGGCCGCCGGCTGCGCCCGTACACCGACACCCTGCCCAAGGCGCTGGTGCCGGTCGACGGGGAGCGGACCGTGCTGGACCTCACCCTCGGCAACTTCGCCGAGGTCGGCATCCGCGAGGCGGCGATCGTCGTCGGCTACCGCAAGGAGGCGGTGTACGACCGCAAGGACGCCCTGGAGAGCAAGTACGGCGTCAAGCTCCACCTGGTCGAGAACGACAAGGCCGAGGAGTGGAACAACGCGTACTCGCTCTGGTGCGCCCGCGAGCTCTTCGCCGAGGGCCTGCTGCTGGCCAACGGCGACACCGTGCACCCGGCGTCCGTGCAGCGCACCATGCTGGAGGGCAACCGGCGCCTCGTCGAGGCCGGCACCGCCCCCGGCATCCTGCTGGCCCTCGACACGGTGAAGAAGCTCGCTGACGAGGAGATGAAGGTCGTCGTCGACCCGGCCGCCGGCATGCGCCGCATCACCAAGCTGATGGACCCGACCGAGGCCACCGGCGAGTACATCGGCGTCACCGTGATCAACCCCGCCGCCGCCGTCGACCTGACCGACGCGCTGCGCGCCACCTACGAGCGCGACCCGCAGCTGTACTACGAGGACGGCTACCAGGAGATGGTCAACCGCGGCCTGCGGATCGACGTGCAGCCGATCGGCGAGGTCTCCTGGGTCGAGGTCGACAACCACGACGACCTGGCGAAGGCGCGGGAGATCGCGTGCCAGTACTGACCCGGCTGGTTCCGTCGCCGCTGTTCGTCGAGGTCCGCCCGGGCGCGCTGGACGCGCTCGGCGGCATCCTCGCCGACCAGCGGCTGTCCGCCTCGGGCCGGATCGCGGTGGCGATCAGCAACGGCTCGGGAGCGGCGATGCGCCGGCGCCTGGAGCCGGCCCTGCCCGGCGCCGACTGGTACAACGTGGACGACGGCAGCCTGGACAGCGCGGTGCGCCTGGCCGAGTCGGTGCGCGGCGGGCACTACGACGCGATGGTCGGCCTCGGCGGTGGCAAGATCATCGACGCCGCCAAGTACGCCGCCGCCCGGGTCGGACTGCCGCTGGTCGCGGTCGCCACCAACCTGGCCCACGACGGCATCTGTTCGCCGGTCTCCACGCTCGACAACGACGCCGGCCGCGGCTCCTACGGGGTGCCCAGCCCGATCGGCATCATCGTCGACCTGGATGTGATCCGGCAGGCCCCGCCGCGTTTCGTGGCAGCCGGCATCGGCGACGTGGTCTCCAACATCTCCGCCTGCGCGGACTGGGAGTTGTCGCACGCGGTCACCGGCGAGCCGGTGGACGGCCTGGCCGTGGCGATGGCCCGCTCGGCCGGCGAGAACCTGCTGCGGCACCCAGGTAACACTCAGGATCAGGACCTCCTCACGGCCCTCGCGGAAGCCCTGGTACTGTCCGGCATCGCGATGAACATCGCGGGCAGCACCCGGCCTTCCTCGGGCGCCTGCCACGAGATCTCGCATGCCCTGGACGTGCTGTACCCCAAGCGTTCCGCCCAGCACGGCGAACAGGTCGGCCTCGGCGCCGCGTTCGCCAGCTTCCTGCGGGGCGAGCGCGAGCTGACCGGTCTGATCGTGGAGCGCCTGGCGAGCCACGGGCTGCCGGTGACCGCAGCTCAGATCGGCTTCACCGAGGCGGAGTTCACCGACGCGGTGCACTACGCTCCGAACACCCGCCCGGGGCGCTTCACCATCCTTGAGCACCTCGACCTCTCCCCCTCAGCAATCAGGGACGCGTACGCCGACTATGTCCAAGCCGTCAACAGCTGACCCCTCCACCGCGGGCGCCGAGCGGCCCCCGGTGGACCTGACCCGCCGGCCCTCGATCGAGGAACTGCGCGCGGTGATCCACCCGGAGGGCATGCTCCAGCGCCGCAGCGCCGAGCACTGGGCCGGGCGCCTGTACATGCGGCGGATCTCGCTGCGGATCACCCGCGTGCTCTCCACCGTGACGGCGATCACGCCGAACGGCCTGACGTACCTGATGATGTTCACCGGCGTCCTGGCCGGCGCCGCGCTGGTCGTGCCGGGCATCGCGGGCGCGGTCCTGGGGGCCCTGCTGATCCAGGTCTACCTGCTGCTGGACTGCGTGGACGGCGAGGTGGCCCGCTGGCGCCGGCAGACCTCGCTCACCGGCGTCTACCTGGACCGGGTCGGCCACTACATGTCCGAGGCGGCCCTGCTCACGGGGCTGGGCCTGCGCGCCACCGACCTGCTGCACCGCGAGGGCGGCGGCTCGCACTGGGAGTGGGCGTTCCTGGGCACGCTGGCCGCGCTCGGCGCGATCCTGATCAAGTCCGAGACGGACCTGGTGGACGTGGCCCGGGCCCGCAGCGGCCTGACGGCGGTCGAGGACAGCGCCTCGGTGCCGCGCTCGTCCTCGGTGGCCAAGGCCCGCCGGGCGGCCTCCTTCCTGAAGTTCCACCGACTGGTCGGTGCGGTCGAGGCCTCGCTGCTGATCCTCGCGGCCGGGATCGCCGACGCCGTCCACGGCGGGCTGTTCTTCACCCGGGTCGCGGTGGTGGCGCTGGCGGCGATCGCCATGCTGCAGACCGTGCTGCACCTGCTGAGCATCGTCCTCTCCAGCAGGCTGCGATGAGCGCCCCGACCAGCGCGGAGAGCTTCCGCCTCGGAGCCGTCATCATTACCATGGGCAACCGCCCCGAGGAACTGGCCGCCCTGATCGAATCGGTGCGCGCCCAGGAGGGCGCGGCGGTCGAGCTGGCCGTGGTGGGCCAGGGCGCCCAGCTGCCGCCGCTGCCGGAGGGCGTGCGCAGCGTCGAGCTGCCGGAGAACCTCGGCATCCCGGGCGGGCGCAACGTCGGCATCGAGCTGTTCGGCCGCGACGGCCGGGACGTGGACGCCGTCCTCTTCCTGGACGACGACGGGCACCTGCCGCGCACCGACTCGGCCCGCCTGCTGCGCGAGGCCTTCACCGCCGACCCGGAGCTGGGCATCGTGGCCTTCCGGATCGCCGACCCCGACACCGGCGTGACCCAGCGCCGGCACGTCCCCCGGCTGCGCGCCAGCGACCCGCTGCGCTCGTCCCGGGTGACCACCTTCCTGGGTGGCGCGACCGCCGTGCGCTGCGCGGTGTTCGAGCAGGCCGGGCAGCTGCCCGCAGAGTTCTTCTACGCCCACGAGGAGACCGACCTCGCGTGGCGCGCGGCGGACGCCGGCTGGGCCATCGACTACCGCGCGGACGTGGTGCTGCACCACCCGACGACCTCGCCCGCCCGGCACGCCACCTACTTCCACAACATTGCCCGTAACAGGGTTTGGCTCGCCAGACGGAACCTTCCGGCCCTGTTGGTGCCTCTCTATCTGGGAACCTGGTTCCTGCTGACCCTGGCCCGCCGCCCCTCCTCGGAGGCGCTGAAGGCCTGGTGGGGCGGGTTCCGGGCGGGCTGGCGCGAACCCTGCGGTCCGCGGCGGCCCATGCGATGGCGTACCGTTTGGCGATTGACCAGGCTGGGCCGGCCACCGGTCATCTGATCGAATGATCGATCGCTGCGGCCGGTGACCACACACCGGCCGGACTCTCCCCGTGATCCAGTGGATCCCCATCGGCGCAAGGCCGGCGGACCCCCGTCGACCGGCCGCCCCGACCGATCCCGCGTGAAGGACGAATGTGTCGACAGTGAGTGAACCCGTCAGCCTCTCATCCCCCAGGGGGGTGGACGCGGGCCTGACCCCCAAGCAGCTTGCGGACAAGTACGGCCTGGCCGTGAGCGGCAGGCGGCCCGGCCTGATCTCCTACACCAAGCAGCTCTGGGCCCGGCGCCACTTCATCTGGGCCTTCGCCACCGCCCGCCTGGTGGCCCAGTACACCGACGCCAAGCTCGGCCAGCTGTGGCAGGTCGTGACGCCGCTGCTGAACTGCGCGGTGTTCTACCTGGTCTTCGGTGTGATCCTGAAGAGCAAGGACAACTTCCCGCCGGACACCTACATCGCCTGGCTCTGCATCGGCGTCTTCGTCTTCCAGTTCACCCAGAACGCGGTGCAGTCCGGCACCCGGGCGATCGCCGACAACCTCGGGCTGATCCGGGCGCTGCACTTCCCCCGGGCCTCGCTGCCGATCGCGTTCACCGTGATCCAGCTCCAGCAGCTGCTGATCTCGATGGTGGTGCTGGTCGGCACCGTGCTGGTCAGCGGCATCAAGCCGGGCCGGACCTGGCTGCTGATCATCCCGGCCCTGCTGCTGCAGATGATGTTCAACACGGGCATCGCCCTGGTCATGGCGCGGCTCGGCTCCAAGACCAGCGACATCTCCCAGCTGATCCCCTTCGTGATGCGGGCCTGGATGTTCCTGTCCGGCGTGATGTTCAGCATCGAGGACAAGATCAAGGAATGGCCGGACTACATCCAGACGCTGATGTCCCTCAACCCGGCGTCGGTCTACATGGACCTGCTCCGGCACGCCTTCGCGCCGATCATCTACAACCCGCACCAGCCCCAGCACCAGGTACTTCCGCACCACCAGTGGACCTACGCCATCGGGTGGGCGGTCGTGATGTTCGTGATCGGATACGTCTTCTTCTGGAAGGCCGAGGAGGAGTACGGCCGTGGCTGACGTCGAACTGAGCAAGCTGGACACCATCCGGGACGCGGACGTCGCCCGCGAGCCCACCGTCGTCGTCGACGACGTGCACATCGTCTACCGGGTGCACGGCGCCGGCTCCGGCAAGGGCAGCGCCACCTCGGCGCTGAGCCGCATCATCAGCCGCAAGCGCTCCGCGGGCGTGCGCGAGGTGCACGCCGTGCGCGGCGTCAGCTTCACCGCCTACAAGGGCGAGGCGATCGGCCTGATCGGCTCCAACGGCTCCGGCAAGTCGACCATGCTGGCCGCGATCGCGGGCCTGCTGCCGACCGAGAAGGGCGGCATCTACACCAACGGCCAGCCCTCGCTGCTGGGCGTGAACGCGGCGCTGATGAACGAGCTCACCGGTGAGCGCAACGTCATCCTCGGCTGCCTGGCGATGGGCATGGCGCCGGCCGACGTGCGCAGCCGCTACCAGGACATCGTCGAGTTCTCCGGCATCAACGAGAAGGGCGACTTCATCTCGCTGCCGATGCGCACGTACTCCTCCGGCATGGGCGCTCGCCTGCGCTTCGCCATCGCCGCCGCGAAGACCCACGACGTGCTGCTGATCGACGAGGCGCTGGCCACCGGCGACCAGGCGTTCCAGCAGCGCAGCAAGAAGCGGATCGACGAACTGCGCAAGTCCGCCGGTACGGTCTTCCTGGTCAGCCACGACAACAGCTCGATCCGCGAGGTCTGCGAGCGGACGATCTGGATCGAGGCCGGCGAGCTGATCATGGACGGCCCGACCGAAGAGGTCGTCGGCCGCTACGAGCGCGGCGAGCGCCCGTAGCAGCAGGCCGTCCAGGGGGCCGGTTCCGGGGTTTCCGGGGCCGGCCCCCTGTTCGTGCGCCCCCGCCGGTACCCCGGGTGGCCCGCCGCCGCGGGGGTGAGCGCCCCCGTGCGCCGGGCGGGGCGCTCTTCTCCGGCGCGCCCCGTGGTGTCAGGCTGTATGCGCGGGGGCGGTGTGCCGGAGGTGGCGCCCCCGCTCGGACGCGTGTCCGAGTCGGGCCGGTGATGCCCAGCGGTGTAGAACGGGGGAGTGACAGCAGTGTCGGCTTCGGCCCAGCCCAGAGATACGTCGGTGAACCGCTCCGCGGGGGAGACCCTGGACAAGGCGGGCGCGGAGAACTTCCCGGTCGCCCCGTTCTTCCTGCCCGCGGCCTGGCGCGACGACCTGATGGCCGTCTACGGCTACGCCCGGCTGGTCGACGACGCCGGCGACGGCGACCTGGCCGATCCGGCCGCCACCGCCGCCCTGCTCGGGGTCGAGGCCACGCCTCCCGCCACCCCTTCGGCCCAGTCCGGCCCGCCGACTCCGCGGCAGGTCGCCTTCCGCCTCGCACTGCTGGACGGACTGGAGCACGATCTCGACCGGGTCTTCGAGGCGGCGTTCCACCCGGGAGCCGCCGAGGGCCCCCGCCACCCGCTGCTGCGCAGCCTCGTGCCGCTGGTCGACCGGCACGGGCTCACCCCGGAGCCGTTCCGCCGCCTGATCGAGGCCAACCGGGTGGACCAGACCACCACCCGCTACGCCGGCTACGACGACCTGATCGGCTACTGCACCCTCTCCGCCGACCCGGTCGGCCGCCTGGTGCTGGCCATCGCCGGCGTCTCCACCCCCGAGCGGATCGAGCTGTCCGACGCGATCTGCAGCGCCCTCCAGGTGGTCGAACACCTTCAGGACGTCGCCGAGGACCTCGCCCACGGGCGGATCTACCTCCCCGCCGAGGACCTCGCCCGGTTCGGCGTCACCGAGGCGGACCTCGCCGCTCCCACCGCCGGCGGCCCGGTGCGCGAGCTGATCGCCTTCGAGGTGCAGCGGGCCCGCACCCTGCTCGACCGCGGCGCGCCATTGGTAGGTACGGTTCGGGGGAGGCTTCGACTGCTCCTGGCGGGATTCACCGCCGGCGGGTACGCGGCCCTGGCGGCCATCGAGGACGCCGGGTACGACGTGCTCGCGCAGCAGGCGAAGCCTGACAAGCGCCGCCTCGCAGCGAAGGCGGCGGCCATCTTCGCGAAGGGAAGGTGAACGCCCGAGTGGCGGCATCACCACTGGCGTCGGCCCAGGTCATGGCGGCGTACCGGTACTGCGAGGCAGTCACCGGACTTCAGGCACGCAACTTCAGCTACGGCATCCGGTTGCTGCCCGAACCCAAGCGGCTGGCCATGTCGGCCCTGTACGCCCTGGCCCGCCGGGTCGACGACATCGGCGACGGGGACCTCCCGTCCGACCGCAAGGCCGAGGCGCTGGTGCGCACCCGGGAACTGGTGGACGAGGTCCGCGCCGGGGCGGTCGCCGAGGACGACACTGACCCGATCAAGGTCGCCCTGGCCGACGCGGCCCGGCGCTTCCCGATCCCGCTCGGCGGCTTCGACGAACTGATCGACGGCGTCGAGATGGACCTCAAGGGCGCCGAGTACCAGACCTACGAGGAACTGAAGGTCTACTGCCGCTGCGTGGCCGGCTCGGTCGGCCGGCTCTCGCTCGGCGTGTACGGCTGCGACGACCCCGAGCGCGGCGCGGGCTACGCGGACACCCTGGGCCTGGCCCTGCAGCTCACCAACATCCTGCGCGACCTGCGCGAGGACGCCCTGAACGGCCGCACCTACCTGCCCGCCGAGGACCTGGCCCGGTTCGGCTGCGAGCAGGGCTTCGCGCTGCCCAGGCCGCCGGTCGGCGCCGACTTCACCGGCCTGGTGGCCTTCGAGGCCGCCCGCGCCCAGGCCGCCTTCGAGGAGGGCCTGCGGCTGCTGCCCATGCTCGACCGCCGCAGCCGGGCCTGCACCGCCGCGATGGCGGGGATCTACCACCGGCTGCTCGGCCGGATCGCCGCCGACCCCGAGTCCGTACTGCGCGGCCGGGTCTCGCTGCCGGGCTGGGAGAAGGCGTACGTCGCGCTTTCCGGGCTCGCCGGGGGGCGTTCTTGATTCTCACCGCAGTTCTGTCACGCTGTGTCAGCGGGGAATCACAAGCGGGCAGGGCAGTGTTGACCACGACCGGGCCGGTCACGAGCGTGCCGGCCGGAGCGACCGCCGCAGGGCGGTCCAGCAATCGCGAGGGGGAGGGCCGATGACCGGGCGAGCCGATGCCGCGCGCCCGGCCGCCGTGGTGGTCGGCGGCGGCCTGGCCGGGATCACCGCCGCGCTGCGGCTGGCCGAGGCCGACCACCGGGTCACGCTGGTCGAGGGGCGGCCCAGGCTCGGCGGGCTGGCGTTCTCCTTCCAGCGCGGCGAGCTGACCGTCGACAACGGCCAGCACGTGTACCTGCGCTGCTGCACCGCCTACCGCGGCCTGCTGGAGCGGCTCGGCGCCGCCCGGCTGGTCCACCTGCAGGACCGGCTGGACGTCCCGGTGCTCTCCGTCTCCGGGCCGGACGCGGCCCCGGTGCGCACCCTCGGGCGGCTGCGCCGGGCCGGCCTGCCCGTCCCGCTGCACCTGGCCGGCAGCCTCGCCCGCTACCCGCACCTCGGGCCGGCCGACCGCGCCCGGGTGGTCCGCGGCGCGCTGGCGCTCCAGGGCCTGGACCTCGCCGACCCGGCACTGGACGAGATCTCCTTCGGCGAGTGGCTGCGCCGCAACGGGCAGAACGCGAACACCCTCGCCGCGCTCTGGGACCTGGTCGGCGTCGCCACCCTGAACGCCCGGGCCGACCAGGTGTCGCTGGCGCTGGCGGCGATGGTCTTCAAGACCGGCCTGCTCTCCGACCCGGGCGCCTCCGACATCGGCACGGCCGCCGTCCCGCTCGGCGTGATCCACCACGACCGGGCGCTCGCCGAGCTGGAACGCGCCGGCGTGAAGGTGCTGCTGCGCGCCCGCGTCGCGGAGCTCAAGCCGGCGGTGCCCCAGCACGCCGTCCATCTGGAAGGCGACGCGGAGCCGCTCGCCGCCGAGACCGTCGTGCTGGCCGGCGCCCAGGACAGCGCGGCCGCCCTGCTGCCCCCGAACGCCCTCCCCGGCCAGGACCGGCTGGCCGACTTCGGCACCGCGCCGATCCTCAACGTGCACGTGGTCTACGACCGCAAGGTGCTGCGGCGGCCGTTCTTCGCCGCCCTCGGCTCCCCGGTGCAGTGGGTCTTCGACCGCACCGCGCACTCCGGCCTGGCCGGCACCGGGCTCGGCCGGGCCCACCCCGGAGCCCAGTACCTGGCGCTCTCGCAGTCCGCCGTCCAGGACGAGATCGACCTGCCGGTCGCCGAGCTGCGCCGCCGGTACCTGCCGGAGCTGGCACGGCTGCTCCCGGCCGCCGCCGGGGCCGAGGTGCTGGACTTCTTCGTCACCCGTGAGCGCACCGCCACCTTCGACCCGGCGCCCGGCAGCGCGCTGCTGCGCCCGTCGGCCCGCACGGACGTCCCCGGCCTCTTGCTGGCCGGCGCGTGGACGGCCACCGGCTGGCCCGCGACCATGGAGGGGGCCGTGCGCAGCGGCCACGCCGCGGCCGACGCGGCGCTCGCCGCGGCCGGCAGCCGGCTCCCGGTGGATCGGGGCGACGGGAGGTGGCCCCGGTGACGGCGGGCGCCGCCGGGGACCCCGCCAGAGCCGGCGGGCCTCCCGTCGACCGCGGCGGGAACGACACCGGCCGCACCGGCGGCACTGACAGCGGTGACACCGGCACCAGCCGCACCGACCCGAGCCGCATCGACACCGGCCGCACCGACACCGGCCACATCGACACCAGCCGCACCGACAGCGCAAGCACCCGGCAGCCCCGGGCGGTCCGGCACCACGAGGGAGAGGGAACGCACGTGGAGTCACGCACCGGCAGCGCCGTCGGAGGCACGGCGCACGCCGAACCGGTCTCGGTGCCGGAGCTGCTGGCCCGCAGCCGCACGCTCTGCACCCCGCCGCTACGGTCCGCCGTCGCCCGTTTGGCCGCACCGATGGACACCGTCGCCGCGTACCACTTCGGCTGGATCGACCGGGACGGCACTCCGTCCAAGGGCGACGGCGGCAAGGCCGTGCGCCCCGCCCTGGCCCTGCTCTCCGCCCGGGCCACCGGCGCCGCCGCCGAGGTCGGCGTGCCGGGCGGGGTCGCGGTTGAACTGGTGCACAACTTCTCCCTGCTCCATGATGATCTGATGGACGGTGACGAGACCCGGCGGCACCGGGCCACCGCCTGGACGGTCTTCGGTCCGGCTCAGGCGATCCTGGTCGGCGACGCCCTGGCGACGCTCGGCACGGAGGTGCTGCTCGACGCCGCGGTGCCCGGCGGTACGAGCCCCACCGACGCCGCGCGGGCCGTCCGGCTGCTCACCACGGCGACCCGCCGACTGATCGACGGCCAGGCCATGGACGTCGCCTTCGAACAGCGCGACAGCGTCACCGTCGCCGAGTGCCTGGAGATGGAGGGCGGCAAGACCGCGGCGCTGCTGGCGGCCGCCTCGGCGATCGGCGCCGTCCTGGCCGGGGCCGACGACAAGGTCTCCGAACCGCTCGAGCGCTACGGCCACCACCTGGGCCTGGCCTTCCAGGCGGTGGACGACCTGCTCGGCATCTGGGGCGCCACCGAGGTCACCGGCAAGCCGCACTGGGGCGATCTGCGCCAGCGCAAGAAGTCCCTGCCGGTCGCCGCCGCGTTGGCCGAGGGCGGCGCGGCCTCGCGCCGGCTCGCCGAGCAGCTGGCCGACCCGAAGGGCCGCGGCGAGGAGGGCGAGCCCGAGCTCGCCGCCCGGGCCGCGCTGATCGAAGAGGCCGGCGGCCGCGCCTGGACCCAGGAGGAAGCCCGCCGCCAGCACACGACTGCCCTCGCCGCCCTGGACGAGGTGCCCATGTCCGACGAGGTGCGCGAGCACTTCGTCGCACTCGCCGAATTCGTGGTGGTACGAGAGAGGTGACGTTACGTTGACAGCAACCGCGGACGGCCGGCTCGACCCTGAGTACGATTCCGAGCCGGTCGCGGTGGGCGACCGCCCCCCGACCCTGCTGGGCGCCGGGCGGTGGCAGCCCGAAGACACCGACCAGCTCCGGCCGGCCGGTGAGGCGGACCTCGGAGCGGCCGACGCGCAGGAGGCCCTGGCCCGTGCCACCACCCACCTGCTCTCGCTGCAGAGCTCCGAGGGCTGGTGGAAGGGCGACCTGGAGACCAACGTCACGATGGACGCCGAGGACTTACTGCTGCGGCAGTTCCTCGGGATCCGGACCGAGGACCAGACCAAGGCCACCGCCGAGTGGATCCGGTCCCAGCAACGGGAGGACGGCACCTGGGCCACCTTCCACGGAGGGCCGGCCGAACTGTCCACCACCGTCGAGGCGTACGTCGCCCTCAAACTCGCCGGCGACGACCCCGAGGCCCCGCACATGGTGGCCGCCGCGCGGTACGTCCGCTCCGCCGGGGGCATCGCGGCCGCCCGGGTCTTCACCCGGATCTGGCTCGCGCTCTTCGGCTGGTGGCCGTGGGAACGGCTCCCCGAGATGCCGCCCGAGATCATCTTCCTGCCCAAGTGGCTGCCGCTGAACATCTACGCCTTCGGCTGCTGGGCCCGCCAGACCATCGTCCCGCTGACCGTCGTCTCGGCCCACCGCCCCGTCCGTCCGGCGCCCTTCCCGCTCACCGAGCTGCACACCGACCCGGACCACCCCTACCCCGACCGGCCGCTCGCCCCCGCCACCAGCTGGGACGGCCTCTTCGAGCGCCTCGACAAGGTCCTGCACGCCTACCACCACCGGGCCCTGCGCCCGCTGCGCCGGCTCGCCGTCTCGCAGGCCTGCCGCTGGATCGTCGAACGGCAGGAGGCCGACGGCTGCTGGGGCGGCATCCAGCCGCCGGCCGTGTACTCGCTGATCGCCCTGCACCTGGAGGGCTACGAGCTGGAGCACCCGGTGATGAAGGCCGGACTCTCCTCCTTCGACCGCTTCACCGTGCACACCGAGGACGGCCGCCGCTGGCTGGAGGCCTGCCAGTCCCCGGTCTGGGACACCTGCCTGGCCACCATCGCGCTGGTCGACGCCGGGCTGCCGGCCGACCACCCGGCGCTGGTCTCGGCCGTCGACTGGATGCTCGGCGAGGAGATCCGCAAGGACGGCGACTGGTCCGTCCAGCGGCCCTCGCTGGCCCCCGGCGGCTGGGCCTTCGAGTTCGAGAACGACACCTACCCCGACATCGACGACACCGCCGAGGTGGTGCTCGCGCTGGGCCGGGTCGACCACCCCGACCCGGCCAAGGTCGATGCGGCGATGGACCGCGGCGTGCTCTGGAACCTCGGCATGCAGTCCAAGAACGGGGCCTGGGGCGCCTTCGACGTCGACAACACCAGCACGCTGCCCAACAAGCTGCCGTTCTGCGACTTCGGCGAGGTGGTCGACCCGCCGTCCGCCGACGTCACCGCCCACGTGGTGGAGATGCTCGCCGAGACCGGCCGGGCCCGCGACCGGCGCACCCGGCGCGGCGTCGAGTGGCTGCTGCACAACCAGGAGGCGGACGGCTCCTGGTTCGGCCGCTGGGGCACCAACTACATCTACGGCACCGGCTCGGTGCTGCCCGCCCTGGTCGCGGCCGGCGTCCCGGACGAGCACCCGGCGATCCGGCGGGCCGTCCGCTGGCTGGAGGACCGGCAGAACACCGACGGCGGCTGGGGCGAGGACATGCGCTCCTACGAGGACCCGGCCCGCTGGGCCGGGCGCGGCGACTCCACCGCCTCGCAGACCGCGTGGGCGCTGATGGCGCTGCTCGCGGCCGGGGAGGGCCCGGACGGCCGGGCCAACCCGGCGGTGGAACGCGGCGTGGACTGGCTGGTGCGCACCCAGCTGCCCGAGGGCACCTGGGACGAGCCGCAGTTCACCGGCACCGGCTTCCCGTGGGACTTCTCCATCAACTACCACCTGTACCGGTTGGTCTTCCCGGTCACCGCGCTCGGCCGCTACCTGCACGGCAGCCCCGCCTTCGGCGGCAGGAACGGCGACACCCCGGCGATCGGGGCGGCGCGGTGACCACCGCACCGCTGCTGGTGCTCTGCGCGCTGGGCCCCGAGGTCTGGGCGCTGCGCGGCGGCGACTGGCGCGGCGCGGCCGGCGGGCCGCCGGTGCTGGTGCGCACCGGCATGGGCCGGCGGCGGGCCGCGCTGACCGTCCGCCGGCTGCTCGGCTCCGCCCCCGGCGGCTACGGCGCGGTCGTGGTGGCCGGCTTCGGCGCCGCGGTCGGCCCGGGCGTGCTGCCGGGCGACATCGTGGTCGCCGACGGCGTGCGCGACGCGGAGGGGCACCTGTACCCCGTCGACTCCGGACCGGAGCTCGCCAGGGCCCTCAAGGAGCTCGGCCTGACCGCGCACGCCGGGGTGCACCACACCGCCGACCACGTCGTCCGCGGCCTCGAACGGCGGGCCCTGCACCTCCAGGGCGCGCTCGCCGTCGACATGGAGGCCGCCGCCGTGCTGGCCGCGCTGCGGGAACGGCGGCCGACGCTGCCCGCCGCCGTCCTGCGGGTGGTCGTGGACACCCCCGAGCGCGAACTGCTGCGGCTCGGAACCCTCCCGGCGGGGGTGCGTGCCTGGCGGACCCTGCGGGCGGCGGTACCCGCCCTGGTCGACTGGTACCGGCAGGAGTCCCGGCCCGGCCCCGCGGACCTGAACCACCCCACATCCTCGACGCTCCCCCAGGAGGCGAGCTAGCCATGGCCATGCCGTTGCGCCAGACCGTGCGGGTCGGCACCTACCTCATGCAGCAGAAGCTGCTCAAGCGCCGGGACAAGTTCCCGCTGATCGTCGAACTGGAGCCGCTGTTCGCCTGCAACCTCGCCTGTGAGGGCTGTGGCAAGATCCAGCACCCGGCGGGTGTGCTGAAGCAGCGGATGCCGGTGGCCCAGGCGGTCGGCGCGGTCCTGGAGTCGGGTGCCCCGATGGTCTCGATCGCCGGCGGCGAGCCACTGATGCACCCGCAGATCGACGAGATCGTCCGCCAGCTCGTCGAGCGCCGCAAGTACGTCTTCCTCTGCACCAACGCGCTGCTGATGCGCAAGAAGATGGACAAGTTCAAGCCCTCGCCGTACTTCACCTTCGCCGTGCACATCGACGGCATGCGCGAGCGGCACGACGAGTCGGTGGCCAAGGAGGGCACCTTCGACGAGGCGGTGGCGGCGATCAAGGAGGCCAAGCGGCGCGGCTTCCGGGTCACCACCAACAGCACCTTCTTCAACACCGACACCCCGCAGACCATCATCGAGGTGCTGGACTTCCTCAACGACGAGCTCAAGGTCGACGAGATGATGATCTCCCCGGCCTACGCCTACGAGAAGGCCCCCGACCAGGAGCACTTCCTCGGCGTCGACCAGACCCGGGAGCTCTTCCGCAAGGCCTTCGCCGGCGGCAACCGGAGCCGCTGGCGGCTCAACCACAGCCCGCTCTTCCTGGACTTCCTGGAGGGCAAGGCCGACTTCGAGTGCACCCCCTGGGGCATCCCCAACTACTCGCTGTTCGGCTGGCAGCGGCCCTGCTACCTGATGGCCGACGGCTACGTGCCCACCTACCGCGAACTCGTCGAGAAGACCGACTGGAGCAAGTACGGCCGCGGCAAGGACCCGCGCTGCGCCAACTGCATGGCGCACTGCGGCTACGAGCCGACCGCCGTACTCGCCACCATGGGCTCGCTCAAGGAGTCGCTGCGCGCCATCACCGAGACCATCGGCGCCAACCGCGGCCACTGAGCCGGTCGTTCGACCGCGCCACCGCTCCCGAGGACACCCCGTCCGGCCCGGGCCCCGCGCCCGGGCCGGCCCCGCTCCCGCCGGGCGGCGGCACCACCGCACCACTCCGAGTCGTGAGGTGTACCCATGTCACTGCTCTCCAGCGTCACGTCCCCGGCCGAACTGCGAAAGCTTCCGGCGGTCGAACTCCCGCTGCTCGCCGACGAGATCCGCGCGTTCCTGATCGACGCCGTCACCCGCACCGGCGGACACCTCGGGCCCAACCTCGGCGTGGTCGAGCTGACCATCGCCCTGCACCGGGTCTTCGACTCCCCGTACGACCGGATCGTCTTCGACACCGGTCACCAGAGCTACGTCCACAAACTGCTCACCGGCCGCCAGGACTTCTCCCGGCTGCGGATGAAGGGCGGGCTCTCCGGCTACCCCTCGCGCGGCGAGTCCGAACACGACCTGGTCGAGAACTCGCACGCCTCCACCGCCCTGTCCTACGCCGACGGCCTCGCCAAGGCCGCCCGACTGCTCGGCCAGCACGACCGGCACACCGTCGCGGTGATCGGCGACGGCGCGCTCACCGGCGGGCTCGCCTGGGAGGCGCTCAACAACATCGCCGAGGCCCGCGACCGGCCGCTGGTCATCGTCGTCAACGACAACGAGCGCTCCTACGCCAGGACCATCGGCGGCCTCGCCAACCACCTGGCCACCCTGCGTACCACCCAGGGGTACGAACGCTTCCTCGCCCTCGGCAAGGGCGCGCTGCAGCGCACCCCGCTCGTCGGCCAGCCGATCTTCGACGCGCTGCACGGGGCCAAGAAGGGCTTCAAGGACGCCTTCGCGCCACAGGGCATGTTCGAGGACCTCGGGCTGAAGTACCTCGGGCCGATCGACGGCCACGACCTCGGCGCCGTCGAACAGGCGCTGCGCCAGGCGCGCAACTTCGGCGGCCCCGTCATCGTGCACTGCCTCACCGTCAAGGGACGCGGCTACCGGCCCGCCGAACAGGACGAGGCCGACCGCTTCCACGCCGTCAACCCGATCGACCCGTACACCTGCCTGCCGATCTCGCCCAGCGGCGGAGTGTCCTGGACCTCGGTGTTCGGCGACGAGCTGGTCGCGCTCGGAGCCGAGCGGCCCGACCTGGTGGCGATCACCGCGGCCATGCTCCAACCGGTGGGCCTGGCCCGCTTCGCCAAGGCCTTCCCGGAACGCACCTTCGACGTCGGCATCGCCGAGCAGCACGCCGTCACCTCCGCCGCCGGCCTCGCCACCGGCGGCCTGCACCCGGTCGTCGCCGTCTACGCGACCTTCCTGAACCGGGCCTTCGACCAGGTCCTGATGGACGTCGCCCTGCACCGGCTCGGTGTCACCTTCGTCCTCGACCGCTCCGGGGTCACCGGCAGCGACGGCGCCTCGCACAACGGCATGTGGGACATGTCGATCCTGCAGGTCGTCCCGGGCCTCAGGCTCGCCGCCCCGCGCGACGCCGACCAGCTGCGGGCCCAGCTGCGCGAGGCCGTCGAGGTCGCGGACGCCCCCACCGTGGTCCGCTTCCCCAAGGCCACCATCGGGCCCGCCGTGCCGGCCGTCGAGCGGATCGGCGGGATGGACGTCCTGCTGCGCACCGGCCGGCCGTCGGAGATCCTCCTGGTCGCGGTCGGCACCACCGCCGCCGCCTGCCTGGACGCCGCCCGGCTGCTGCTCGCCGAGGGCTTCACCGCGACCGTGGTCGACCCCCGCTGGGTCAAACCGGTCGACCCGGCCCTGCCGGAACTGGCCGCCGCCCACCGGCTGGTCGTCACCGTCGAGGACAACGGCCGCACCGGTGGCGTCGGCGCCGCCGTCGCCCAGGCGCTGCGCGACGCCGACGTGGACGTGCCGGTGCGGGTGCTCGGCCTGCCGCAGGAGTTCCTCGGCCACGCCGCCCGCGGGGAGATCCTGGAGGAGACCGGCCTGACCGGCACCGGAGTCGCCGCGCAGACCGCCGTCTTCGCCAAGAACCTGCTACCGAACCGAGGAGCGAACCAGCGCCATGCCGGCTGACCCCGACCGCACCGCCGCCGCCAGCTTCGACCTCGCCGCGCTGATCGCCGAACGCGGCGCCGAGCGGTACGAGCTGCACGGCCGCCACCTCAACCCGCAGCTGCCGCGCATGCTGCACACCATCGGGTTCGACAAGTACTACGAGCGCGCCAAGGGCCCGTACTTCTACGACGCCGAGGGCAACGAGTACCTCGACATGCTGGCCGGCTTCGGCATCTTCGCGCTGGGCCGCCACCACCCGGTCGTGCGGTCGGCGATCCAGCAGGTGATGGACCTCGACCTGCCGGACCTGGTCCGCTTCGACTGCTCGCCGCTGCCCGGGCTGCTCGCCGAGCGGCTGCTCTCGTACGCGCCCGGGCTGGACCGGGTGTTCTTCGGCAACAGCGGCACCGAGGCGGTGGAGACCGCGCTCAAGTTCGCCCGGTACGCCACCGGCCGCAGGCGCGTCCTGTACGCCGACCACGCCTTCCACGGGCTGACCACCGGCTCGCTCTCCGTCAACGGGGAGAGCGGTTTCCGCAAGGGCTTCGACCCGCTATTGCCGGACACCGCCATCCCGCTCGGCGACCTCGGCGCGCTGGCCAAGGAGCTGAGGCGCGGCGATGTCGCGGCCCTGATCGTCGAGCCGATCCAGGGCAAGGGCGTCCTGGCGCCGCCGCCCGGCTGGCTGCGCGCCGCGCAGGCCCTGCTGCACGAGCACAGGGCGCTGCTGATCTGCGACGAGGTGCAGACCGGGATCGGCCGTACCGGCGAGTTCTTCGCCTACCAGCACGAGGAGGGCGTGCTGCCCGACCTGGTCTGCGCGGCCAAGGCGCTCTCCGGCGGCTACGTGCCGGTCGGGGCGACGCTCGGCAAGAGCTGGATCTTCGAGAAGGTGTACTCCTCGATGGACCGGGTGCTGGTGCACTCGGCCAGCTTCGGCGCCAACGCCCAGGCGATGGCGGCCGGACTGGCGACCCTGGAGGTGATGCGCGAGGAGAAGGTGGTGGAGAACGCGCGTCAGGTCGGCGACCAGTTGCGCGAGCGGCTGGCCGCGCTGGTCGACCGGTACGAGCTGCTCGCCGAGGTGCGCGGCCGGGGGCTGATGATCGGCATCGAGTTCGGCCGGCCCAAGTCGCTCAAGCTGCGCACCGGCTGGACGGCCCTGCAAGCCGCGCGCAAGGGGCTGTTCGCCCAGATGGTGGTCGTCCCGCTGCTCCAGCGGCACCGGATCCTGACCCAGGTGTCCGGTGACCACCTGGAGGTGATCAAGCTGATCCCGCCGCTGATCATCACGGAGCGCGACGTCGACCGGTTCGTGGACGCCTTCACCGACATCATGGATGACGCTCACCGGGGGAGCGGGCTGATGTGGGACTTCGGGCGGACGCTGGTGAAGCAGGCGGTCGGCAGCCGCTGAGCCGGTTCCGGGCCGGCTCTGGGTGGGTGCTCGGTGGCGGTGCGGAAGTGTTGCGGAAGTGCCCCGGGAGTGGGGGGGGGGGGGGGGGGGAGTCCCCCCCCCCCGGGGGACAACTGGCCCGGCTCCGTTCGGGGGGGATCGACGGACAAAACGAAAACCAAAGGGGGGAAAAAGGGGGGGAAAACAC
>NZ_JBWKEQ010000002.1:0-53343 GCF_056435365.1 Kitasatospora sp. NPDC043949 | reverse complement strand
AGCGGGTGTGGGGGGGGGGGGGGGGGGGGGTGGGGGGGGGGGGGGGGGGGGGGGGGGAGGGGGGGGGGGGGGGGCCCCTCCCCCCCCCCCCCCCCCCACTCCGTGGGAGACACCGTGTCAGAGCTCGGTCCGGCGGCGCCGGATGACCACGATGAGATCGACGGTGGCGAACAGGGTGAGCAGACCGCAGGCGACGGCGAAGCCGGTCAGGGTCCCCTGGCTGGGGGCGCCGTTGGCGGGGGAGGCCGCCGCCCAGATCGCGAAGCCCGCCGTCGCGAGCGCGAACAGCGGTGTGAAGGTGAGCGACAGCAGGTAGCGGAGCTTGAGGTCGCTGCGGGCGGTGGCCGGCTCGGTGCCGCTGCGCCACGGCCGTCGCGGGGTGGTGGTGCGCATGGCCGTTCACCTCCGGGCCGCGCGGGTGGGGGCTACGATTCCAGCGTACGTCCGTGGGGGAGAGCGGGGGAGACGCGATGACGGGGTCGGACGCGGCGGCGGACGCCGAGGGCTACGCGGGGCTGCGGATCGAACGGGCCCGGGAGCTGGCCCGGCGGCACGGCTGGGCCTCGGTCCGGGTTCTGGAGCCGGGGGCGATGATGACCATGGACCACCGTGAGGGCCGGCTCAACCTCGCGGTGCGCGACGGCGTGGTCGAGCGCAGCTGGGAGGGGTAGGGCCGTCCTCCCGGTGGTCTTGGCGTGCGGGCTCAGTGGCCCGGCCGCCGGGCCAACCGCTGTTCGGCGGCGACGACCATCGGCTCCAGCAGCGGCAGCGAGAGCAGCACCAGCAGTCCGGCGGCCCAGCCGGCCAGCACGTCGGTGACCCAGTGGGTGCCCAGGTAGAGCGTGGTCAGGCCGATCGAGCAGGCGGTGGCGGCGGCGATCACCGCGCCGGTGCGCCGCCAGCGGACCGCGAGGTAGGCGAGCACGCCCCAGGTGACGACCGCGTTGGCGGTGTGACCGGACGGGAAGATGGTGCCGCCGGAGAACAGTTCGGGCGAGCCGACGTACTGGGCGTAGTGCGGGCCGAGCCGGCCGGTGACGATCTTGACCGCGCCGACCGTGACGTTGAGCAGCAGCAGCGCGACGGCCATCACCAGCAGCGGGCGCAGCCGCCCCAGCCGGTGCGCGCGCCAGCCGAGCCAGACGAAGGCGGCGATGGCGGAGGGGCCGCGTTGCCCGGCGACCACCCAGGTGTCGAGCAGCGGTTCCAGGCTGGGCCAGTGGTCGTAGGGGCGGAACAGCCGGACCGACCAGTCGAGGTCGACCAGGGCGGTGTTGAGCAGGACACCGGCCAGGACCAGCAGGTAGGCGACGCAGGTCACGGCGAGCAGGGCGGCCTGTCGGCGGCTCATCGGCGGCCAGCCGGGCTCGCGGCGGTGGACTCGTTCGGGGCTCGGGCGCTCGCGGTGGGTGGTGGTGAGCTGCTCCGGCCCCTGGTTGGGATAGGGCGCGGGGGTACTCGGGGCTTGCACGGGGGTGACCTTACCCATCCGGCCGGGGCTATTCCGGAGGGATTTGTCATTTTCCCGTGAAATCGACAATTGGCGGGGAGAGGTCCGCCCGGGGAGTGATTTCCGTGATTCTCGGATCGAATGCCAGTGTGGTGTTCGAATGATTCTGCAAAAGCCCCGGTAAAGAAAACGGAGTGGGAGGTCGGTGCGGCCGGCTTCCCACTCCGTGGTAACCCTGTGTAGGTTCCGTGCTCAGTCGAGGGGGCCGCCCGCGACGTAGATCACCTGCCCGGAGACGAAGCCGGCGCCCTCGCTCGCGAGGAAGGAGATGGTGTGGGCGACGTCCTCAGGCAGACCGACCCGCTGGACCGGGATCTGGGAGGCCGCAGCCCGCTTGAAGTCTTCGAAGTCCATGCCGACCCGGGCGGCGGTGGCCGCGGTCATGTCGGTGGCGATGAAGCCGGGCGCCACGGCGTTGGCGGTGATGCCGAACTTGCCCAGCTCAATGGCCAAAGTCTTGGTGAAGCCCTGCAGACCGGCCTTGGCGGCCGAGTAGTTGGCCTGACCGCGGTTGCCCTGGGCGGAGGAGGAGGACAGGTTGACGATGCGGCCGAAACCGGCGTCCACCATGTGCTTCTGCACCGCGCGGGTCATCAGGAAGGCCCCGCGCAGGTGGACGTTCATGACCGTGTCCCAGTCGGACTCGGACATCTTGAAGAGCAGGTTGTCGCGGAGCACGCCCGCGTTGTTGACCAGCACGACGGGGGCGCCGAGTTCGGCGGCCACCCGGTCGACGGCGGCCTGCACCTGGTCGGCGTCCGAGACGTCGGCGCCCACGGCCAGGGCCCGCCCGCCGGCCGCGGTGATCCGGTCGACGGTGTCCTTCCCGGCGGTCTCGTCCAGGTCGAGGACGGCCACGGCGTAGCCGTCGGCGGCCAGTTGCACGGCGGTGGCGGCGCCCAGGCCGCGGGCGGCGCCGGTGACGACGGCGACCCGGGGGGCGGTGCTCTGCTCGGTCATGCGCGCTCTCGTCTCTCTCGGGGTGGTCTCCGCGGGGAGCGCCCCGGGGAGGGTGGCCACACCCTACCCGCGAGTAGGGAGGGCGAACAGGGTCGGAGAGCCGCACGTGACGGTCGGTAAGGACCGACCGGTCGGCTTTCTACTGAGAACGGGTTACCGAGAGGGCGTGGCGGCCGCGTAAATATGCCAATGTTGCCGAACCTGCGTCTACTATCCGCCCCTGCCTGCCAGCAAGGGCCCGCCGTTTGTATAGTGTCCGCCAGCAGCCACCGGCTGCACGGCTGGAGCGCCCTCCCTCATAGCTGGACGCCCACTCGCCGTTACTGCCCCACCCGGGTGTCCCACACACACCGGGTGTGACATCGGGACGGATACATGGTGCTGGGGGAGATCCCGACGACCCGCGTGTCCGCGCGACTGCAACAGTCGCCCGGACACCTGATTCGCGTTGCACAGCAGGTTCACACCAGGCTGTGGTCCGAGCATGTCGGAGCCGATCTCACGGCTCCGCAGTTCGCCGTTCTGCTGGTCCTGGCCCTCGAACCGGGTGCCGACCAGCGGACGGTCGGCGAGCGAGCCTCGCTGGACAAGGCGACGATGGCGGAGATGGTCGCGCGGCTGGTCCGCCGCGGCTTGGTGCTGCGAAGGCGTGACCCGGCCGACGGCCGGCGAAAACTGCTCGCGCTCTCGCAGAGCGGTGCCCAGGCGGTGCGTGAGGCCACCGGTGGTGTGGTCCGCGTGCAGCGCACCCTGTTCGAGCCGCTGACGGCGGAGGAGCAGGTGGAGATCGTGCGGGTGATGGCCAAGATAGCCAGGCTGGAGCCCGCCGCGGTCGCCGTGTTCTCCGACGCGCGGCCGACACTGGACGCGCAGCGGGCGATCGGCTACCTGATCAGGGTGGGCCAGCAGGTGCACACCAAACTCTGGTCGGAGCACGTCGGTGCGGAGCTGACGGCTCCGCAGTACGCGGTGCTGGACGCGCTGGAACTGGAGCCGGGCGCCGACCAGCGTACGGTCGGTGAGCTGGCCTCGCTGGACAAGGCGACGATGGCCGAGATGGTCAGCCGGCTGGTGCGCCGCGGTCTGGTGCAGCGCCGGCGCGACCCCTCGGACGGGCGCCGCAACCTGCTGTCGCTCTCGCCGGCGGGCCAGGACCTGCTGCACCGTTCGACGGCCGGCGTGGCCGAGGTCCAGCGGCTGCTGCTCGCCCCGCTGGACGAGGGTGAGCACGGGCCCGCGCTGGCGCTCCTCGGCAAGGCGGCGCGGCTCTAGAGGGATCCTTTGAGCGCCAGCCAAAACGATTCGCCAACGTACGGAAGGCCCGGTGTGTTGAGGGCTTGAGGCGTTGGTGGTTCAAGGAGTTGGCGGCTCAAGGCGTTGGTGGCCTGACCCGCCGGAGGCCGTTGCTCGTTGGCGCCGGCGGATCGTGGCACACCGAAGACCGCCCACCCCTGATCGGGGTGGGCGGTCGTTCGACATGACCGCTCGTCAGAGAAGTCGGACGGCGGGTGCCGTCAGTTCCAGTCGAACTCCTGCGGGTCCGGACCGATCCGCGTGCCGGTGGCGACACCGGCGATCGCGGCGAGGTCCTCGGCGTCCAGCTCGAAGCCGGCGACGTCCAGGTTCTCCCGGATGCGGGCGGGGGTGACCGACTTCGGGATCGCGATCACGCCGCTCTGCAGGTGCCAGCGGAGCACCACCTGGGCGACCGTGCGGCCGTGCTTCTCGGCGATCTTCGCCAGCGCCGGCTCGGCGAGCAGTTCCTTGCCCTGGCCCAGCGGGCTCCAGGCCTCGGTGGCGATGCCGTGCTGGGCGTGGAAGGCGCGCAGCTCGGTCTGCGGGAAGTACGGGTGCAGCTCGACCTGGTTCAGCACCGGGACGACCGAGGTCTCGTCGAGCAGCCGGGTGAGCTGCTCGGGCCCGAAGTTGGAGACGCCGACCGACTTGACCCGGCCGTCCGCCTTCAGCTGCTCGAAGGCCTTCCAGACGTTCAGGTAGCTGCCGTGCTTCGGGCGCGGCCAGTGGATCAGGTAGAGGTCGACGTAGTCGAGGCCGAGCTTGGCCAGCGACGCGTCGAACTCGCGCAGGACGGCGTCGCGGCCCTGCGCGCCCGACCAGTCGCGGGTGCCCGAGTTCCACAGCTTGGTGGTGATGTAGAGGTCCTCGCGGGCCACGCCGCCGGACAGGGCCTCGGTGATCGCCTGGCCGGTGCCGGCCTCGTTCTCGTAGATGGCCGCGGTGTCGATGGAGCGGTAGCCCGCCTCGATCGCGGTGCGGACGGCGGCCGTGGCCTCGTCGTCCGGGACCTGCCACACGCCGAATCCGAGCTGCGGGATCTGCGCGCCGTCGTTCAGCGTGACGTTGGGGATGTTGCTCACGGGAAGGGGTGCCCTCCTGGTCGTCCGTGTGATTCCAGAAAGGGGCAACTGGCACCCGGGCGGGATTGTTCCCGCCGTTCGGGGGAATCTTGCGGGGCCGGAGGCCCGCTGCGGCGGGGATTCAGGGGCCGGGTAGCGAAAAAACCTGTTGCGCGGATCACATCGGGGTTGGCAGGCTCGCGGCCATGACCTCCTGAGATCCGGGCCCTTCATGCCCTTCCCGCCTCCGCCCGGCCGTCCCGTCCGGCGCCGCTCCGGACGCGCCGATGCCGCCGGGGCGAGGTGCCGCGCTGTCGCGCGCCGCCGTCCGGCTTCCGTCGTTCGCGCGAGCCGGGCCCGCCGTGCCGCGAGACCCGCGCCTCCGGCTCGTGACCTTCTCCCGGCGTGTCCGCTCACGCCTGTTCGCACCCTCCAGCACCCTCCAGTGCCGTCCCGCACCCTCCTGTATCGGAGCGTCATGCTGCTGACCCCCCTGCCGTTGGCCGACCCCGGCAGTCCCGACCTCTCCTCACCCCTGGCCTTCCTGCGCTGGCTCCAGCGCGGCCAGCGGCGCGGGCAGGTGCTCGCCACCTGCTGGGCGCTGCTGGAGATGGGCGGCCAGGCGGCGCTGCCGATACCGCTCGGGTGGGGCGTGCAGGCCGCCGTCGACGGCGAGGCCGCCGGGATCTGGCGGGCCGGCGCCCTCGCGGTGGCGCTCGCCGTGCTGTCCGCGCTCGGTGCCGTGCTGCTGCACCGCCAGGCGGTCTGGAACTGGATCCACGCGGCGTGCCACGTGCGGCAGCTGGTGGCCCGGCAGGCCTCGCACCTGGGCGCCGGGCTGTCCTGCCGGATCGCCACCGGCGAGGTCGTCGCGGTCGGCAGCGGGGACGTCGAGCGGATCGGCTGGTACGTCGAACTCGTCGCCCGGGTCCGGGCCGCGGTGATCGTCTGGCTGGCCGTCAGCTCGGCCGTGCTGGTCGTCGAACCGGTGCTCGGGGTCGGGGTGCTGCTCGGCGTCCCGGTGCTGGCAGCCGCCGTCTGGCCGCTGATCGGGCCGTTCGAGCGGCGGTACGAGCAGCAGCGCACGCTCGGCGGCAAGGCCACCGAGCTGGCCGCCGACACCGTGGCGGGGCTGCGGGTGCTGCGCGGCATCGGCGGCGAGGAGCTGTTCCTCGACCGGTACCGGGCCGCCTCCCAGAAGGTCCGGGCCGCGGCCGTCCGATCGGCCCGGCTCTGGTCGCTGATGCAGGCCCAACAGGTCCTGTTGCCGGGCCTGTTCGTGATCGGGGTGACGTGGTACGGCGCCCGGCAGGCGGCCGCGGGCGAACTCGCCGTCGGCACCCTGATCGCCGTGTACGGCGCCACCGCCTTCCTCGCGGCGCCGCTGCGGATCCTGGGCGAGGCCGCACACGCCTGGAGCGTCGCCCGGGTCTCCGCCGGGCGCGCCGTCCGGGTGCTCTCGCTCAGCCGTACCAGCGGCGTGGCCGAGGCCTCGCTGAACAAGCCGGGGAACGCCGACCTGTTCGACCCGGCGACCGGGCTGACCGCGCGGGCCGGGGAGCTGACCGCGGTCGTCTGCGGGGACCCGGACTTCGCCGGGGCGCTCGCCGGGCGGCTCGGCGGGCACGTCCCGGCCGCCGGCGACGAGCCGGAGCAGCCCTCCGTCCGGCTCGGCGGGACGGAGCTGGACGCGGTACCGCTGGCCGAGGCCAGGGCGGCGGTGCTGGTCCACGACAAGGAGCCGGTCCTGCTCTCCGGCACCCTGGCCGGGCTGTTCGACATCCCGTCCTCGGGGCGGGTCTCGGTGGCCGAGGCGCTGGCCGCCGCCCGGTCCGACGACGTGCTGGAGGCTCTGGTGGACGGCTCGCCGGAGTGCGAGGGCGACGCGATGCTCGCCCGGATCACCGAGCGCGGGCGCTCGCTGTCCGGCGGGCAGCGCCAGCGACTGGCCCTGGCCCGTGCGCTGCTGGCCGACCCGCCGGTCCTCGTCCTGGACGAGCCGACCAGCGCGGTGGACGCCCACACCGAGTCCAGGATCGCCACCGGACTGCGGGACACCCGGGCGGGGCGCACCACCGTGCTCTTCGCGACCAGCCCGCTGCTGCTCGACCAGGCGGACCGGGTGGTGCTGCTGCGCGACGGCCGGGCGGCCGTGGCCGGGCGGCACCGCGACCTGATGCGGACCGAGCCGGCCTACCGGGCCGTGGTCACCCGCGAAGAGCAGCCGGAACCGGTGGGGGAGCCGGTATGAGCGGCCGCGTGGGCACCCGCGCCGTCCGTCCCGCCCGACCCGCCGCACACCTGAGGAGCACGTCATGAAGCCCCCCGTCCATGAGGAGCAGGGGCCGGCCACCACCCTGCCGGTCGGCTCACCGGCCGCCGTGCGCGCCTACCTGCGCCTGCTCGCCCGGCGCCACCGCGGCGGGTTCTCCGCGGTGGTGGGGTTGCACTCGGTGGCCACCGTGGCCGGGCTGGTGGGCCCCTGGGTGCTCGGCAGCCTGGTCGAGTCGCTGGCCACCGGCACCGCCGAGGCCACCATCGCGGTCGCGGTCGGCTGGTACCTGCTGGCGCTGGTGGTGCAGTCCGCCTTCACCGGCTGGTCCCGGATGCGCGGTGCCGTCCTCGGCGAGCGGGTGCTGGCCGACCTGCGCGAGGACTTCCTGGTCCGCTCGGTCGCGCTGCCCACCGGCGTGCTGGAGCGGGCCGGCACGGGGGACCTGGTCTCCCGGGGCACCACGGACATCGACCGGCTGGACAAGTCGGTGCGCGAGGCCGTGCCCGAACTCGCCGTCGCCATCGTGTCGTTGCTGCTGGTGATCGGCGCCCTGCTGGTCACCTCGCCGCTGCTCGCGCTCACCTCGCTGGTCGGCCTGCCGCTGCTGCTGGTCAGCTCCCGCTGGTACTTCAAGCGCGCGCCGCAGTCCTACCGCAACGAGTCGGCCGGGTACGCCGCGGTGAACACCGTGCTGGCCGAGACGGTGGACGCCGGGCGGACGGTGGAGACGCTGCGCCTGGGCGACCAGCGGATCGCCCTGACGGACCGCAAGCTGGGCGAGTGGCTCGCCTGGGAGCGCTACACCCTGTGGCTGCGCTCGGTCTGGTTCCCGACCATCGACGCGTTCTACTCCTCGGCGGTGCTGGCCACCCTGCTGCTCGGTGGGCTGTTCACCTTCAAGGGTTGGATCACCGTCGGCGAGTTGACCACAGGAGTGCTGTACGCGCAGATGCTGACCGGTCCGGTCGACCTGATCCTGCGCTGGTACGACGAACTGCAGATCGGCCAGGCCTCGCTGGCCCGACTGGTCGGCGTCCGCGAGGTGCCGGAGCACGAGGGCGACGAGTCCAGCCACCCGGACGGCCGCCGGGTCGAGGCCCGGGACGTCCGGTTCGGCTACCGGGAGGGCGCCGACGTCCTGCACGGCATCAGCCTGGACGTCGCGCCGGGCACCCGGGTCGCGCTGGTCGGGCCGTCCGGGGCGGGCAAGTCCACGCTGGGGCGGCTGCTGGCCGGGATCTACGCTCCCGGGCGCGGCAGCGTGACGCTCGGCGGGGCGGCACTGGCGCGGATGCCGGCCGAGCGGGTGCGGGCGGAGGTCGCCCTGGTGAACCAGGAGCACCACGTCTTCGTCGGCACCCTGCGGGACAACCTGCGGCTGGCCGCGCCCGGGGCCGAGGACACCGAACTGCGCTCCGCGCTGGACGCGGTGGACGCCGGCGGCTGGGTGGACGCGCTGCCGCACGGCCTCGACACCGAGGTCGGCTCCGGCGGCACCGTGCTGACTCCGCCGCAGGCCCAGCAGCTGGCGCTGGCCCGGCTGGTGCTGGCCGATCCGCACACCCTGGTGCTGGACGAGGCCACCTCGCTGCTGGACCCGCGCGCCGCCCGGCACCTGGAGCGCTCGCTCGCCCGGGTGCTGGAGGGCCGCACGGTCATCGCCATCGCCCACCGGCTGCACACCGCGCACGACGCGGACGTGATCGCGGTGGTCGAGGGCGGCCGGATCAGCGAGTACGGCAGCCACCCGGAGCTGGTCGCGGCCGGCGGCCCGTACGCGGCGCTCTGGCGCTCCTGGCGGGACGAGCGGTAGCGGGCCGGCGCCGTTGAACCCGTACGGCGCCGTTGACCCGTACGGCACTTCAAACCCGCACGGGGCCGGATTGCCCCGTGCGGGTTACTACCTCACCCATCAGGGCGCGTAACCGGGCAAATCGGAGCCCCGGCCCGCAGACTGCTCCGGTGACCAAGATTTCGGACGGCTCGTCCGGCTCCAAACGCAGCGAGATCGCTGGGATCCCCACCCGGTACATCGGGATCGGCGTCATCGTCGTCCTCGCCGTGTGGTTCCTGTTCGCGAACCTCGACAAGGTGAAGATCCAGTTCTGGGTGTTCACCGTTACCGCGCCGCTCTGGATCGCACTGCTCGCCACGCTGCTCGCCGGCGGCGCGCTGGGCTGGCTGCTGAAGGGGCGTCGCGGCCGGTGACCAGCGCTCCCGGGCCGGCCCAGGCGGGGCCCTCGGCCTTCACGCCGCTGATCGAGGTGCGCGGCGTCAACAAGCACTTCGGGGACCTGCACGTCCTCCAGGACATCGAGCTGACCGTGGGCCGCGGCGAGGTCGTCGTGGTCATCGGACCGTCCGGCTCCGGCAAGTCGACGCTCTGCCGGGCGATCAACCGCCTGGAGCCGATCGAGGACGGCACCATCCTGATCGACGGCGAGCCGCTGCCCGAGGAGGGCAAGGGGCTGGCCCGGCTGCGCGCCGAGGTCGGTATGGTGTTCCAGTCCTTCAACCTGTTCGCGCACAAGACCGTGCTGCAGAACGTCTCGCTCGCGCAGATCAAGGTCCGCGGCCGGCCCCGGGCGGAGGCGGACGCCAAGTCCCGCGCCCTGCTGGAGCGGGTCGGGCTGGAGGCGCACGCCGACAAGTACCCGGCCCAGCTCTCCGGCGGCCAGCAGCAGCGGGTGGCGATCGCCCGGGCGCTGGCGATGGACCCGAAGGCACTGCTGTTCGACGAGCCGACCTCGGCGCTCGACCCCGAGATGATCAACGAGGTGCTGGACGTCATGCGCCAGCTCGCGCACGAGGGCATGACGATGGTCGTGGTCACCCACGAGATGGGCTTCGCCCGGGCCTCCGCCAACCGGGTGGTCTTCATGGCCGACGGCCGGATCGTCGAGGACCGCGCCCCGGAGGACTTCTTCAGCGCTCCGGAGAGCGAGCGCGCCCGGGACTTCCTGTCCAAGATCCTGAAGCACTGAGGCGGCGCCCGTGACGAGGAAGACCACGCCCGCCGCCCGGAGCCGGACGGTGCTCGCCGCCGTCCTGCTGCTCGCCGTGCTGGCCGCCGGCTGCGGCAAGCCCGGCACCCCGCCGCCCAAGGGCCCGCAGGCGAGCGCGCTGCCCAGCTACCAGGTGCGCGACGCCGCCTCCATCACCGGCTCGCCGACCCTGGACGCCGCCCGGAGCCGGGGCCACCTGGTGGTCGGCGCCAAGGAGGACCAGCCGTACCTGGGCGAGAAGAACCCGGCCACCGGCGTGTACTCCGGCTTCGACATCGAGATCGCCAAGATGGTCGGCGCCTACCTCGGCTTCCCGCCGGACCGGATCGAGTTCAAGACCATCGCCTCGGCCAACCGCGAGACCGCGCTGCAGAACGGCCAGGTGGACTTCTACGTCGGCACCTACACCATCAACGACAACCGGAAGAAGCTGGTCGGCTTCGCCGGGCCGTACTTCGTCGCGGGGCAGTCGCTGCTGGTGCGCAGGAACGACAACACCATCCACGGCCCGCAGGACCTGGACGGCAAGAAGGTCTGCTCGGCGGCCGGCTCGACCCCGTACCAACGCATCCAGTCGCAGTACCCGAAGGCGAAGCTGATCGGCTACGACACCTACTCGGCCTGCGTGGACAACCTGATCACCGGCCAGGTGGACGCCGTCACCACGGACAACGCGATCCTGCTGGGCTACGCGGCCAAGGTGCCGGACGAGCTCAAGGTGGTCGGCCCGCTGTTCTCCCAGGAGCCGTACGGGATCGGGACTCCGAAGAACGACACCGTGCTGCGCCTGGCCCTGGACGACGCGCTGGCGCAGAACGAACAGAACGGCGACTGGAAGAAGGCCTACGACGCGACCCTGGGCCTGTCCGGGGAGCCGGCGCCGACACCGCCGCCGATCGACCGGTACTGAGAGGGCCGCGCCGTGAAAACGCTGACCGACAACTGGTCGACCTACTGGGACGGCTTCCTCGGCACGCTCTCGCTGTTCGCGGTGAGCGCCGTGCTGTCGCTGGTGCTGGGAGTGATGATCGCGGGTTTCCGGGTCTCGCCGGTCCGGCCGCTGCGAGTGTTCGGGACGGCGTGGGTGACGCTGCTGCGCAACACGCCGCTGACCCTGCTGTTCTTCATCGTGGTGCTGGGCCTGCCGCGCTTCAACATCACGCTGCCGTTCTTCGTCTTCGCGGTGGCCGCGCTCAGCTGCTACACCTCGGCCTTCGTCTGCGAGGCGATGCGTTCGGGCATCAACACCGTGCCGGCGGGGCAGGGGGAGGCGGCGCGCAGCCTGGGCATGAGCTTCGGGCAGACGATGAGCGTGGTGGTGCTGCCGCAGGCGTACCGGTCGGTGGTCGCGCCGATCGGCAGTGTGATGATCGCGCTGGCGAAGAACACGGCGATCGCCGGCTCGTTCAGCGTCACCGAACTGCTCGGCACCTACCGGACGATCAACGAACTGGGCTACAGCATCATCTGGACCTTCGTCTGGATCGCCGTCGGCTACCTGATCATCACCCTGGCCGTCAGCGCCGTCTTCAACCTGCTGGAACGACGAGTGGCGGTGTCGCGATGACCGTTGGATCCTCGGCGCTGTACGACATCCCCGGTCCGAAGGCGCTCGCCCGCCACCGGCTGTACGGCGGGATCGCGCTGCTGCTGATCGCGGCGCTGATCGGCTGGATCGTCTACATGCTGTTCCACACCCACCAGTTCACGTACCAGAAGTGGATGCCCTTCGAGTACCGGGGCGTCCAGGACCTGCTGCTGAGCGGGCTCGGCAACACCCTCAAGGCCTTCGGCTGGACGGTGCTGTTCGCGTTGCCCTTCGGCGCGCTGTTCGCGGCCGGGCGGCTGTCCGACCACAAGGTGGTGCGGGTGCTCTCCACGGTGGTGGTGGAGTTCTTCCGGGCCATGCCGCTGCTGGTGATGATCTTCTTCGTCTTCGTCGCGCTCAAGGTGCAGCCGCTGTGGGCGCTGGTGGCCGGGCTGGTGCTGTACAACGGCTCGGTGCTGGCCGAGGTCTTCCGGGCCGGCGTGCTCGCGGTGCCCAAGGGCCAGCGCGAGGCGGCCTACGCGCTCGGCCTGCGCAAGACCCAGGTGATGACGTACGTGCTGGTGCCGCAGGCCAACCGGGCCATGCTGCCGGCCATCATCAGCCAACTGGTGGTCGCGCTCAAGGACACCTCGCTGGGCTTCCTGATCACCTACGAGGAGTTCCTGCACGCGGGCAAGCTGATCGCCACCAACCTCGACTACGACCTGCCGTTCATCCCGGTGGTGATCGTGATCGCGCCGATCTACATCGGCATGTGCCTGCTGCTCTCCTGGCTCGCCCGCTGGGTCGAGCGCCGCAGCCGGCGCAGCCCGAGCATGCGGGGCGGGGCGCCGGTGGTCAAGGCCGGGGTGGCGATGGGGCTGCCGCCGTCCGCGCAGCAGTGAGAGGCCTGGTTCGATCCTGAACCATAGGTGTGGGTGGGGATAGAGCGGGCATCTCCAATTTCCTCTTATGATTGCGGAGGTTCGACGACGACGACCGGGGGAGGGCCATGGAGCCGGTATTCGACTCGCGGCACATCAGGACGTTCCACGAGGTCGTCAGAGCGGGCTCCTACTCGGCCGCCGCCCGCGAGCTCGGCTACACCCAGCCCGCCATCACCCAGCAGATGAAGGCGCTCGAACGCACCGTCGGCGTGGCGCTGTTCACCCGGGCCGGGCGCGGACTGCGGCTCACCGAGGCGGGCGAGGCGCTCTCCCGGCACGCCGAACTGATCCTCGGCAGCCTCTCCGCCGCCCAGCAGCAGCTCGCCGCGCTCGCCCGGCTGCGGGCCGGGCGGGTGCGGGTCTGCGCCTTCCCCAGCGCCAACGCCACCCTGATACCCGAGGCGATGGCCCGGCTGCTCGCCGAGCATCCCGGTGTGCGGGTCGAGCTGCTGGAGGCCGAACCGCCGGACTCCGTCCAGCGACTGCTGCGCGGGGAGTGCGACATCGCGCTGGCCTTCCGCTACCCCGGCGGCGCGACCGAGGTGCCCGACGGGCTGGACGAGATCCCGCTGATGGAGGACCTGCTCACCGTGCTGCTGCCGGTCGGACACCCACTCGGCCGTCGGCACGCCGTTCGGCTCGCCGACCTCGACGGCGAGCGCTGGATCGCCGGGTGCCCGCGCTGCCGGGCCAACCTGCTGAACGTCTGCGCGGAGGAGGGCTTCGCGCCGGACATCGTGTTCTCCACGGACGACAACCTCGCGGTGCAGAGCCTGGTCGCCGCCGGGGTCGGGATCGCGCTGATGCCCGCGTTGGTGCTCTCCTTCATGTGCCACCGCAAGGTCACCGGGCGGGCCGTCGAACCGCACCTGCGCCGGCAGGTGAGCGCGTACGTGCTGCGCGAGCACCGGCGGATACCGGCCACCGGGCTGGTGCTGGACCACCTGCGGCGGGCGGCGGCGAGCCGGATCGGGTGCTGAGTCGTGGCTCCGGTGGGTGCTCACCGGGGCGATTCATAAGCTGAAGTTGGGGGGAAGCTTAAGAACCATCGTTGGACGTGATAGGTCGGTGCAGCCGAACCTGCTGGCATGACACCCCCAGCCACGGTCGGCAGCGACCGGCTCACCGAGCGGATGACCGCCCTGATCGGCGAGATCCGTGCCGTCGTGGACCGCGGACTGCCCCCGGAACTCACCGCCTACCTGGTCGGCGAACGCCTCGCCCCGCACCTGCGCGCCGACCCCGACGGGCCCGACGCGCTGCTCACCCCCGCCCAGCGCGAGGGCGACCCGACGCGCTACCGCCAGCACGTCCTGCACGCCGAGGAGGATGGCGGCTTCTCCGTCGTCGCCCTGGTCTGGCTGCCCGGCCAGCAGACCCCGATCCACGACCACGTCTCCTGGTGCGTGGCCGGCGTCCACCAGGGCCAGGAGAGCGAGACCCGCTACCGGCTGGTCTCCGACGGCCGCACCGCCCACCTCGTCGAGACCGAGCACGTCGCCGGCCCGGCCGGCACCGTCGCCGCCTTCGCCCCGCCCGGTGACATCCACCTGGTGCGCAACGCCTGCAACAGCACCGCCATCTCCATCCACGTCTACGGCGCGGACGTCTCGCGGCTCGGCACCAGCATCCGGCGCGTCTACCGGCTGCCCGCCGACCAGCAGCAGTGAGGGCGGCGTGGCACTGACCCTCCGGGAGCGCGCCACGCGCACCCGCTCACTGCCCCCGCTCGGCGGGGACGCCCCCGGCCTGCTGCTCGCGGCGGCCGGGGTGGCCGCCGCGATCGCCGTCCACGCGGCCGTGCCCGCCGTGCCCAAGCTGACCGCAGCCGTCGTGCTCGGTATGGCGGCGGCCCACCTGCCCGCGCTGCGCCCGGTGGTGCGCGGGGTGGCCCGGCCAGGGCTGTCCATGGCCGGCAAGCGGCTGATGCGGCTCGGGATCGTCCTGCTCGGGCTCAAACTCAGCCTGGACGACGTGCTCGGCCTCGGCTGGGCCACCGTCGCCATGGTGCTCGCGGTGGTCGCGGCCACCTTCACCGGCACGCTCTGGCTCGGCCGGCGGCTCGGCCTGCCGGGCGACCAGCCGCTGCTGGTCGCCACCGGGTACTCCATCTGCGGAGCCTCGGCGATCGGCGCGGTCAGCCAGGCGGCCGGCAGCGAGGAGGAGGACGTCGCCGCCTCGGTGGCCCTGGTCACCCTGTGCGGGACGCTGGCCATCGCCGTGCTGCCGCTGCTCCAGCAGCCGTTCGGGCTGGGCGACGTGGAGTTCGGGCGGTGGGTCGGCGCCAGCGTGCACGACGTCGGGCAGGTGGTCGCCACCGCGCAGACCGGCGGGGCGGGCGCGTTGCGGGAGGCCGTCCTGGTCAAGCTGATGCGGGTGGTGCTGCTGGCGCCGCTGGTCGCCGGGATGGCCGTCGCGGTACGGCGCCGGGCGCGACGGGCCGGGGAGGCCGTCGTCGGGGCCGGCCAGGAGTCGGGGGAAGGCCCTGCGAAGAACCCGGGCACCATCGGCAGCCGCCCGCCGATCGTCCCGCTGTTCGTGGCGGGGTTCCTCGCGATGATCGTGCTGCGGACCACCGGGGTGCTTCCGGAGCGGGCGCTCACCCTCGCCGGGGACGCCCAGGAACTGCTGCTGGCCGCCGCGCTGTTCGGCCTCGGCAGCGCCGTGCACCTGCCGACCATGGTCCGCACCGGCGGGCGGCTCGCCCTGCTCGGGCTCGGCTCCTGGGTGGTCGTCGCGGGCGTCTCCTACGCCGGGGTGCTGGTCACGACGTGACGGGCGCAGGGGCGGACTCGGCTATTGTCGGGCGGGTACTCGTCCGCCGGGACGCTCCTGCACCCGAGTCCGCTGAGGAAGCCGCATGTCCACCGCACTGCCCGAACGGGACGCTCACGAGGCCGTCGTCACGCTCGACCGGCGGGACGGCCCGTTCGGCGAGGTGGTGCTGCGCCGGCGCGGTCGGCACTTCGAGATCATCGCCAACGGCTGCTTCCTGATGGACACCGCCGACGGCCGCTCCGAACGCCTGCTGATCCAGGCGGCGCTGGACGAACTGGACCGCACCGGCGCCCCCGCGGAGCCCTCGGTGCTGATCGGAGGCCTCGGCGTCGGCTTCTCGCTGGCGTACGCGGCGGCCGAGCCGCGCTGGGGGCGGATCGCCATCGTCGAGCGCGAGAGCGCCGTCATCGACTGGCACCGGAGCGGGCCGCTCGGCGCCTTCTCCGGCGGCGCGCTGGAGGACCAGCGGGTCCAGGTCCTCCACACCGACCTGCTGGAGTACCTGGCGGCGGCCGACGGCGAGCGCTACGACGCGCTGTGCCTCGACATCGACAACGGCCCGGACTGGACCGTCACCGACTCCAACGCCGGGCTGTACGGCGCCGACGGGCTCGCGGTGCTCTGGCACCGGCTGCATCCGGGCGGGGTGCTGGCGGTGTGGAGCGCGCAGCCCTCCGCGGACTTCGAGGAGGCACTGCGGGCGGCGGGCTTCTCCGACGTCGTCACGCACGAGATCCCGGTCAGCCGCGGCGTGCCGGACGTGGTCCACCTGGCCCGGCGCGCCGGCTGACGGCGTAGGGCCTCCCAACCTTCCTGTCGCGTCCGGGCGTTGTCCACAATGGCGGTCAACTGCCGGCTCTCGGCGTCGCGTTGTCGCGGCCTCCTGTCGATCCTGCGGTTGGATCCTGGCGGAGGGGCAGTGGTCGGGGCTCAGCCGAACGGCCTGGTCTCCGGGCCCGAAGCCTCCGCCGCGTCGGTCTCCGTCGCTTCGTCCGGGGTGGACGGGAGGCTTTCCGGGGCGAAGGGGTTGAAGTCCGGCGGAGGCACCATGACCGGCGTGCCCTTCCGCGGGGCGTCCTGCGCGGGAGCAACCTGCGCGGGAACGGCCGGCGGTGCGGAGGGCGGCGGTGGGACGGCCGGGCCCTGCGCCGCGAGCGTGGTGCCGAACGGGTCCGACTGGTCGGCCGTCACCGTGCCGAACGGGTCGGTGGCCGGGGCGGCCGCCGCCGGGGACGTGTCCGGGGTGGACGGGAGGCTTTCCGGGGCGAAGGGGTTGAAGTCCGGCGGGGGCACCATGACCGGCGTGCCCTTCCGCCTGGCCGGCGCCGCCTGTGGCTCGGCGTCGGCCGGGGAGGCCTCCGCGACGGGCGCGAACGGGTTGAAGTCCTCGGGCGGGAGCTGCGCCGGCACCTCTTCCGGCTCCTTCTCGACGGGAGCGGGAGTGGGAGCGGCGGCAGGCGTGGCGGGCACGGGCGCGCGCACGGCGCCGGACACCTCCCCGTCCCAGCCGAACTGAACGCTCTTCAGCAGCTCCGCGAACGCCTGCGTGTACAGGTCCCAGTCCTCCGGCTGCGCCGTGGACAGCTGGACGCAGAGCACGGTGCCGCCGTCCGGCAGCGGGACGAAGGCCTCGACCGCCGAGGTGACCACCCAGCGCCGCTGCCCGTCGGCGGACAGCGGCCCCGGCACCGGGACGGTCCGTCCCTCGACCAGGACGGCGGCCGGCCCGGCCGGCAGCAGGACCGTCCACACCTCGGCGTGCCGCCGGACGGTGGCGAGCTCGGTGGCGAGCGCGGTGATCGGCAGCGGGTGCCGGGCGAGCGAGACGACCAGGGCGGCGTCGGAGGCCCGGCCGTCCACGTCCAGCGCGCAGACGCCGGCGTAGACCGTGCCGGCGTCGTGGACCAGGTCGGCGAGGGTGGCGGAGATGACCGCGAAGTCGCGGCGCTGCTCCGGACCGTCACCGCTGAACAGCTCCTCGGCGACCTCGGCCAGATGCCCGGTCAGTTCCTCGGCGGCCGCGGCGGTGGCCGGGTCGACGCCGTCCGCCCCGCCCGCCGGCGCGGGCACCGTACGGGAGCAGACCCCGGCGGGACCACCGGGGGAGGTCAGCGGGTGGAAGCCGGGCGGGACCACCAGCCGGACCTCGGCGCCCGCGCCGGTGGCCAGTTCGACCGGCTGGCGGGTCTGCTGCCCGGCGGCCAGCGCGGCCAGCGCCGGGGCGAACGGAGGGCGCAGCTTGGGGTCGGCGAATTCGCCGGTGACCGGCAGTTGGAACAGCGCGGCCGAGGTGGTGCCCCGGTCGGCGATCGCGCCGCGCACCGCCCCGCCGCCGTAGCGGGTGTGGAGGGCGGTGGTCACCCGGTCGGCGACCCGGGCGCCGGTACCGGGGCGGGCCGTGCCGGCGGTGAGCACCGTGCCGAGCCGGTCCACGGCCGCGTGCACCGGGCCGTTCGGGGCCAGTGGGAGGCCGAACAGCGCCTCTGAGGCGGGGTGTTCGGCCGGACGTAGGGCGCTGAGCGAGGCCGCCGGATGGCGGGAGGTGCGCTCGTCGAAGAGGGCGTCGGTGAGCGTGCCGAGGGTCGCGCAGACCTGCTCCGCCGCCGCGAAGGGATTGGCCTCCGCGCTGAACTGGACGTCCTGGGTCAACTGTTGAGCCCCCCGCTCTGCTGCGTCTGCGGTCCGCTGGTTCGGGTGGGTCCGCGCGCGCCGTGGCGGCGTGCCGTCGGATCCGTGCTCATTCCTATCAGAGCCCGCTGTCGGGACCGAACCGGCGGATCACCCGATGGGAGCCGCGGCCGTTTCGCCCGTGGCCTGCGGGGACGTTTCGCCGGACGGTGCGGTGGCGAGCGCGGTGACCGCCTCGGCGATCCCGGGGACGGCGAACAGTCCGGCGAGCTCCCGCACCAGGCGCCCGGTCGGGCCGTCAGGACGCTCGTCCGCGAAGAACGAGGCGAGTTCGGCGGCGAGCGCCGGCTCCCGGGCGGCGGTGAGGGTGAGGGAGGCGACGAACTCCTGCACCAGGTGCAGCTGCAGTTCCTCCAGCGGCACCGAGCGTTCGGCCAGCCATTCCAGCGAGGTGATCTCGGCGTTGGCGATCCAGGCCCGGACGGTCAGCCGCAGCCCGGGGCTCGGCGCGGGGATCGCCAGGTGGGAGAGGATCTGGTCGTGGGCGGCCCGCCGCACCTCGTCGATCACCGCCGAGGTGCCCGCGCTGGCCGCCACCGAGCCGCCGCGCAGCAGCGCCGCGAAGCCGGGCCCGTGGCTCTGCACGAAGTCCAGGTAGCGGCCCATCACCCGGTACAGCCGCTCGGACAGCGGCCCGTCGGCGGCCTCCTCGAAGCGCGCCGAGAGCTCCCGCCCGGCCCGCCGCAGCGACTCCTCGTACAGCGCCTGCTTGCCGGGGAAGTAGTGGTACACCAGCGGCCGGGAGGCCCCCGCGGCGGCGGCGATGTCGTCGATCGACACCTCCTCCGGCGGGCGGCGGCTGAACAGCTCCAGCGCGACGGCGATCAGCTGCTCGCGCCGCTCGTCCACGCTGAGCCTGCGGCGCGGCCGCTCACCGGCAGCCGCCCGGGCCGGTGCCCGGTCCGGCGCCTGGGCCGGTGCCTGCTCCGGGGCCGGTGCCTGCTCCGGGGCGGGGGTCCGTGCAGCGCGGGCGGCCGTCGGCGACGGCGTACGGGAGGCCATGCGCGCCACCCTATCCGCCGTCCGGGGCGGGGCCTACGCGGCGTGGAGGTCCAGGTAGCGGCGGTAGGCCTCGCGGCCGTCGGGGACGAAGTGGTCGCGGGCGAGGCGGTCGGCGAGCTCGGCGGGGGTGAGCCAGGCGTGCCAGGCGACCTCGGACTCCTGCGGCTGGACCGGGCCGTCCCACTCGGCCTCGTACATGTCGCTCCACCAGGAGAGCCGGTCCTGCCGGAAGAGGAACTTGAAGAGCGGACGCGGGCTGATCCCGTGCACGCCGAGCTCCTCCTCGGCCTCGCGTACGGCGGCCTCGGCGTACGTCTCGCCGGAGCCGACCACGCCGCCGACGAACATGTCGTACGCGCCGGGGGCGAACAGCTTGGTGCCGGTGCGGCGGTGGACGAAGATCCGCCCGGCCGGGTCGCGGACCAGGATGAAGACGCACCGGTGGGTGAGCCCCTGCCGGTACACCTCCCCGCGCAGCGCCGTCCCGATCACCCGGTCGTGCTCGTCGACGACGTCCAGCAGTTCTTCGGCAGGGTTGGTCATGATGGACAGGTTAGGGTTTCGGGGCCCGCTTCGAACGCTTTTCGAGTGCGATCCGAGCTCGATTCGCATGTGATGCGCAATGTGATTCGTGTGTGATTCGTGTGCGATCCGACGCGGGCGGGAACGCAGGAACCGGACAGGCTGAGGGCGGCGCGCGGTGGTGGAGATCTGGGGCGAGACGGCCGAGGGGTTCGAGCCCGTACGGGAGGCCTTCGCGCGGAACTTCCGCGAGTACGGCGAACTGGGCGCGGCCTTCGCGCTGTACGCGCGCGGCCGCAAGGTGGTCGACCTGTGGGGCGGTGACGCCCGGCCCGAGGTCGGCGGGCGGCCCGCGCCGGCGGTGCCCTGGACGGCGGACACCGCCCAGGTGCTGCGCTCGGTCACCAAGGGCCTGACCGCGGCCACCGCGCTGCTGCTGGCCGAGCGCGGCCTGCTCGACCTGGACGCCCCGGTGGCCTCCTACTGGCCCGAGTTCGCGCAGGCCGGCAAGGGCGGGGTGCCGGTGCGCTGGCTGCTGTCGCACCAGGCCGGGGTGCCCGCGCTGGACGTGCCGCTGCGGTTGGAGGACGTGCTGACCTGGGAGCGCGCGGTGGCCGCGGTGGCCGCGCAGGCGCCCGCCTGGGAGCCGGGCACCGCGCACGGCTACCACCCGTACACCTTCGGCTGGCTGGTCGGCGAGGTGGTGCGGCGGGTGAGCGGGCGCACGATCGGCCAGTACTTCGCCGAGGAGATCGCCCGGCCGCTCGGGCTGGACCTGTGGATCGGGCTGCCGGCCGGGGCCGCGCCGAGGGTCGGCCGGCTGGTCGACCTGCCCGCCCCGGAGGCGGCCCGGACCGGGCCGAGCGGGCTGCGACTGCGACCCAAGCAGTCCGTCCGGGACGCCTACCAGGACCCGGCCTCGCTGACCGCGCGGTCCTTCGCCTCGGTGCGCCCCGGGGTGGACCTCAACGACCCGGCGGTGCAGGCCGCCGAGATCCCCGGCGCGGGGGGCATCGGCACCGCCCGCTCACTGGCCCGGTTCTACGCGGCGCTGATCGGCGCCGCCGACCGCCCGGACGGCTCCGGCGCGCTGCTGCCGCCGCTGCTCGGGTCCGGGGTGCTGACCCGCGCGGCCGGGCCCGAGGTGAGCGGGCCGGACCGGGTGCTGATCGTCAACTCTACTTTCGGCCTGGGCTTCTGGCGGCACGGCCCGACCGCGCCGATGGCCTCCCCGGCGAGCTTCGGCCACCCCGGCCGGGGCGGCTCGCTGGGCTTCGCCGACCCGGAGCTCGGGCTGGGCTTCGGCTACGTCACCAACGGCATGCAGCCGGGTGTCACCGGCGACATCCGCTCGCGCAACCTGATCCGCGCGGTGCGGGGGTGCCTGGGGCTGTCCGGGTAGCGGCGGGCCCGGTCCCGAGCCGTCAGGCCTGGCCGGTCTCGAAGCGGGTGATCTTGGGGCCGGTGAGGGTGAAGCGCCAGGCGGTGCGCATCTCGCCCCAGGTGTCGTTGGTGAAGTTGGCGATCAGCGCGTGGCCGCCGTCCGATTCGGTCTGGACGTCCATCCGGCCGCGGACGGTGAAGATCTCCTTGTCGATCCACTGGGGCAGGTCGCGGTCGGAGCCGTCGTCGGACATGGTCGCGTCCGGGGTGAGGGTGGCCAGGAAGGCGTCGCGGTCGCCCGCGTTGACCGCGGCGACGAAGGCGCGCACGGTGGGGTCGGAGAGCTTGGCGGGGGAGATGGTCATCGGGACTCCCGGGGGTGAGGGACGGGGAGTCCTGTTTACGGCGTTCGCCGGGTGTGTTCGGGCATGTCGGCGGCGCGTCGAGAAAATCGCGCATTCATGTGCTTAGATCCCGAAATGGGCGTTTTGCCCTACGGAGGGTTGCGCAGCGTGGACGTCCCAGCGGGCGTTCGCGGTGCGGCCACGGGGAGTGGCGGCGGAGCGGGAGGCCGGGACCGGTCTCCCGCTCCGTGTTTCGTGAAGGCCGTGGCCTAGAAGAGGCCGACCGCGTCCGGGGAGTAGCTGACCAGCAGGTTCTTGGTCTGCTGGTAGTGCTCCAGCAGTGCCTTGTGGTTCTCCCGGCCGATGCCGGAGTTCTTGTAGCCGCCGAAGGCCGCGTGGGCGGGGTAGGCGTGGAAGCAGTTGGTCCACACCCGGCCGGCCTGGATGGCGCGCCCGGCGCGGTGGGCGGTGTTGAGGTCGCGGGTCCAGACGCCCGCGCCGAGCCCGTACTGGGTGTCGTTGGCGAGGCTGATCGCCTCGGCGAAGTCCTCGAAGCGGGTGACCGAGACGACCGGGCCGAAGATCTCCTCCTGGAAGACCCGCATGCTGTTGACGCCCTCGAACACCGTCGGCGTCACGTAGTACCCGCCGGCCAGGGCGCCGCCGAGGTCGGCCCGCTCGCCGCCGGCCAGCAGCTTGGCGCCCTCGGCCTGGCCGATCTCGAAGTAGGAGAGGACCTTCTTCAGCTGTTCGGCGCTGGCCTGCGCGCCGACCTGGGTCTCGGTGTCCAGCGGGTCGCCCTGGCGCATCGCGCGCACCCGCTCCAGGCCGTCGGCGAGCAGCCGCTCGTAGACCGAGGACTGGATCAGCGCCCGGCTGGGGCAGGTGCACACCTCGCCCTGGTTGAGGGCGAACATCGCGAAGCCCTCGACCGCCTTGTCGTAGAAGGCGTCCGAGGCGTCGGCGACGTCCGCGAAGAACAGGTTGGGGCTCTTGCCGCCGAGTTCCAGCGAGACCGGGATCAGGTTGTCGCTGGCGTAGCGGGCGATCAGCCGGCCGGTGGTGGTCTCGCCGGTGAAGGCGATCTTGCGGATGCGGTTGCTGGAGGCCAGCGGGGCGCCGGCCTCCTCGCCGAAGCCGGTGACGATGTTGACCACACCGGGCGGCAGCAGGTCGGCGGTCAGCTCGGCCCACAGCAGCACCGAGGCCGGGGTCTGCTCGGCGGGCTTGAGCACCACCGCGTTGCCGGCCGCGAGCGCCGGGGCGAGCTTCCAGACCGCCATCAGGATCGGGAAGTTCCACGGGATGATCTGGCCGACCACGCCCAGCGGCTCGTGGAAGTGGTACGCCACGGTGTCCTCGTCCAGCTGGGACAGGCCGCCCTCCTGGGCGCGCAGCGCGCCCGCGAAGTAGCGCAGGTGGTCGACCGCGAGCGGGAGGTCGGCGGCCAGCGTCTCGCGCACCGGCTTGCCGTTCTCCCAGCTCTCCGCGACGGCCAGCCGCTCCAGGTTCGCCTCCATCCGGTCGGCGATCCGCAGCAGCACCTGGGCCCGCTCGGCGGGCGGGGTGCGCCCCCAGCCGGGGGCGGCGGCGTGGGCCGCGTCCAGCGCGGCCTCGATGTCCTCGGCGGTGCCGCGGGCGACTTCGGTGAACACCTCGCCGGTGACCGGGGTCGGGTCGCCGAAGTACTCGCCGCGCGCCGGCGGGGTCCAGCCGCCGCCGATCCAGTGCTCGTACCGGGAGCGGTAGGCGACGATGCTGCCGGGCGTGCCGGGGGGCTGGTAGACCGTCATGCTCTGGTGTCTCCTCGCGACGTCGGGCGCCGCCCGGACCGGGTGGCGGGGGCGGCGCGCCGGGCCGCGCCCGGCGCGGGGCGGCCCGGCGGGAGGGTGCGGACACGCAATTCGGGGCGGATGCCCGCCGGGGCTTCCGCCGTCGAGCACGATAGCCGCCCGGCGCGGGGCGCGGCTACGGTCCGTGCGCCCGGCCCGTACGGAGGGTGCGCGTTCCGGCCGCCGCGCGGGGGCGCGCACCGTGTCTCCGCGCTCCGGTCGGGACGGTGTCAGACCGCGTGGTAGCGGCCGGTGCGGGACTCCCAGTACAGGTAGCCGGCGAGCCAGGTGACCAGCCCGTCCGCGTACCGCTGGGCGATCGTCCGTTCGACCCGGGAGAGCCCCAACTCCCGGTAGACGTCCGGCAGTCGGCCGTGCAGGTCCCGGCAGCGCTCGACCATCAGCTGCGCCTCCTCCAGCACCACCGCGCAGGCCTCCTCGGCCGAGCAGCGGCGCTCGCGCTGGACGATCATCACCAGGTTGTTGACGTCGCCGCGCGGGGCCTCCAGCGGGAACGACCGGACGTCGTTGCTGAGCGAGGGGATGTCGGCGGCCAGCTGGCGCAGTTGACGCAGCACCGGGTGGTGCAGGACGGCGGCGGGGACCTCGAACTGGCCGAGGCGTTCGACCATGTCGAAGATGGTCTCCATCGCCGCGGTGCCTCGTCTGAGCACCAGGTAGCCGTCGCGGTCGGGTGGCCGGGTGGAGATGCGGCCGGCGGCCTCGGCGGGGTGACTGGCCAGGTACCACTCCCAGTTGTACGCGGCGCGGGCCTGCCAACGGGCGGGCATGCCGCGCACGCTGCGGTCCCAGAGGTCGGCGAAGGCGGTCTCGACCGGCGAGTCCTGGTCGGGGCGGGCGCCGTGCAGGACGGCGATCAGCCGCTCGCAGATGGGGGCGACCTCCGTCGGGCGGCGGCCGAGCGGGCCGTCGAACTGGTCGTCGAAGAGGAAGTAGAAGCCCATCAGGTCGGCGGCGAGGGAGAGTTCGTCCGGGCTGGTGTCGGGGTAGCCGAGGGCGGCGAGGTCGACCACCTCCCAGTGGGCGTACCCGGGGTGGTCGACGTCGGGGAGCAGCGGGTGGCGGACCAGCCAGTCACGGTGCAGTGCGGTGGCCTGCGGGCCGTGCGGGCTGCGGCGGTGCGGGAACGGAATCTGAAGTGAGGTGTCGTCAGACATCGGACTCCCGGTGCGGCGAAGGGTGGGGGCACTAGTGGTTCGAACGCTCGGTGTGGGGGGAGTTGACGCGGCGAGGCTTCCGGGGAGAGGGTGGTAGCGAAAGATCATCTTCGCCTCGCGGGCCGTAGGGTATCTGATGTAATGATCGGACGTTAGGGGTATAGGGCAATTGCCCTTGGCAAGGCGTCCGAACCCTCACCGTCCGCCCCAGCCTGCGCGAATGCCCCACAGTGAGTGCCACGCAGCGCTAACCTCGGCTCCACGGGCAGTGATGCGAGCAGCGACACGGGCTGTGACGCGAGTGGCGAGGCGGAGGCACGACGGTGACCGAGCAGGACAACGAACTTCGGACGGGATCAGGTTCCGGCCGGGACGGCGACAGCACCTCGCCGAGGGTCAGGCTGCGCGACCGCGACGCCGAACTGCGCTCCGTCGAAACGGCCGTCGACAAACTCTGCTGCGAATTCGCGGCCGGCGGCACCGAGATCGGCGAACTGCTCGCCTTCTCCGGCCGCCCCGGCATCGGCAAGACCAGCCTGCTGCACGAGGTCCGACGGGTCGCCAAACTCCGCGACCGCGCCACCGTGTTGTTCGCCCGCGGCGGCGAACGCCAGTTCAACGAGCCCTACCACGTGCTGCGCCAGCTCCTCCAACCCCTCCTCACCAGCCTGGAGCCCGACGAGTTCCGCCAGGTCATGGGCACCTGGGAGGAGGTCGTCGGACCGGCCATGGGCCTCAAGCGGCCCAAGGCCGGCGCCCGCCGCCTCGACCCCCAGGGCGTGCGCGACGGCCTCGACTACGTCCTCACCCAACTCGCGCCGCGCCGGGCCCCGCTGGTCATGATCGTCGACGACCTGCACTGGGGCGACCACGAGTCGCTCTCCTGGCTCACCCAGTTCGCCGTCCGCTCCCGCGAACTGCCCGTCCTGCTCGTCTTCGCCTTCCGCGAGGACGAGAACGACTGGCCGACCGAGATCCAGCAGCACCGCAAGGCCGTCCTCGGCCTCGCCACCAGCAAGCACGAGCTCAACCGGCTCTCGCTGGTCTCCGTCACCGACATGATCCGCGCCGAACTCGGCGACAAGGCCGAGGACGCCTTCTGCTACGAGTTCTGGAACGTCGTCAACGGCAACCCCTTCGAAGCCGTCGCCCTGCTCGACCAGGTCCGCGACCAGGACCTCGAACCGGTCGAGGAGAACTCCCAACAACTGCGCGAACTCGCCGTCGACGCCACCGGAATGACCCTCAAGAGCTGGATCGACCGGCTCGGCTCCGGCACCCTGCGCTTCGCCTGGGCCTGCGCGATGCTCGGCACCGACATCCGGGTCGACCTCGCCACCCGGATCTGCGCCCAGACCACCGAGGGCGCCCGCGACGCCATCAAGCAGCTGCGCAAGCAGCGCGTGCTCACCCAGACCCCCAACGGCAACCTGGAGTTCGTCCACCCGCTGATCGGCAGCTCGATCTACAACACCATGCCGGAGGCCACCCGCACCGGCATGCACGGCGTCGCCGCCGCCGAGATCGAGAACGCCGGACTCGGCCTGCTCGCCGCCTCCCGCCACCTCGTCGAGACCTTCTCCGGCGAGGGCGACGACAAGACCGTCCGCAAACTGCGCCGGGCCGCCGTCGAACACCTGCTGATCGGCGCCCCCGAAGCCGCCCAGCGCTGCCTGCACCGAGCCCTCAACGAACCCCCGGCCGACGACATCCGCGCCGAGGTGCTGTACGAACTGGGCTGCTCCGCGCTGCTCACCGACCCCGTCGCCACCGTCAACCAGCTCAAGCTCGCCCTCGACCCCGACGAGGGGCCGCTGCGCCCCGAACTGCGGGTCGACGCCACCTTCCGGCTCTCCGAGGTGCTCGCACACAGCGGCGAACTGCGCCAGGCCGCGGTGGTCTGCCAGGACGAGGCCGAGCAGACCGCCGACCCGGCCGGCCGACTCCGGCTCCAGGCCGCCTCGTTCATGTGGCACGCCTTCCGCAAGTCCGAGGACGACGGGCCCGGCCGCTCCACCCGGCTCGGCCTCATGTGCGACGGCCTCAGCACCCGCGACGCCGCCGACCGGGCCGTCCTCGCGATGCGCGCCTGGGACCTCACCCTGCGCGGCGCCCCCTCCGCCGAGGCTCTGACCTACGCCGACTCGGTCCTCGACGCAGGCCGACTGCCCAAGGGACTCGGCTGGACCAACAGCACCTGGGGCTTCGAACTGCCCTCCATGCTCGGCCTCACCTACACCTACAACGACCGCATCGCCCAGGCCGAGCGGCTGTTCGCGGACGCCATCATCCAGTTCGAGGTCGCCGGGTGGAGCGGTGCCCACCGGGGCTTCGCGTACTTCCTGATGGGCCTCGCCCGCTTCCGCCGCGGCCTGCTCGCCGAGGCCGAGGACTTCCTGCGCCGCGCGCTGCGACTGTCCGAGCGGATCGGCCCCAAGCTGCCGCTCGCCTGGGACGCCGTCGGCGTCCTGGTGGACACCCTGCTCGCCCGCGGCCGGACCGAGGAGGCCTGGGAACTCGCCGTCAAGTTCGGCTTCCACCCGCCGTACCACGCGACCGCGATGGTGCTGCCCGACGCGCCCTCGCTGTACGGCAAGCTGCTGATCGCCAAGAAGCGCTACGCCGGGGCGGCCGCCGCACTCACCGAGGCCGGCGCCCAACTGGAGGCCCGCGGCTGGCACAACACCGTCTGGGCGCCCTGGGCCGGCCACCTCGCCATCGCGATCGCGGCCGACGAGCCCGACCGGGCCCGCGAGTACGCCCACAAGGCCGTCCAGGACGCCCGCACCTTCGGCACCGCCTCGGCGATCGGCACCGCGCTGCGGCTGAACGCCCAGATCGAGGACGGCCAGCAGGCGGTCGAGCTGCTGGAGCAGGCCGTGATGTACCTCGGCCAGTCGCCGGCCGGGTACGAGCACGCCGTCGCGCTGGTCGACCTCGGCGCCGCGCTGCGCCGGGTCGGGCGGCTGGAGGACGCGCAGGAGTACCTGTACCAGGGCATCGAACTGGCCCAGCACTGCTCGGCCGAGGGGCTGGTCGACCAGGCGCGGCGGGAGCTGGCCAACTACGGCCTGCGGCCCAACCGGCTGGGGCTGCGCGACTTCCGGGAGACGCTCAGCCAGCCCGAGTGGGAGGTCGCCAACCTCGCGGTGCAGGGCGTGCCGCCGCAGCGCATCGCCGACGAGCTCGGCGTGCACCTCAGCCTGGTCAACCGTCGACTGGCCGCGGTCTACCGCAAGGCGGGCAGCGGGCCGGACGGCCTGGCCTCCGCCCTCGGGCTGCCGACGCAGCCGCGCGGGGCCACCCGGCCGGGGGCGGAGCCCGAGGAGGAGTAGCCGTGGCGGCCCGGGCGCGCGGGCGGCGGGCGCCCGGGCGGCGCGCGGAGGCACGGGAGCGCTCCCGGGGCGGTCGCCGTCGCTAGGCTGACGCAGACGTGGGGTCGCCGTGGCGACCCCCTGGACGGACCCGGAACCGGGGCGGTCACGGCACCCCGCGACCGCCAGTGAGGAGCAGGCCATGGCGAGCGAGGCCACCAGCGTGCGGCACGAACCCCTCGACCCCTCGGGCGCGGGCGCCGCGATCGAGCGTTGGACGCTCTCCGCCGGCCCGTACGAGGCGAGCGTGCTCACCCTCGGCGCCACCCTGCACACCCTCACCGGGCCGGACCGCGCCGGGCGCCCCGCCCAACTGCTGCTCTCCACCGACCAGCTGACGCAGATCCTCGGCCCGGCCCGGCACTACGGCACCGTGGTCGGCCGGTACGCCAACCGGATCGACGGCTCCAGGATCACCATCGACGGCGAGGAGCACCCGCTCGCCCCGACCGGCGGCGGCATCACCATCCACGGCGGGCCGGACGGCTTCGCGCAGCGGATCTGGGAGGCCGACGGGATCGAGGGCGGGGTGCGGCTGCGGCTGCACAGCCCGGACGGCGACCAGGGCTTCCCCGGTGCGCTGGACGTCACCGTCTCCTACACCCTGGACCCGGCCGGCGAGCTGGTGATCGCCTACCGCGCCGCCACCAGCAAGCCGACCGTGGTCAACCTGACCAACCACGCGTACTTCAACCTTGCGGGTGAAGGGAACGGCGACGTCCTCGGCCACCTGCTCACCCTCGACGCCGACGCCTACACCCCGGCCGACGAGCGGCAGATCCCGTACGGGCGGACCGAACCGGTGGTCGGCACGCCGTTCGACTTCACGGTGGCCACGCCGATCGGCAAGTCGGTGCACGACGACCACCCGCAGCTGGCCGGGCCCGGCGGCTACGACCACAACTGGGTGCTCAGGGCCCGGCCGGCCGACGGCGGCCCGGCCCGGGCGGCGCTGCTGGAGGACCCGGTCAGCGGGCGCACCCTGGAGGTGCTGACCACCGAGCCGGGCGTCCAGGTCTACACGGCCAACAAGTTCCAGGGGGCGGTCACCGGCGCGAGCGGCGTCCCGTACGGGCCGTTCGCCGGGATCGCGCTGGAGACCCAGCACTTCCCGGACTCCCCGAACCACCCGGCGTTCCCGAGCACCGTGCTGCGGCCGGGGGAGGAGTTCCGCTCGACCACCGTGCTGCGGCTGGGCGTCAGCTGAGCGCTCCGGGCGCGTCCGGGGTGAGGTCCCGCTGGGGGTCCCGTGCGAGGTCCCGGCGCATGCAGAGCCGGGGCCAGCGGTCGAGACCGTGCTCGGCCTCCTTGCGGCGGATCTCCCGCAGGCCCGGGGTGAGCTCGTGGTCGGCGAGCGGGCGGAAGCCGCAGCGGGCGTAGTAGGGGGCGTTCCAGGGGACGTCGGCGAAAGTGGTGAGGGTGAGCGCGGGGGCGTCGGTGCCGGCCGCGAGGTGTTCGATCAGCGCCCGGCCGATGCCCCGGCGGGCGTGGTCGGGGTGGACCGACACCTGTTCGATGTGCAGGGCGCCGTCCACCGGCTCGGCGAGCAGGTAGCCGGCGATCGGACCGGGACCGGGCTGCTGGGGCAGGTCGGTCACGTGGGGCAGGTCGGTCGCGTCGGGGACGGCGACCAGGGCGACGCCCGCGTCCAGGTAGTGGGCCAGCTCGTGCGGGGCCGGTGGTTCGTCGTCGGCGATCTCCGGCATGCCGATCGCGGCGAAGGGGGCCCCGGCGGCCCGCTCCAGTTCGCACAGCAGCGGTAGTTCGTCCCTCATGGCGGCTCTGATACGCATGCGTTCAGTCTGCTGCAAGCGGTTTTCGGCCAGGGATGGTGGTGCTCTCGGCCATCCGGTACCGGATCGAAGCGGGCGAAGCCGGACATTTGGTCGCACTGTCAACTACCGTGCGGCTACGTCCAGGACACGTGGGCGTAACGATCGCCGTTTCTTGCAGAAACTTGCTGCAAGGACTTTCCGTCGCTATTGCACCGCTGTTAACTTCCTTCCGAGCCCGACGGCAGCAACGGTGCAGTCGGCACGAGGCAGCCATTATGCGCCTGTCTCCGAAGATCTCGGGCACCCCCACCCTCCCAAGGAGTTCTCATGCGGCGTGGCATCGCGGCCTCTGCCCTCGTTGTGGCCCTCGCGGTCTCGATGGCTGCCTGTGGCAGCAGCGGCTCCAGCTCAAACGGCAAGGCCGACGGGCCGGTCACCCTCACCTACTGGGACACCTCGAACGCCACCAACGAGGCGCCGAACTACCAGGAGCTGGTCAAGAAGTTCGAGGCCGCCAACCCGAACGTCAAGGTCGACTTCGTCAACGTCCCGTTCGACCAGGCGCAGAACAAGCTCCAGACCGCCATGGGGGCCAAGGGCGCTCCGGACGTGTTCCGCTCCGAGGTCGGCTGGACCGCCGCCTTCGCCAAGGCCGGCTACCTGGAGCCGCTCGACGGCACCCCGGCCGTCGCCGACACCTCCGCCTTCCAGCCCAGCCTGATCCAGCAGGCCAAGTTCGACGGCAAGCTGTACGGCGTGCCGCTGGTCACCGACACCCTGGGCCTGCTCTACAACAAGGAGCTGTTCGCCAAGGCCGGCATCACCGACGCCCCCAAGACCTGGGACGAGCTGAAGACCGACGCCGCCGCGCTCAAGGACAAGGCCGGTGTCGACGGCTTCTGGCTGAAGGCCGCGGACGGCTACTACGCGATGCCGTTCCTGTTCGGCGAGGGCACCGACACCGTCGACGCCGCCGGCAAGAAGATCACCGTCACCTCGCCGGAGGCCGTCAAGGCCATCGAGACCTACAAGACGATGTTCACCGCGCCCGGCATGGCCAAGGCCGACGTGACCACCGACGCCTACGCGCACATGATGGACGCCTTCAACAACGGCAAGGTCGCGGCCATCGTCCAGGGCCCGTGGGAGATCACCAACATCTACAAGGGCGCCGCGTTCGCCGACAAGAACAACCTCGGCATCGCGCCCGTCCCGGCGGGCTCCAGCGGCAAGTCCGGTGCGCCCACCGGCGGGCACAACATCTCCGTCTACGCCGGTGCCGACCAGGCCCACAAGGCCGCCGCCGAGAAGTTCGCCGCCTTCATGACCTCGGCGGAGAGCCAGGCGTTCATCGCGCAGAAGAACTCCACCCTGCCGACCCGCTCCGACGCCTTCACCGCCGACGTCAAGGCCGACCCCGGCATCGCCGGCTTCCAGGCCGTCCTCGGCAGCGCCAAGCCGCGCCCCGAACTGCCCGAGTACAGCTCGCTGTTCTCCTCGCTCGGCACCAACCTGGGCAAGGCCGTCCAGGGCACCGGCACCCAGGACGCGCTGAACACCGTCGCCACCGACTACGCCAAGCTGCTGCCGGGCTTCGCCAAGTAGTCGCCGTCGGCCGTCCGGGCCGCCGCCGCTCTCGCGGCGGCGGCCACCCGGCGGGCCCGGCGGCCGGACCCGCTCTCCCCGAGACTTCCCCCCGAGAAGGTGTCAATCGATGTCAGTCGCCGTGCAGGGCGCCACCGGCAAGGGCAGCCCGGAGCGCGAGCAGCGTCCGGGCCTGCTGGAACGCGTCAAGCGCTCCTACGCCAAGCACTGGTACGCCTACGCGATGATCGCCCCCGTGGTGCTGGTCCTCGGTGCGCTGGTGCTCTACCCGCTGGTCCAGGGCCTCTGGCTCACCCTGACCGACGCCAACAGCCTCAACGTCGCCCGCAAGATCGGCGTCAACGAGATCCCGGCCAGCTACGACTTCGTCGGCTTCCACAACTACGCCGACATCCTGTGGGGCCCCGGCTCGTACGACCGCTTCTGGTCCCACTTCGTCTGGACCATCGCCTGGACGGCCATCTGCGTCTGCCTGCACTACACCCTCGGCCTGGGCCTCGCCCTGCTGCTCAACAAGAAGCTGCGCGGCCGCGCCGTCTACCGGATGCTGCTCATCCTGCCCTGGGCCGTGCCGACCTTCGTCACCGTCTTCTCCTGGCGACTGATGCTGTCCGACGGCGGTGTCGTCAACAGCATGCTCGCCTTCCTCCACCTGCCCGAACCCGGTTGGCTCACCGACCCGTGGGCGCAGAAGTCCGCCGCGATCCTGGTCAACACTTGGGCCGGCGTGCCGTTCATGATGATCTCGCTGCTCGGCGGCCTGCAGTCGATCCCGGCCGAGCTGTACGAGGCCGCCGAGATGGACGGCGCCACGCCGTGGCAGCGCTTCCGGTACGTCACCCTGCCCGGGCTGCGGGCCGTCTCCTCCACCGTCGTCCTGCTCGGCGTGATCTGGACGTTCAACCAGTTCAACGTCATCTTCCTGCTCTTCGGCACCGGTGCGCCCGACGCCCAGCTGCTGGTCACCTGGGCCTACCGCCTCGGCTTCGGCCAGATCCCCCGGGACTACGCGCAGTCCGCCGCCTACGGCGTGATCCTGCTGTCCATCCTGATCGTCTTCACCGCCTTCTACCGGCGCTGGCTCGCCCGCAACGAGCAGGCCAACGGCTGAGGCCCCGGACCCAGTTGACCCACGAAGGCAGGTACCCCCGATGAGCACCACCACCGAACTCCCCACCCCCGCGACGACCGTGGCCCCGGCCGCCCGGCCGGCCAAGGTCCGCCGGCGCGGTGAGAGCAGCCTGCTGGCCAGGGCGCTGTCCCACGGCACCCTGATCGTGGCTGGCCTGATCGCGCTGTTCCCGGTGGCGTGGATCCTCTTCGTCTCGCTCGGCCCGGACAAGACCGACTACCTCCACCCCGGCGCGATCCTCGACAAGCTCACGCTGTCGAACTACCACCACGTGCTGTTCGACACGGACTTCTTCACCTGGTTCGGCAACGCCCTGCTGGTCTCCGGCGTCACCACCGTGTTCGGCGTCCTGGTCGCCGCCACCACCGGCTACGCCGTCTCCCGGATGCGCTTCCCCGGCCACCGGCCGCTGATGTGGTCGCTGCTGGTCACCCAGATGTTCCCGATCGCGGTGCTGATCGTGCCGATGTACACGATGCTCTCCGACCTCGGCCTGCTGGACAGCTACCTGGGCCTGATCCTGGTCTACTCGACCACCACCGTGCCGTACTGCGCGTGGCTGCTGAAGGGCTACTTCGACACCATCCCGGTGGAGATCGACGAGGCCGGCCGGGTCGACGGGCTCAGCCCGTTCGGCACCTTCTGGCGGCTGGTGCTGCCGCTCGCCCGCCCGGGCCTGGCGGTGGCCGCCTTCTACTCCTTCCTCACGTACTGGGCCGAGGTGCCGTTCGCCTCCACCTTCATGCTCAGCTCCGACAAGTACACGCTGGCCGTGGGCCTGCAGACCTTCGTCAGCGAGCACGACGCCCAGTGGAACCTGATGGCCGCGACCGCCGTGCTGATCGCGATCCCGTCGGCAGCCTTCTTCTACCTGGTGCAGCGCCACCTGGTCACCGGTCTGACCGCCGGTGCCTCCAAGTCGTAACGCTCCTCGCTCCTCTAGTCCCCAAGGGATACCGTCCATGACCCAGAACCTGGCCGACACCTCCCGGCCTGCCGCCGACGCCGCCGCCCACGAGGCGGTCACCCCGGCTCCTGCGACTGGCGGCGCGTCCAGAGGCTGGTGGCGAGACGCGGTCATCTACCAGGTGTACCCGCGCAGCTTCGCCGACTCCAACGGCGACGGCATGGGTGACCTGCCCGGCATCCGCAGCCGCCTGCCGTACCTGCGCGACCTCGGCGTGGACGCGGTCTGGCTCTCGCCGTTCTACGCCTCGCCGCAGGCGGACGCGGGCTACGACGTCGCCGACTACCGCGCCGTGGACCCGATGTTCGGCAGCCTGCTGGACGCCGACGCGCTCATCCGGGACGCCCACCAGCTGGGGCTGCGGATCATCGTCGACCTCGTCCCCAACCACTCCTCGGACCAGCACGAATGGTTCCAGCGCGCCCTGCGCGAGGGCCCCGAGTCCCCGCTGCGCGAGCGGTACCACTTCCGCCCCGGCAAGGGCGAGAACGGCGAACTGCCGCCCAACGACTGGGAGTCCATCTTCGGCGGCCCGGCCTGGACCCGCAGCGAGAACCCGGACGGCACCCCCGGCGACTGGTACCTGCACCTGTTCGCCCCCGAGCAGCCCGACTTCAACTGGGAGAACCGGGCCGTCGCCGACGAGTTCCGCTCGATCCTGCGGTTCTGGCTCGACATGGGTGTCGACGGCTTCCGCATCGACGTCGCCCACGGCCTGGTGAAGGCCCCCGGCCTGCCCGACCTCGGCGGCTCCGACCAGCTCAAGCTGCTCGGCAACGACGTCATGCCGTTCTTCGACCAGGACGGCGTGCACGAGATCTACCGCAGCTGGCGCAAGATCCTCGACGAGTACCCGGGCCAGCGGATCGGCGTCGCCGAGGCCTGGACCCCGACCGTCCAGCGCACCGCCAACTACGTGCGCCCCGATGAGCTGCACCAGGCCTTCAACTTCCAGTACCTGGGCACCGGTTGGGACGCCGCCGCGCTGCGCGAGGTGATCGACGTCTCGCTCGACTCGATGCGCCCGGTCGACGCCCCGACCACCTGGGTGCTGTCCAACCACGACGTCACCCGGCACGCCACCCGCTTCGCCAACCCGCCCGGCCTCGGCACCCAGATCCGCACGCCCGGCGACCGCGAGCTCGGCCTGCGCCGCGCCCGCGCCGCCACCCTGCTGATGCTCGCGCTGCCCGGCTCCGCGTACATCTACCAGGGCGAGGAACTCGGTCTGCCGGACGTCACCGACCTGCCGGACGAGGTCCGCCAGGACCCGTCGTTCTTCCGCAAGGCCGGGCAGGACGGCTACCGCGACGGCTGCCGCGTCCCGATCCCGTGGTCCGGCACCGAGGCCCCGTACGGCTTCGGCCCGGTCGCCGGCGGGCCGTCCTGGCTGCCGCAGCCGGCCGAGTGGGCCGAGCTGAGCGTCGAGGCGCAGACCGGCGACCCGGCGTCCACCCTGGAGCTGTACCGCAGCGCGCTCGCCGTCCGCCGCTCCCAGGACGACCTCGGCGCCGGGACGGCCGTGGAGTGGCTGGAGGGCCCCGAGGGGACCCTGACGTTCCGCCGCGGCTCCTTCGTCTGCACCGTCAACGCCACGGACGCGCCGGTCCGGATAGCGGCGCCCGGAAAGCTGCTGCTCTCCTCGGTGGAGCTGGTGGTCGACGGCGGCGAGACGGTGCTCGCGCCGGACAGCACCGGCTGGTGGGCGGTCTGACGTGGTTGCAATAGGCTCTGGGACCGTGACTACGGCGCGACTCTCAGACATCGCGGCGCAGGCGGGGGTCAGCGAAGCCACCGTCTCCCGCGTACTCAACGGCAAGGCGAACGTCTCCGCCGCCACCCGGCAGACCGTGCTGGCGGCGCTCGACGTGCTCGGTTACGAGCGGCCGACCCGACTGCGCCAGCGCAGCGCCGGCCTGATCGGGCTGATCACGCCGGAGCTGAGCAACCCGATCTTCCCCGCACTGGCCCAGGTGATCGAGCAGGTGCTCAGCCGGCACGGGTACACCCCGGTGCTGTGCACCCAGACACCGGGCGGGTCCACCGAGGACGAACTGGTCGAGATGCTGGTCGACCGGGGCGTGGCGGGCATCGTCTTCGTCTCCGGGCTGCACGCCGACTCCACCGCCGACCACGACCGCTACGCCCGGCTGACCGGGCGAGGGGTGCCGTTCGTGCTGATCAACGGCTACAGCGAGCGGATCGACGCGCCGTTCATCTCGCCGGACGACCGGGCCGCGATGTGGATGGCCGTCCAGCACCTGGCCGAACTCGGGCACGAGCGGATCGGGCTGGCGGTCGGGCAGCGGCGGTACGTGCCGGTGCTGCGCAAGATCGAGGGCTTCACGGCGGCGATGCGCGAGGTGCTGGGACGGAGCCAGGAGGAGGCCGAGGAACTCGTCCACCACACGCTGTTCAGCGTGGAGGGCGGGCACGCGGCGGCCGGCGCGCTGCTGGACAAGGGCTGCACGGCGATCGTCTGCGGCAGCGACATGATGGCGCTCGGGGCGATCCGGGCGGTGCGGCAGCGTGGGCTGTCGGTGCCGCACGACGTCTCGGTGGTCGGCTTCGACGACTCGCCGCTGATCGCCTTCACCGAGCCGCCGCTGACCACGATCCGCCAGCCGGTCGAGGCGATGGCGACCGCGGCGGTGGACGCGCTGCTGGAGGAGGTCGGCGGAAACGCGGTCCAGCGCGGGGAGTTCATGTTCCAGCCGGAGCTGGTCATGCGCGGGTCCACGGGGGCCTGCGCGCGCTGAGGACGGTCAACGGACGGGCCCCGGAGAGCAGTTGCTCTCCGGGGCCCGTTGTGTGCCGCCCGGGTGCCGGGTCAGCCGTCAGTTGTCGGCTGTCACCCGTCGGTCGTGCTCAGACCCGGCCGGCGAAGTCCGGCGCCCAGTTGGCGACGGTCTGCAGGCGCACGCCCGAGCTCGGGTTGGCGGCCTCGACGTACTGGCCGCCGCCGATGTAGATCGCGACGTGGTAGACGCCGGAGTTCTGGCCGTTGTTGGACCAGAACAGCAGGTCGCCCGCCTGCAGGCTGTCCAGCGAGACGCGGGTGCTGGCGGCGGCCTGGTCGGCGGCGACGCGCGGGACGGAGACGCCCGCGGCGCGCAGCGCGGCCTGGGTCAGGCCGGAGCAGTCCCAGCCGCCGTTGCCGGTACCGCCGTAGACGTACGCCTGGCCGACCTTCGACTGGGCGAAGGAGACCGCGGCGGCCATGCTGCCGGTGGCGGCCGGGGTCTGAGCCGGGGTCTGAGCCTGGGCGGCCGGCTTGGAGGCCGGCTTGGTGGCCGGGGCCTGGGGCTGGGCGGCCGGCTTGGCGCTCGCGACAGCGCCGTTGGAGGTCTGGCCGGACTTCTGCGAGCGGTCGAACCAGGTGAAGTCCGAGCCGGACGTGGCCGACGAGCCGGAGCCGGACCGGTCGGCCTGAGCCGACTGCTGGGCCTGGCCGCCGTCCTTGAACGAGAGGCGCTGGCCCGGGTAGATGGAGTCCGGGCCCTCGGTCAGGGTGCCGCGGTTGAGTTCGTACAGCCGCTGCCAGCCGCCCTGGAGGTTGTGCTTGTCGGCGATCGAGGACAGCCAGTCGCCGGAGGCGACGGTGTAGTCGTCGGCCTGGGGCTGGGCGCTGTTCCGGGCCTGGCTCTGGCCCTTCTGGGCCGAGGTGCCGTTGGTGGAGTCGGCGGGGGTCTGCGCCTGGTCCTGGGCCGGTGCGGCCGGCTTGGCGGGCTTCGCGGCCGGGGCCGGGGTCTGGGTCTGCGCGGGCTTGGCGGCCGGGGCGGCCGGCTTCGCGGCGGGCTTGGTGGCGGTCGAACCGGCAGCCGAGCCGGCCGAGGTGTCGACGGCGGCCGGGGTGCCGCCCTTGGTCAGGCCGGCCTGGACCGAGCACACCGGCCAGGCGCCGGGGCCCTGCGAGGCGAGGACCTTCTCGGCGACGGCGATCTGCTGGTCCTTGGTGGCCTGGTTGGCCTGGGGGGCGTAGGCGGTGCCGCCGAAGGCGGCCCAGGTGCTGGAGGTGAACTGCAGGCCGCCGTAGAAGCCGTTGCCGGTGTTGATGCTCCAGTTGCCGGTGCTCTCGCACTGGGCGACCTTGTCCCAGGTGGCGACGGAGGCGGCGGAGGCGGTGCCGGAGGTGAGGCAGGGGATGGTGAGGCCGACGCCCGCGACGCCGACGGCGGCGATCACGCGTCGGGTACGACTGGACAGACGGGTGCCGTTGGTGGGCAGCATGAAGACGCAGTCCTCTCCCACGCCTGCGAGGTGAGCTGTCGGATTCGGGCTGGAGTTGCCCGGCCGCGCTGTGGGCGCGGCTTCACCCCTAGCCCTGGATCGTTCCGGGGAACGGTCCGGGGCGACTTACCTGTGGGTCCCCCGCTCCTGCCGTGGTGCGTTTTCGCGCTGCCAGGACATCCGACGGCAGGACTCGGCGTCGCGGATGAACTGGGTTCGTGTGGCCACGAACGGGGAGCACGTTAAGCAGACTTAAGTTCAAACTGCAAACACCTGTGACGCGCATCACGGTTTGGCGAGAACGGTCGTTCTCCTCACTTGTCATGATCGGAAATGACCGATTTCCGGCAACGCCGCGAAGGGTGCGCGCAACTGTCTGCGTTTCAGGAGGCGGGTGACGGTGGGTCGGGTCGCCCGGGGGCCTGCCCGCCGGGAGAGCGGCGTGTCCGCACTGTGGCCGTCGGGGGGTGCGTCGAGCGATGGTGAACAAATGCGGATAGAACGGACATCACACCTATTCGTCCTTTAACTCCCTTACGGGACAAGCGGGAAGGGCCCGGAACGTAGCCGTTCCGGGCCCTTCACACGTACGGTGACCGCTACTATTGGCCGGCCGACTCCTCGGCGGCGGCGTGAGCGGCGTGAGCGGCGCGACCACCCCGGCCGGAGTGGTCGGCGTGGGTGCCCTCGGCGGCCTCCGCCGCCTCGGCCTCGGCCCGCGCCAGGGCCTCGGGGGAGGGCGCCGGCAGCGCGGCCAGGTAGGTGGAGGCGATCAGCTGGCCGACCGTCGGGTAGGCGCCCAGCGGCGCCGCGGACGGGCAGCCGGTCTCCTCGGCGGCCGTGGCGAGCAGCTCGGAGTCGGCCTCCGGCCCGATCACCAGCGGGGCCAGCGCCGGGCGCTGGGAGCCGGTCTCCTTGAGGTGGTTGACGGCCGCGGCGACCGAGCCCGGCACGTCGAGCGCGGCGGGCACGACCGGGACGGCCAGCCGGGCCGCCAGCAGGACACCGGTGATGCCGGCAGCGGCAGCGGCCTCCTCGCCGCCGACGGTGGTCAGCACGACACCGTCCGCGGCGGTCGCGATGGCGAACAGCCGGGCCCGGTCGGCACGCGCCAGGCCGGCCTCGGACAGGCGCACGTGCACGGCCTCGGCGAGCAGCGGGTGCGGGCCGAGCACGTCGGTGACGGGGGCTCCGTACTCGGCGGCGAGGGCGTGGAGTTCGGTCAGGAATCCGTGCGGGCCGGGTACCAGCGGCACCAGGACCGGCGCGGGCAGGCCGGCCTCGGCGGCCATGGCCAGCAGTTCGGCGACGGTGCGGTCGTCGCTGTCGGCGCCCTGGGCGGCTTCGCCCGGGAGGTAGCCGACGGCGGTCTGGATGTCGCCCTGCTCGCTGCGGACGATCGACAGCAGCTCCTCGACGACCGAGCGGGACTCGGGCCCGGCGGTCGCGGGCACGGCGAGCACCAGGGCCGGGGATCCGGCCGGGATCTCGGGGCGCTCGGGGCGACGGTGGCGCCCCCGCGCACGGGAGCCTGGAGTGCGGACGGGCAGTGGCGCGCCCGGGATGGCTGCGGTGCTCATGCCGGAGATCGTAGGACATCGGCCCGTCAGGCCTGCATTCGGCTGCCGTTCGAGTTTCACGTGGTCATGGCGGGTGCGCCGCGCTCCCGTCGTGTCCGTCCGGGCGGTTTGCCCGCAATCCGGACATATCTCACCCAGCCTTCGAGCGATCACCGCTGGTTGCCCTGACGTGTCCGACGGGGCGTCGAGTTGCTTCTGTGGCGCGTGAGATGTCTCACAGCCGGGAGGTCGCCTGACGGAGGGTCACGAAGGCGCGACTCCGGGCGTCTGAAGATCAACATTCAGCGGGGAATCGCTCACGGCCGGTTATCGAGAATCTGGCGATTCACTCGGCTATGTCCGTTTACGTACCGTCAGGAGAAGGGTCCGTGAAGAGTTCAGAACTGCCGGTGAAAGGCCTCGTGCACCTGCAATGTCCCGTGCTGATGCACGTGCACAGCAGCTATCATCGCGTCAAGTGAGGCGTTGTGCCGGGCCGGTACGGGGCCGGTCCGTTCGTTCGGCGGGTGCCGGGAGCGCCGCGCTGGACGACCACTCCGGAGCTCTTCGGGAGATTTCTATGCACGACTCGCAGGACACGTACGGCTCGTACGACACCTACAACGGGATGGCGGCCGCCGACCTCAAGGGGGTTGTCTGGCAGAAGAGCCTGCACAGCAACTCCCAGGGGAACTGCGTCGAGTTCGCGGCCCTGCCGGGGGGCGATGTGGCGATGCGCAACTCGCGCTTCCCGGAAGGTCCGGCGCTCATCTACACCCGGGCCGAGATCGCCGCCCTGCTGCTGGGGGCCAAGGACGGGGAGTTCGACCACCTGGCGGTCTGACCGGCCGCCGTCCTGCCATCGGGGGGCCGTCGTGGGTGCTGACACCGCGACGGCCTTTGTCTTGTCCGGGGCCGGTCCGGGGCCACATGACGGGCGCTCTCGTGGCGGCCGTTCTCGCGGCCGACCGCGCGCAGGTGTGGCGGGTGGTCCCGCGCACGGCTGGGGGCCCGGACGTGGACGGGAGTCGGGCCGCCGGGGTGCCCGGCCGTCGGTCCGGCCGGCTCGTCCGGGAGACAGGCCCGGGAATCGTCGCGGGAATCGCCCTGAGGGCTGGGCCGGAGCCCGTGGCGCACCTGTGCCAGGCCCGTCGATCCGCTCCGCGGAGCCCGGGGTGCGGTCCTCCCGGGGCCTCCCTCGGCCGGCCGCGCGCCGCCTGGCGCTAGGCCGAGCGCCGGTGCCGTCCACCGAGTTCGGAACCGGTGGCCGGCTCTGCCTCGAACAGGGCCCAGACCACCTTGCCGCTGCCCAGCGGGTGCCAACCCCAGGAGCGGCTGAAGGACTCCACCAGGTGCAGTCCGCGGCCGGACTCGGCGACGAAGTCCGCCTCCCGGGCGACCGGGCCGATGCAGCTCGGGTCGCTCACCGCGCAGACCACCTGGGGGGAGCGGTGGACCAGGCTTATTCGGATCGGCAGCCGGCCCTCAGGGGTCGGCTGTATGGGAAAGTCGTACTCGCCCTGGACGCCACCCGCAGGGTCGGGCCGTGCGCCGATCGCATGCCGCAGTGCGTTGGTCACCAGCTCCGAGGCCACCAGCGCGACGTCGTCGAACAGCTCCATCAGGCCCCAGCGCTGAAGAGAGGTTCTGGCGAAGTCGCGCGCGGTTCTGACGGCTTCGAAGCGAGGAGCGAGCGTACAGGTGACCACATGGGGGTCAACCGCCAAAGCCGTACCGGTGCTCATGAAGAGCTCCTCCCATAAGGGGGCGGACACGGCTGGACCCGCCGGGGTCATGCCGGTCACCTCCGACTCGCTCGGCCGCTCGGCCGCCCCCTCGACCAGCGCGCGCGCACACGAACCCCCGGTGGCGCGGGGGAACGCTGCCGGGTCGGTGCACGGAGTCGCGCGTGGGGTCGACGCGGAGCCCGCGGGAATGCCAGGGATGTGCAGGTGCACGTGCACCATGGTGGTGTGCGCTCACTGCAGATGCAAGAGTCGATTCACGTGCAGTCGCACTATTGGCATATGCAAGCGCCGGATGCACGTGCATCCTGGTGTGTGGAGTGTGGAACTGATAGGAACATCCGTCAGTATCGGCACCGTGAGCGCTCAACTGATGGCAGACTGTGCGCTGTTTGCCCTAGGTGGAGGTTTCGACCGCATGACCACAGTTCAGCCGGGCGGCGGCTCGATGGTCCGCCGGATCCTCCTCGGTTCTCAGCTGCGTCGCCTGCGTGAGACGCGCGGCATCACGCGCGAGGACGCCGGCTACGCGATCAGGGCCTCGGAGTCCAAGATCAGCCGCATGGAACTCGGCCGCGTCAGCTTCAAGGAGCGCGACGTCGCCGACCTGCTCAGCCTCTACGGCGTGGACGACGGCCTGGAGCGGGAGGCACTGCTCGGGCTGGTCCGCGAGGCCAACAAGTCCGGCTGGTGGCACAGCTTCAACGACGTGCTGCCGGGCTGGTTCCAGACCTACGTCGGCCTGGAGGAGGCCGCCCAGCTGATCCGCACCTACGAGGTGCAGTTCATCCCCGGACTGCTGCAGTCCGAGGAGTACGCACGGGCGGTTTTCGGCCAGAGTCGGCCGGTCGTCAGCGAGGAGGAGATCGAGCGGCGGGTCAGCCTCCGCCTGCGTCGCCAGAAGCTGCTGACCGAGGGCGCCAGCCCGCGACTGTGGGCCGTGATCGACGAGGCCGCGCTGCGCCGCCCCGTCGGCGGGCCCAAGGTGATGCGCGGCCAGGTGCAGTACCTGATCGACGTCGCCGAGCAGGCCAACGTCGTGATCCAGGTGATGCCGTTCCGATTCGGCGCGCACGCGGGGGAGTCCGGGGCGTTCACGATCCTGCGCTTCCCTGAACAGGACCTCGCGGATGTCGTCTACCTGGAGCAGCTCACCAGCGCGCTGTACCTCGACAAGCGGGACGACGTCGACGCGTACATCCAGGTCATGGAGCGGCTCTGCGTGGACAGCCTCACGCCGGAGCGGACCGTGGACCTGCTGGCGTCGATCCTCAAGGAGCGCTGAGAGGAACTCCCGGCAGAGCGTACGGGTCCGGCTCCCGCGATCGGTCGCCCGGACACCGAGCCGCCGTCCACCCGCCGTCAGCCGCGGGCCGGCGGCCGTTCGCGTTCCGGCGGCAGTGCCTGCGGCGGGGTGCCCAGTTCCCAGGGCAGGTCGTAGCGGCGGAACAGGTCGGCCCGGATCAGTGCCAGCGGGAGTTCGGCGCCCGGCAGCAGCACCCCGATGCAGCCGCCCATCAGCGCGCTGCGCAGCACCGCGTGCTCGGCGGCCGGGTCCGGTGCGCCCCAGTCGAGCAGCAGGCCTTGGAGGATCGCGCCGAGCTGCTGCTGCTCCGGGTCCTGGACGAAGGCGCCGGAGTCCGGGTCCAGGATCAGCGCGAGGTGCGAGCGCATCACCCGCGGATGCTCCAGGGCGAGGGTGAGAACCGCGTCGATCGCGCGGGCCAGCCGGGCCGCCGGCGTGGCGTCCGGGGTCAGCTCGGCGAGCGCGCCGGAGAGCGACTGGTGCATCATCCGGTGCGTCGCCGACTGCATCAGCAGCCGTTTCCCGTCGAAGTAGTAGGAGAGCAGCCCGCGCGCGAGCCCGGCCCGCTCGGCGATGTCGGTCAGCGTGGTGCCCGCGTATCCGTGCCGGTCGACCAGTTCGACGGTGGCTCGCATGATGCGCAGACGGGAGCGTTGCCGCATCTCCTCATTGACCGAATCCCCGCGAGGTGCCATCGTGTCTGCTCCGAACGTTCGTTGGCTCCGGGCCAATATACTGGCGGAGCCGGTAGTCGCACCGTGAAACCGCGCGCCGGTGGGCGCCGCTCGGGCGCCCGGTACAGAAGACGGCCGGCTCCACCAAAACGGGGGTTTGGTGGAGCCGGCGCCATTGTCCGACGGCGGGGGCCGGGGGGCCGGCCCCGGGCGGCGGTCGACGGTCAGCGGTTGGTCAGGACTTCGGTCCGCGCCGTGCTCGACCCGACCGGGGGGTAATCGTAGTCCCGCACCGGCGCGGGAGCTGACGTCCGCCGCCGGTCGACCAGGGCGCCCACCGCGGCGATCAGCAGGCCGAACAGCGCGACCGCCGTGACGAACACCAGGGCCGGCCGGTAGCCGTCCAGCTGCGCCTGCGGGCTGTCGCCGCCGGCACTGCCGGCGGCGATCATCGCGGTCGCGCCGGCCAGGACCACCGCGGTGCCGACCTGGATCGCGGTGTTGACCAGGCCGGAGGCCAGACCCTGCTCCTCGTCGCCCACGCCGTCGGTGGCGGCGATGTTCACCGAGGGGAAGGCCAGCGCGAAGCCCACGCCGAGCAGCAGCATCGAGGGCAGGACCAGACCCAGGTACGAGCTGTGCTCGTCCAGCCGCAGGAACAGTGCGAACGCGCCGACCAGGGCCAGCAGGCCGATCGGCAGCAGCCTGCCGGTGCCGAAGCGGTCCACGATCGGGCCCATGAACGGTGCCGAGAGCGCGATGAACGCGCCGGCCGGCAGCAGCCCGAGGGCCATCTGCAGCGCCGACCAGCCCAGCAGGTGCTGCAGGTAGAGCGTGACGACGAACTGGAACCCGCCGTACGCGCCGGCCATGGCGAAGGCGATCACGTTGGCCCGGGCGACCGAGCCGTTGCGGAAGATGCCGAGTCGGACCAGCGGGTGGGCGGTGCGGCTCTCCACCAGCAGGAAGGCGGCGGCCAGTGCGGCGACCACGACCAGCGAGCCGACGGTGCGCAGGCTCAGCCAGCCGACGCCCTGCGCCTCGGTGACGGTGAACACCAGCAGCAGCACGGTCGCGGTGCCGGTGATCGCACCCAGCACGTCGTAGCCGCCCTTGGCGCGCTCCTCGGCGGGGCGGGGGAGCAGCCGGACCGCGAAGAGCAGGGCGAGCAGTGCGACCGGAACGGGCATCAGGAACGTCCAGCGCCAGCCGACCGAGGTGAGCAGCCCGCTGAGCACCAGGCCGAGCGAGAAGCCACTGGCGCCGCAGGTGGTGTAGATCGACAGCGCCCGGTTGCGGGCGGGGCCCTGGGCGAAGGTCGTGGTGATGATCGACAGGCCGGCGGGGGCGGTGAAGGCGGCGCTGACGCCCTTGAGGAAGCGGGCGGCGATCAGCAGCCCGCCGTCGTCGACCAGGCCGCCGAGCAGCGAGGCGGCGGCGAAGACGCCCAGGGCGACGAGGAAGACCCGGCGGCGGCCGAGCAGGTCGGCGGCGCGGCCGCCGAGCAGCAGCAGGCCGCCGTAGCCGAGCACGTAGCCGGAGACCACCCATTGCAGGGCGGAGGTGGAGAGGTGCAGCTCGGAGCCGATGGACGGGAGGGCGACGCCGACCATGGAGACGTCCAGGGCGTCCAGGAACATGGCGGCGCAGAGCACGATCAGGGTGCCCCAGAGGCGGGGTGTCCAGCTCAGCCCGCTGGTTGACGGGGCGTCGGGTGACGTGGCGGTCGCGGTGGTCATGGGGAGGACAGTACATGCACGTGCATTCAATGCAAATGAATAAGATGTGAACACATAATTTTACGGCGCACGTGCTAGGGTGGCACCGTGGCTGATCTCGACTCCCCGGCGGAGGCCGGTCTCGTCGCGCAATGGCGCGACCTGCTGGCCCGGCATGCCGCCACGGCCTGCATGCTCGATCGCGAGCTGGGTGACAAGTGCGGACTGGGCGTGAGCGAGTTCGAGGTGCTGGAGCGCCTGGTGGAGGGGTGCCAGGGCGGCGGTCATGCGCTGCGGGCGCAGGAGCTGGCCCACACCGTCCACCTCAGCCAGAGCGCGCTGTCCCGGGTGATCGCACGCTTGGAGAAGGGCGGGCTGGTCACCCGGGCGATGTGCGAGAGCGACCGGCGGGCCATCGTGATCACCCTGACCGGGACCGGTCGGGAGCGGTACGAGCAGGCCAGGCCGCTCCATCGCGAGGTGCTCGAACTGACCCTCGGCGCTCCGCTCGGGCCGCTGGGCGAGCCGCCGGCAAGCTGACCTGGTGTCAACTCGGTGGGCCGACGCCCGGATCGGACCTTTCCGAAGGGGTGCGGGCCTTCTCAGAGGAGCGAGGTCAGCCCCGGGGCGACGGCCAGCAGGACGGCCGCGGCAGGTGCGGCGAGGGCGACGACGGTGAGCCGCAGCCGGTGCGGGACGGACAGCCGAGGACGGCCCGCGAGCAGCCGGTCCACCCGCCGCGGGGACTGCGCCAGACCAGGCGGGCAGGAGCCGAACACCCCGCGGTCCAGGTTGAGTTCGGCCAGCGCGAGGGCGGTGGTGTGCCGGCCGTGCCGGCGCGCCGCCCGGTCGTCGGCCGCCAGCTCCACCAGCTCCTCCACCTGGGCCCGGAAGGCGCTGAACACGCCGACCCCGGGGAAGCCGGAGGCGAGCGCCTGTGCGCACTGCTGGAGCCAGTGGTGCCGGGCCCGGACGTGCCCGCGCTCGTGGCTCAGGACGGCGGCCAACTCCCGGTCGGTCAGCTGTTGGAGGGCGCCGGTGGTGACCACCAGGCGGGAGTCCGGGCCGGGCAGCGACCACGCCTCCGGGCGGACGTTCTCCAGCACCACCAGCCGCTCCCGGCGGCTGCGGGCGGACGCGATGGCCTCGGGCAACTCCGGAGCACGGACCGTGAGTTGAGCATGTCGGTGGTCGCGGATCGCCTTCGCGGAACGGACTTCGCGGGTGAGCGCCAGCACCGTCTGCAGGCCGCCCGCCGCCAGCACCGCGGCGCACAGTCGGCCCCAGCCCTCGGCGTCCTGGAGGCCGTACGCGGCCTCGACGCCGTGCGGGGCGCCCGAGAACACCAGGGCGCGCAGTTCGGGCAGCGCGGCGGAGGCGGCCAGCAGCAGGCCCAGGACGCAGCACAGCAGCACGGCCACCACCAGGCACTGCCACGCCAGCAGCGCCAGCACCGGTTCGCGCTCCGCCCAGCGGGCCCGGGCCAGCAGCCGGGGCGCGACGGTCGAGAGCAGCAGTCCGAGCAGCAGCAGGCCGATCAGGGCAGTCATCGCATGGGCTCCCCGAGTACGCACGGAACGCGACAACGCGCTCCCTGCCAACCTATGCGCTGATGACGTCCGGAGGAACGGCTTTCGACCGGCCAGTGACCAACGCCACGTCAGGGATGGGCTCTTGGATCGATCCGGGCTCACATGGTCAGGAGCATGGCGAACATGCCGATGCCCATCGTGAGCCGGCAGGCCCGGGGCAGGCCGGCGGTGCCGAGTGCCACGGTCCCGGAGGCCGTGTGCAGGAGCCGGGTGCCGGCCCACAGGGAGTAGCCGCCGAAGTAGAGCAGGAGGGAGCCGGTCAGCAGCGGCGTGCCGGCGTCGGCGGCGTGGTGGTGATGGCCGGGGGTGGCGGTCATCGCGAGCGCCATGTACGTCATGGCGAGCGCACCGATCGCGTGGTGCAGCCGGTGTGCCCGGCGGGCCGGGGCGCGTACGGCGGCGAGCAGGAAGGTGGTGGCGGGGAGACCGAACACCCAGGCCCAGACGGTGGCCGGGACGGCGCCGCCGGTCACGGCCATGGCGGCCATGCCGAGCCCCATCAGGGCCTCGGCGGCGTCGGACTCCCGGGCGAGCAGGCGGCGGGCGCCGAAGTGGTGAGTGGTGTCGGCGGCGCAGGGGGAGTGGCGCAGCCGGGTGAGACAGTAGGCGCCGGCGGTGGCGGTGAGGAGCGCGAGCAGCCAGCTGATCAGCGAGGGTCCGTGCAACGGCGGCCTCCCGGGGCGGAGAGGGCGGGCGGCCGGCGGCGGTGCGGTGCGGCCCGCCACACCGTCGCCCGCCGACCGCGGTCTGGACGGTCGTCCAGTCCACGATCACCGCTGTGGCCGGGGCGCGGGCAGGGCGCGCACCGGGGCGCACAGTGGTGCCCCCGGTGTGCGGCCACCGGGCACACGCTCCGCCGCCCCGGCCGGTGCTCAGCCCGCGAGCCGCCCCGAGGCGACGACCCGGCTGAGGAACCGTCGCGTCCGCTCCTCCCGCGGATCGCCGAACACCTGCTCCGGCGGCCCCTGTTCGAGCACCACCCCGTCGTCCAGGAAGCAGACCTGGTCGGCCACCTCGCGCGCGAACCCCATCTCGTGGGTGGACAGGACCATCGTCATGCCCTGCTCCTTGAGGTCGCGCACCACCGAGAGCACCTCCCCGACCAGGACCGGGTCGAGCGCCGCGGTGATCTCGTCGAGCAGCAGCAGCCGGGGCCCGGTGGCCAGCGCCCGCACGATGGCGACGCGCTGCTGCTGTCCTCCGGAGAGCCGGTCCGGGTACTCCTTCGCCTTGGCCGCCAGCCCCAGCCGGTCGAGCAGCCCCAGCGCCTCCGCCTCCGCCTCGGCCCGCCCCCGTCCGTGCACCCGGCGGGGGGCGAGCGTGATGTTCTCCAGCACGGTCAGGTGCGGGAACAGGTTGTAGGACTGGAACACCACGCCGATCCGGCGGCGGACGGCGTCCTGGTCCGCGCGCGGGTCGGTGATCTCCTCCCCGTCCAGGAAGACCGCCCCGTCGTCGATCCCCTCCAGCAGGTTGACGCACCGCATCAGCGTGGACTTGCCGGAGCCGGACGCCCCGATCAGTGCCGTCACCGAGTGTTCGGGCACCGCGAACCCCACGTCGCGCAGCACCACCTGGCCGCCGAAGGTCTTGCGCACGGACTCCAGTCGGAGCACGTCCCCGCTCACACCGCACCTCCCTGGAACTGCCGACGGTTCGTCCGTGCGGTCAGCCAGTCGGCGAACCGCGTCAGCGGAATGGTCAGCACGATGAACACCAGTCCCGCCACCAGGTACGGCGTGAAGTTGAACGACCGGGCCGCGATGATCTTGGCCGCGTACACCGCGTCGATCGCCCCGCCGATCGACACCAGCCCGGTGTCCTTCTGCAGGCTGACCAGGTTGTTCAGCAGCGGCGGCACCACCCGCCGCACGGCCTGCGGGAGCACCACGTACCGCATCGCCTGCGCGTTGGTGAGCCCGAGCGACCGGGCCGCGGCCCGCTGGCTGGGGTGCACCGACTCGATGCCGGAGCGGAACACCTCCGACACGTAGGCGGAGTACGTCAGCACCAGCGCCGCCCCGCCGAGCACCAGCGGATCGGTGGTCACCCCGCCGAGCCGCAGCGCCGGCACCCCGGTGATCATCACCAGCAGGCAGATGATCATCGGCAGCCCGAGGAAGAAGTCCACGTACGCGGTGGCCAGCAGCCGCACCGGCAGGAACACCGGCCCGCGCAGCGTCCGCAGCACCGCGAGCAGCAGGCCGAACACCAGGATCAGGGCGCCGCAGCCGAGCATCAGCTCCAGGTTGAGCCGCAGCCCCTTCAGTACCTCGGGCAGCGCCTGGCGGGCGTAGTCGGCGTTGAAGAAGGTCTTCCGAGTCACCTCCCAGCCGGGGGAGTTGACGACCAGCAGGTAGAGCGCGACCGCCGTCGCCAGGGTCGACCCGGCGGCCATCAGCGCCGACCGGCGGGCCCGGCCGCGCCGGTACGCCTCGTGCGCCAGCCGCCGTTCGGACGGACGGTAGCCGTCGTCGTCCCCCTTGCCCCCGCCGCCGTCGAGGCCCTCCCCGTCGAGGTCACCCCCTTCGAGCCCCTTCCCGGCGCGGCCCTTCCCGTCCCGGCCCTTGGCGACCGACGCCGGACCGGCCGCCACCGCGTCGCCGCTCACTTGAGCACCGGTGCCGAGACGGCGTCGGAGAGCCACTGCTTCTCCAGCCTCGCGAGCGTGCCGTCGGAGCGCAGCGCGTCCACCGCCTGCGACACGCAGCCGGTCAGCTTCGAGCCCTTGTCCAGCACCAGGCCGAACTGTTCGCCCTGCGTGGCCCCCGCGAACTGGCCGACCACCTGCGCCTCCGGCACCTCGGCGCCGGTGATGTAGAAGGCCGTCGGCAGATCCACCACGAGCGCCTCGACCTGGCCGTTCTTCAGCGCGGCCTTCGCGAGGTCGTTGGAGTCGAACACGGCCGGCTGGACGCTCGGCTTGATCGTGTCGGTGATGGTGTCGAGGCTGGTGGTGCCGACCTGCGCGCCCAGCTTGGCGCCCTTCAGGTCGGCGATGCTCTTCGCGCCCGCCGCCTTGGAGTTCTTCAGCGCGATGACGGCCTGGCGCACGTCGTAGTAGCCGGAGGAGAAGTCGACGGCCTGCTTGCGCTCGTCACTGATGGACACCTGGTTGACGTCGAAGTCGAAGTCCTTGGCCCCGGGCGAGGTGGCCTTGCCGAACGGCGCGACCACCCAGCTGACCTTCTCCTTGGGGTAGCCCAGCTTCTCCGCCACCGCGAAGGCCACGGCGGACTCGAACCCCTTGCCGTTCTCCGGCTTGTCCTCGGTGAACCACGGGTCGTACGCGGGCTTGTCGGTGCCGACGGTCAGCGTCCCCGCCGTCCGGGTCGCCAGCGCTCCCGGCGCGCAGCCCGCGGCGGTACCGGCCGCACCCGAGGAGCCCGAGGCGGCGGCCCCGTCGGACTTGGCGTCCTGCGGCGCGCACGCGGTCAGCGCGGCGGCCACGGCGAGCAGTGCGGCGAGGGGCAGTGCGGCGGACGGCTTGCGGATGGTCATGGCAGGGCTCCAGTGAGGAAGGGCCGGGCGGGACAGGGAGGAGGCAGGGGCCGGGTGGGACAGGGGAGGCGACGGGCGGGCCGGGGCCGGCCGCGGGCCCGGCGGGTCACTTCCCCCCGGTGGCGGCGCCGGAACACACACGGCATGGTCGGCGTACGGGCCCGCGTCCGCGGCGCCCTCCGAGCCGGATCAGCGACAGCGGCGGCAGAGGCCGCGCACGCGACAGCAGGCGTGACAACAAGAGGGCGCCCGGAAAAGGCCGATGTGGCACTCGGTCACCGTGATCACCGCCGGGAGCATGGCGGGAGGTTCGCATTCCGACAGTGCGTCTGTCCAGAACATCCAGATCCCTGTCCACATGGCGGACGCCCGGCCGGCGGGCCCGCGCCCCGTGGCCCCACCAGGGTCTCGGCGGAGCCACGCCGAAGCTTTGTCGGTCGCGACCCCCTTGAACAGGAGAACCTTTCGTACTTATGGTGTCTCCGTTGAAATAACTCCTGTCGAAGTGAGTCCCCGATGCAGAATCTTTCGCCAAGGCTCGCTGCGGCGGCCGACGCCCCGGTCTCGACCCTCGCCGGCCACCCGGCCTGGCTGCGCCTGAAGGAGGCCGTCGAGACGCTGCGCCCGCTGCAGTCCAAGGACGGTTCGATCGACCTGTCCGCCGTCCAGCGGCACACCGTCGACCCGCTGCTGGCCACTGTCCGCGGCGCCGTCGAGGAGCTCGCCCCGCTGTTCCCGCACGACGCCGCCTACCTGGCCGCCGTCGACGCGGACCTGGCCAAGTGGGCCGACACCGGCTACCGGGAGCCCGACTTCCTGGACTCGCTGCTCGCCTTCCACCCCGCCGACCAGCGCGAGGACGGCCTGGAGCACCTCGTCGTCTTCCCGATGTACACGCAGAACGGCAACCCGGACCGCAACCTGGAAGCCGTCCTGCTGAGCGTCGTGTGGCCCGACTGGCTGGCCGAGCTGGAGCGGACCCGCTTCGACAACCCGATGTTCGTGCCGATCACCTTCACCGACTTCACGGCCGGCTACGACACCAACTCCGCCGTGCTCTTCCCCGAGACGGTGGCCGTGCGCAAGGCGCCGGAACGTTTCACCTGGGGCGGCATCTTCTGCGACCGCGAGGCCGCCCGCTTCCGCGCCGTCACCACCAGCGCCGTCCAGCAGCTCGGCCTGGAGATCCCGGCCGACGCCGAGGGCCTGCTCAAGGACCAGGACCGCGCGCAGGAGACCTTCGTCCTGTGGGACCTCGTCCACGACCGCACCCACAGCCACGGCGACCTGCCGTTCGACCCCTTCATGATCAAGCAGCGCAGCCCGTTCTGGATGTACGGCCTGGAGGAGCTCCGCTGCGACCTCACCACCTTCAAGGAGGCGGTGAAACTGGAGGCCGAGGGCAACACGCACGCCCGCGACGTCCAGTACGCGATCCTCTTCGACCGCCTGTTCCGCTTCCCGGTCAGCGGCGACCGCGTCCGCAACTACGACGGCATGGGCGGCCAGTTGCTCTTCGCCTACCTGCACAAGCACGACGCGCTGCGCTGGCGCGACAACCGCCTCAGCATCGACTGGGACCGGGCCCCGCAGGTCACCAACGCGCTCTGCGCCGAGATCGAGACCCTCTACCGCGACGGCATCGACCGGCCCAAGCCGGCCCACTGGATCGCCGCCTACCAGCTGGTCTCCCGCTACCTCACCCCGCACCCCGCCTCCACCTGGGCGAAGGGCTCCGAGGCGCTGCCGCTCGACATCACCGATGGCAAGGCCCTCAACAAGGCGCTGTGCGACGCGGTGCTCCCGGACGAGTTCCCGCTGAGCATGTTCTACGAGGCCCTGTCCAAGAAGCTCGGCGGCGTCATCGCCGCCACCGCCGGCATCACCGGCACCGGTATCCAGGGAGCCGCCGCGTGACCACGACCACCAAGTCCCCGCTGACCGGCAAGGTCATCGCCGTCGCCGGAGCCAGCGGCCCGGCCGGCCAGGCGGTGCTGCGCCGCCTCACCGCCGACGGCGCCACCGTGATCGGTGCCGACATCGACGCCCAGCGCCTCGAATCCGCGCTGGACGCCACCCGCATCGCCGTGCGCGGGGCCAAGGTCAGCGGACAGGTGATCGACCTGCTCGACCCGCAGGAGGTCCACGACTGGGCCGACCACCTGGAGGCCGAGCACGGCCATGTCGACGGTCTGTTCCACCTGGTCGGCGGCTGGCGCGGCAGCAAGACCTTCTTCGACACCCGCCTGGACGACTGGGACTTCCTGCACGACACCGTCGTGCGCACCCTCCAGCACACCTCGCTGGCCTTCCAGCCCGCCCTGGTCCGCAGCTCCGCCGGCCGCTACGCGATGATCTCCGCTGCCGCCGCGCACAAGCCCACCGCCGGCGGCGCCGCCTACGCGGCCGCCAAGGCTGCCACCGAGGCCTGGACCCTCGCCATGGCGGACTCCTTCAAGAAGGAGACCACCGCCCCCGACGGCGAGCCCACCGCAGCGGCTGCGATCCTGGTCATCAAGGCGCTGGTCAGCCCCGAAATGCGGGCCGAGAAGCCGGAGGCGAAGTTCGCCGGCTTCACCGACACCGCCGACCTCGCCGGACACCTGGCGGGCCTCTGGGACCGCCCCGCAGCAGAACTGAACGGACAGCACCTGTGGCTGACAGCCCGATGACCGACCTCACCCGTACGGACGCGGTACGGCGGCACGACCCCGCCGTCCGCGGCTTCGCCAGCGACAACTACGCCGGCGTGCACCCGGAGATCCTCGCCGCGATAGCCCTCGCCAACGGCGGCCACCAGATCGCCTACGGCGAGGACGACTACACGGCCCACCTCCAGGACGTCTTCCGCCGCCACTTCGGCGACAAGGCCGAGGCCCACCCCGTCTTCAACGGCACCGGCGCCAACGTGGTCGCCCTCCAGGCGCTGCTCCCGCGCTGGGGTGCCGTGGTCGCCGCCGAATCCGCCCACATCAACGTGGACGAGGGCGGCGCCCCGGAGAAGATGGGCGGCATCAAGCTGCTCACCGTCCCCACCCCGGACGGCAAGCTCACCCCCGAGCTGCTCGACCAGCAGGCCTGGGGCTTCGGCGACGAGCACCGCGCGCAGCCGCTCGCGGTCTCCATCACCCAGAGCACCGAGCTCGGCACCCTCTACACCGCCGACGAGATCCGTGCGATCACCGAGCACGCCCACCAGCTCGGCATGCTCGTCCACGTCGACGGCTCCCGCCTGGCCAACGCCGCCGCAGCGCTCGGCCTGCCGCTGCGCGCCTTCACCACGGACGTGGGCGTCGACGTGCTGTCCTTCGGCGGTACGAAGAACGGCCTGCTGTTCGGCGAGGTCGTGGTGGTGCTCAACCCCGAGCGGGTGCGGAACATCAAGTTCCTGCGCAAGACCTCGATGCAGCTCGCCTCGAAGATGCGCTTCCTCTCCGTCCAGTTCGAGGCGCTGCTCTCCGGCGACCTCTATCTGCGCAATGCCGGGCACGCCAATGCGATGGCCAGCCGGCTGGAGGCGGCCGTTCGCGGGATCGACGGCGTCGAGATCGTGCGCCCGGTCCAGGCGAACGCGGTGTTCGCGATCCTCCCGCGCGAGGTGAGCGAGCGGCTTCAGAAGCACTACCGCTTCTACTTCTGGAACGAGCACACCGGCGAGGTGCGCTGGATGTGCTCGTACGACACCACGGAGGCCGACATCGACGGCTTCGTGGCAGCCATCGCCGAGGAGATGGGCCGCGTCTGACGGCGCCTGAACATCGGATCGCCCCTGCCCGGGACCCCGGGCGGGGGCGATTTGCATGTGGCGGTCCTGTCCCCGTACAGTTCCGGAGTCGCCGCGAGAGAGCGGGGGCAA
>NZ_JBWKEQ010000001.1:330965-460418 GCF_056435365.1 Kitasatospora sp. NPDC043949 | reverse complement strand
CCCCCCCCCCCCCCCCCCCCCCCCCCCCCCCCCCCCCCCCCCCCCCCCCCCCCCCCCCCCCCCCCCCCCCCCCCCCCCCCCCCCCCCCCCCGGCGTCCGTGGGGGCGTCCGCCCGGTGTGCGCGCGCCCGGCGTGCGTGCGCCCTTGTTGTGCTAGCACTTCAGCGCTAGCTTGAGATTCATGGGTAAGAAACAGCTGAACGTCCGGGTGGACGCCACGACCGCGGAGATGGCCCGGGAACGGGCGGAGCAGCAGGGGATCAGCATGAACCAGTACATCGAGCGCCTGGTCCAGCAGGACATGGGCGAGGCGGGGCGGGCCTTCGTCGACGCCGCCGCCCAGTTCATGAAGGAGTACGAGACGGCCTTCCTGGCCGAGTTCGCGGAGCCGGGCGACCTGAAGGACGTGCGCCGTTGAAGCTGGAGGTCGACCTCTCGTGGCTGCTCATGACCGCCGAGCAGTACACGCCCGGTGACCCGCAGGTCACCGACTACGGGTCGTTGCTCGCGGCCGTCGCCCGGCACCAGGCCGAGATCTTCGACATCGACGTCTACCCCGAACCGCAGGACCGCGCCGCCGCCCTGATGCACCAGCTGATCCGGGTGCCGGCCCTGGAGAAGACCAACGAGCTCTACGCCACCGCCGTCGCCTACGCCTACCTCGTCGCCAGCGGCTGCACCGTCGCCACCACCGCCCGCGAGGTGCGCAGCCTCGCCCGGGCCATCCGGGAGGGGCGGCTCGGCGTGTCCGGGGTCGCCGAACGGCTGGCGGGGTGGGTCGTCGACGAGGCCGAGGGGGAGGGCGTCAGCGGGGCGGAGGACGAGGACGACGACTGACCGGGCGGGCCCATGCCCGGTCGCGTCGTCCTCGTCATCCGTTCAGCAGGGCTCTGGGCGGTGCGCCCGGCGGGTCAGTCGCCGGGCCGCTCCGGGGCCGGCTCGGCGATCAGGGCCGTCGCGAACGGACGGAAGCCCGCCCGGCGGTAGATCCGGGCGACCTCCTCGTCGGCGGCGGACAGGAACACCGTCCGCACGCCGTTCGCCCGCGCGTGCGCGACCAGGGCCGCGGTGACCGCCAGGCCCAGCCCGCGCCGCCGCGCGGCCGGCAGCGTCCCGACCCCGGCCACCTCGGTGACCGCGCCCACCGGATTGTGCTGGCCCGCGCACAGCGCGGAACCGTCCTCCAGCGCGGCGGCCAGCACGGTGGCGCCGTCGGTGATCCGCCGTGCGATCCGCTCCACCGCGCCCTCCGCCACCAACCGCCCTGCGGCCTCGGCCAGTTCGGCCGCACCCACGGCGCCCACGCCGGTGCCGGGCTCGGCGAACGCCAGGTGCGGAACGGCGACCGCCGACGCCAGCTCCGGCGCGTCCGCGCCCAGCACCTCCACCCGCACCTCCTCCGGCAGCTCGGGCGCCGGGGCCGGCTCGTCCTGCGGGCCCAGCACCAGCAGCGGGTGCTCGTGCACCGCGAGCCCGGCCGCCTCCACCGCGGCCCGCAGCTCCGGACTCCGCTCGGCCACCCACTCGAAGGCCTCCGGCTCGCCCAGCTCCCGCTGGCGGGCCAGCACCCGCAGGACGTCCTCGGCGGTGGTGGCGGGGCCGTCGTGGTCGAGCGTGGGGCGGGCGTAGTAGGGCCAGCCCGCGCTCTCGCGGACGAACAGGGTCAGCGGGCCGAAGTCCTCGGCCCGTGCGGCGCTGCGCGGCACCGCGTCGTAGTAGCGCTCGATCGCGTCGAGGAGGGAAGGGTCGGGAGCATGATCAACAGAAGTCACGGCGTGCATCCAAGCAGGGGCGCCGGCGGCCCGCCACCGCTTTGTTCCCGGGCTTCGCGCCGGGGGCGCCAGGGGCGGTGACGGGCGGCGCGGCGCGGGCGCGGGCGCCTGATTGTTGCTGAACGCTTACCGGCTCGCAGTGATCTTGTGCGTATACCGCGTGGCATGCTGATGCCTTGACAGCTCTGCCGAAGGGGGACGGCGGACGTCCGCACTCGGCTCGGCAAGGGGGGAAGACAGGCCCATGAGGCTCTGCTTTCTGGTGGAGGAGCACTACCGGCACGACGGCATGCCGCTCGACGTGGCACGCCAGCTCACCGCGTGGGGGCACCGGGTGGACGTGCTGCGCCCCGGGGACTCGCTGATGGCGATCTCCGAGGCGATCCGGGCCGGCAGCCACGACGCCTGGGTGCTCAAGACCGTCTCCGGCGGGCCCGGACTCACCCTGCTGGACGCCGCCGCCGCCGTCGGCCTCACCACCGTCAACGACGTCCGCTCCATCCGCGGCGTCCGCGACAAGGCGCTCGCCTCCGTCATCGCCAGCACCCGCGGCCTGCCCGTCCCCGTCACCTACGCCACCGCCCGCTGGGAACGGCTCGCCGAGATCCCGGCCGCCGAGTACCCGCTCGTCGTCAAGCCCGCCGACGGCAGCTCCGGACGCGCCGTCCGGCTCGTGCCCAGCCCCGACCACCTCCTCGACCTCGGCGCCGAACTCGCCGACGAGGGGCTGTTGATCGCCCAGCCCTACGTGCCCAACTCCGGCACCGACCTCAAGGTGTACTGCGTCGACGGCGAGCTCTTCGCGACGGAACGTTCCTCCCCGCTCCACCCCGGGCAGGGCGTGCGCGAACGGCAGGTCCCGTTGCCCGGGGAGGTCGCGCGGATCGCGGCGCAGGTCGGTGAGGTGTTCGGGCTCGACCTGTACGGCGTCGACGTGCTGCTCGGGCCGGACGGGCCGGTGGTCGTCGACATCAACGACTTCCCGAGCTTCCGCCAGGTGCCGGACGCGGTCGCCAGGGTCGCCCGGGCGGTGCTGCGGCTCGCGCGCAGCGGGACGGCCGTGTCGGCGCCCGCGCCCGCACTGGTGTCGGCGGGTGGTGGCGCGGGGTACGGGCAACTGGGCTTCGGTCGTGGAGAGTTCGGCGGAGCCGGCTTGGGTGGGGCCGGCCTTGACGGGGCCGGCCTGGGCGGGGCGATATGAGGATCGGCCTGATCACCGCCGACCCCGGACACCCGGTGCTCGCGGCGACCGCCGCCCTGCTGGCGGACCGGCACGAGGTGACGATCGTCGACCCTGCCGGCCCGGCGGGACCGGCGCTCGCCGACGTCTATCTGCTCAAGGCCCACACCCGTCGATCCCTTTCACTCGCACGAGAGTTGGAGCGGGGCGGGGCGCCTGTCATCAACTCGGCCGCGGCCACCGAACTCTGTCAGGACCGGGTGCGGATGGCCGAACTCGCGCGCGCGGCCGACCTGCCCTTCGCGGCCACCCGCGACGCTGGGCGGATCGCCGAACTCGCCGATCCCGACTACCCGTTCGTCGTCAAGAGCCGGCACAGTCGGCGCCACGACCTGGTCGCCCGGGTCGACGGCCCGGCCCGGTTGCGCGAACTCGTCGCGCGTTGGCCCGACGAGCCCGTCGTCACCCAGTCGTTCGTCCCGGGGACCGGCTGGGACCAGAAGCTGTGGGTGATCGACCGGCAGGTGTTCGCCGCTCGGCGGCGGTCCGAACTCGCCGACGGCCAGGGGGAATCGGGGCAGGGGCAGGACTGGGAGCCGCCTGCCGAACGGGCTGCGCTGGCTCTGCGCGTCGGCGAGGTGTTCGGGCTCGACGTCTACGGCGTCGACCTGCTCGACGGGCCCGCCGAACCCGTCATCGTCGACGTCAACGCCTTCCCCGGCATCCGTGGACGGCTGGGCGCGCCGGAGGCGCTCGCCGCCCTCGCCCTGCGCGTCGCGGCGGAGCGCGGGCGCGGGCACGTCGCGCAGGGGCGGGGCCGGTAGGCCGGGCGGCGGGGCCGTCGGACCCGGGGCGGGTTCGGCGGGCCGTCGGGGGCGAGCGGGGTCGTTAGGCTGGTTACTCAGGGCCACCGGGCACCCGGGCCGAACGGCGAGAGAAGACGGAACGTTGCTGCAGGACATCGAGCGCTACCTGGCCTGCCCCCACTGCGCGCAGGCCCTCACCCGGCACGAGCGCGCCCTGCGCTGCCCCGCCGGCCACAGCTTCGACCTCGCCAAGCAGGGCTACGTCAGCCTCCTCGCCGGCGACGCCCACACCGGCACCGGCGACACCGCCGAGATGGTCGCCGCCCGTGCCGACTTCCTCGCCGCCGGCCACTACCGGCCCATCGCCGACGCCCTCGCCGAGGCCGCCGCGGACGCCGACCCCGAAGGCCTCGTCGCCGACCTCGGCGCCGGCACCGGCCACTACCTGGCCCATGTCCTCGACGCCCTGCCCGGCCGCGCCGGGGCCGCCCTCGACATCTCCAAGTTCGCGCTGCGCCGCGCCGCCAAGGCCCACCCCCGGATCGGTGCCGTGGTCTGCGACGCCTGGCGGCCGCTGCCGCTGCGCGACGCCTCCGCCGGGCTGATGCTCAACGTCTTCGCCCCGCGCAACGGGCCCGAGATCCGCCGCGTGCTGCGCCCCGGCGCCACCCTGCTGCTGGTCTCGCCCACCGCCCGCCACCTGCGTGAACTCGTCGGCGCACTGGGCCTGTTGTCGGTCGACGAGGAGAAGCAGCGGCGGATCGACGAGAAGCTCGGACCCTACCTGACCTCCGCCGGCCGGCGGCAGGTCGAGTTCACCCTGCGGCTCGGCCCGGACGACGTGCGCACCGTCGTCGGCATGGGCCCCAGTGCCTGGCACACCGACCCGGACCGCCTGGCCGCCGCGCTCGCGGACCTGCCGGACCCGGTCGAGGTGACCGCCTCCGTGATGGTGGCCGCCTACCGGCGCTGAACGTCGGGCGCGCGCGGGGTGTGGCCGCCACGTTGGGATGAATCTGCTGAGCAGGCACGTTTCTGCCGACCGGCCTGCGGCTAACGTCCGATGGGTGAACCGCGACGCCACCCGGCCCGCCGCGCCGGCCCACCCCCGACCGAGCGCCCCGGGGCCCGATCGGCCATCCGTAACACGTCCCACCGTCGAGGAGCTCCGGCTCACCTCGTTCAAGTCCTACCGGCGCGCGGTCCTGCCGCTCGCGCCCCTCACCGTCCTGCACGGGCCCGCCGGCGTCGGCAAGTCCAACGCCCTCGACGCACTGGCCGTGCTCTCCCGGCTGGCCCTCGGAGAGGAGATCGCCGACTCCTTCGACGGGCTGCCCGACCGCACCGGCCCCCTGGCCAAACCCGTCCGCGGCGGCCTGACCGGGTGCGTCCCGCACGGGCGCGACGCCGTCATCCTCGGCTGCACCGTCCGCTCCCCGCACGGCCGCATCCGGCTCGACGTCGTCGTCCGCACCGACGGCCCGGTGCGGATCGCCCGCGAATCGCTCACCCTGGACGGCCGCACCCTCGTCGACACCGGCGAACAGGACGTCCGCAAGCGGCGCGTCAACGTCTGCTGGCACAACGACACCCGCCAGGGAGACATCCGGGCGCCCTTCCCCAGCGGCACCATGATCACCGCGCAACTGCCGCTCCGGGTGGCCGGCTCCTCCCGGGGCGAACGGCAGGTCCTCGCCGCCACCGAGGACCTGCTCACCGCCCTGCGCGAGGTCTTCCCCGTCCACCCCGTCCCCGCCCTCATGCGCGGCTGGGCCCGACCCGACCCGCAGGCCCGGCTGCGCAGCAACGCCGCCAACATCTCCGCCGTCCTCGCCCGGCTCGGCAACGAGTGCCCGCGCCGCTACGGGCAGCTCCTGCGCGCCGTCCAGTCCGCCGCCCCGCACCCGCTGCTCGGACTCTCCCTCGCCCACCGCGGCAGCGGGCCCGACCAGCGCGTCCTCGCGGTCTTCGACGAAGGCGTCCTCGGACGCACCGGGGCCGACCAGGCCTCCGACGGCATGCTGCGCCACCTCGCGTTCGCCGCGGTGCTGCTCACCGGGGCCGGGGTGCTCGACCTCGACGTGGCCGCCGAGGTGCCGTGGGCGCACCGGCAGCTCACCGTGCTCGCCGAGGACCTCGGCGCCGGGCTCGCCACCGAACAGACCGCCTCACTGCTACGGCTGGCCCGGGACATGTCCGGGCGCAACCAGCTGCGCGTCCTCGCCGCGCTTCAGGAGCCCGCCGCGGCGCGGGAGGCGCTCGGCGTGGCCGAACCGCGGTCGGGCGCGGCCGTGCTGGTCGAGTGCCGGCGCGACCCGGACTCGGGGCACACCGTGCTGCGGCCCGAGACGACCAGGGTGCCGGCCCAGTGCGGGCGCGGGGACGGAGCCGACCCGGGGGCGGACGAGGTGGACGGGTGAGGTAGACCTGGACGGGTGAACGAACGAGTGACGAGGCCGGGGGAACCGGCCGGGCCCACCGGGCCGACCTTGGAGGCCCTGCGGCAGCGGCTGGCGGACTTCGCGGCGGCCCGGCGCTGGGAGCCCTTCCACACGCCGAAGAACCTGGCGGCCGCGCTGAGCGTGGAGGCCGGCGAACTGCTGGAGATCTTCCAGTGGTCGACGCCCGAGCAGGCGGCCGCGGTGATGTCCGATCCGGAGCGGGCCCACCGGGTGCGGGACGAGGTCGCGGACGTCCTCGCGTACCTGGTGCAGTTCTGCACGGTGGTCGGGGTGGATCCGCTGGAGGCCCTCGCGGCCAAGATCGAGCGGAACGAGCTCCGCTTCCCGGTGCCGGACGGACCGGCGGACGCCGACCAGGGCGGGGCGGGTGTCAACCCGGACGTGGACGAATAATCCTTGTGAGGGACGGGAGTTATCCACAGCCCCGGACTTGTCCACAGCTTTCCCGATGACGGATGCGGCCTCGCCGACTTCGCCGCACGCTTTCGCCGTGACCACCTGCCCGCCCCACCGGCGGTGGTGGTCCCACGGCGACAGCGAGCGAAAGGAGTGGCGGCCATGGAGGCGCTGCGACTGATCAAGAGGGCCCGGCACGCCCTGGCCGAGGCCAGACACGTACCGGATGTGCTGGCCGAGGCGCGGCAGGCCGCGCTGCTCACCGAGGCGGTGGGGGCCAGGCTGGCGGAGCTGGACGACGACGAGCTCGCCGGGCTGGGGCAGCAACTGGCCGAGGCCGCGGCGCACGCGGCGGTCTGCCTGGAACGCTCGGTCGTCAGGGCCGCCGTGCTGAGCGGCGGCCGGGCCGGGCGGCTCACCGAACTCGGCGAGCTGGCACCGGCCTTGGGCGCGCTGGACGGGCTGCTGCGGGACGTCGGGGAGACGCTGGTGGTGCTGGCCTGCGGGGCCGACACCGAGAGCCTCTACTGGACGTGCATCGACGGTGTGGACGCGGTGTCGGAGTGCAAGGACCTGGCCGGGCGGCTGCGGAAGGTGGCGGGCAGGTTGGAGGGAGAGGAAGGCGCGGTGCTCGGCGGGGCGCCGGCCGAGCGGGGCTCGCCCTTACTCGTGGTCCGGCTCGACCCGCCGGACGAGGGCGGGCCGACGGGGGAGGAGCAGGCGCCGGACTATCGGGTGCCTGGCGTGGCCGGAGCGTCGGAGGAGGAGGTGTCCGTACCGGTGGGATAGGCGGCCGGGCCGTCCTCCCGGATGCCGGGGGACTGTAACTCGGCGAGATCCGCGGACACCGAGGCGAGCAGTTCGTGCAACTGTTCCAGCAGGCTCTTCTGCGCGGCGGGCCCGGACGAGGTGCCGGCGGCCGAGCCCGCCGGGCTGCTCGGGAGCTGCGGCGTGGCAGTTGGTTCGGTCATGACGGGACCTCTTCGGATCGGTAGTGCGGCGTGAAGCGGCCGACGGTGGCTCGGCCCGCGCAGCGGGGGTGCCTGATGCCTGGCCACCGAGGCACACGCCCCCGCCGCAGCAACCAACGAACCGCTCCGGCGGCCGGTCACCGCGCGCCACCCGATGTGGTCCAACTCCGTTACGCCGTAAGCCTCCCGGGTGATCCCGGCTTGCCGCCGCGAAGCGGCCTGGGCTAGGCGCGCGACGAGACACTCCCGGCTTGCTCGGCGCCGAGCAAGCCGGGAGCCCGAGCAAGCCGGGTGCCCGAGCAAGCCGGGACAGGGCCAAGGCTTCGGGCGAGGGGAAGGAGGGGAGGGAGGGGGAGGGGGGAGGGGGCCCGCACGCCCGCCGAAAGCCGCAGAACGCACTCGGGGTCCGGAGCCCGAGTCGGCTCCGAACCCCGATGGTGTGGTCCCGCAGGTCAGTTGTGGGCGTGCAGGTCGGCGTTGAGGCCGCCCCAGGAGCCGGAGCGGGCGATGACCTCGACGGCGCCGGTCTGCGAGTTGCGGCGGAACAGCAGGTTGTCCTGGCCGGACAGCTCGATGGCCTTGGCCACGGTGCCGTCCGGGGTGGTGACCCGGGTGCCGGCGGTGACGTAGAGGCCGGCCTCGATGACGCAGTCGCTGCCGAGCGAGATGCCGATGCCGGCGTTGGCGCCGAGCAGGCAGCGCTCGCCGACCGAGACGACCTGCTTGCCGCCGCCGGAGAGGGTGCCCATGATCGAGGCGCCGCCGCCGATGTCGCTGTGGTCGCCGACGACGACGCCCGCGCTGATCCGGCCCTCGACCATGGAGGTGCCGAGGGTGCCGGCGTTGAAGTTGACGAAGCCCTCGTGCATCACGGTGGTGCCGGCGGCCAGGTGGGCGCCGAGGCGGACGCGGTCGGCGTGGGCGATGCGCACACCGGACGGGGCGACGTAGTCGGTCATCCGCGGGAACTTGTCGATGCCGTACACGGCGAGCTGGCCGCCCTGGGCGCGGACCGCGAGGCGGGCCTGCTCGACCGCGTCCACCGGGACGGGGCCGATGCTGGTCCACGCGACATTGGCGAGCAGCCCGAAGACGCCGTCCAGGTTCTGGCCGTGCGGCTTGACCAGGCGGTGGCTGAGCAGGTGCAGGCGCAGGTACACGTCGTGGGTGTCGAGCGGCTTCTCGTCGAGCGAGGCGATGGTGGTGCGCACGGCGACCACCTCGACGCCGCGGCGCGGGTCGGCGCGCAGCGCCTCGGCGGCGCCGGCGCCGAGTTGGGCCTCGGCCTGCTCGGCGGTCAGGCGGACGGTGCCGGCCGGGCCGGGCTCGGCGGCCAGGGCGGGGGCGGGGAACCAGGTGTCGAGGACGGTGCCGTCGGCGGCGATGGTGGCCAGGCCGGCGGCCACGGCCCCGTTCGGGAGGGAGGTCGATTCAGCAGTCACACCGTGCACGTTAACCAATGCGGGGCCCTGCTGCCGAACACGCCCGTCGTACGGACGCGGCCGTCGGTCGGCACGCCCCCGCCGTGCGTACACGGCCACCGACGGGCTGCGGCGGACGGCCGCCGAGCCGGAAAACCCGGTGTTCAGCGGAGGTTTGCTCGGCGATACTCGGGCGGGTGTTCATGTCGATCTCCACCACCGGCAGCGTCGAGGGCCCGGCCACCGATCTCGGCTTCCTGCTGCACAAGCACCCGGGCAAGGTCCAGCGGTTCGCGACGTCGCACGGCGAGGCGCACGTCTTCTACCCCGAGGCGGGCGACGACGTCTGCACGGCGGCGCTGCTGCTGGACGTCGACCCGATCGCGCTGGTCCGCAAGGGCCGGGGCAAGGGGCGCGGCGGTTCGCCGGACTTCGCGCTCGCCCAGTACGTCAACGACCGCCCGTACGCGGCGTCCTCGCTGCTCGCGGTGGCGCTGCGGACGGTGTTCCGGTCCGCGATGAAGGGCGCCTGCCCGGCCCGGCCCGGGCTGGCGGACCGGCCGCGCCCGCTGCGGATCACGCTGCCCGCGGTGCCCGCGAACGGCGCGGGCGAGGGCGGTGGCCCGGCGATGGCGGTCCGGCTGTTCGAGCCGCTGGGCTGGCGGGTCGAGGCGGTGGCGCTTCCGCTGGACGAGGCGTTCCCGGAGTGGGGCGAGTCCCGGTACGTGCGGCTCACGCTGGTCTCGGACGCTGTGCGGCTCGCCGACGCGCTCCAGCAGCTGTACGTGCTGCTGCCGGTGCTGGACGGCGCCAAGCACTACTGGGTCGCCCCGGACGAGGTGGACAAGCTGCTCGCCGCCGGCGAGGGCTGGCTGGCCGCCCACCCGGAGCGCGACCTGATCACCCGCCGCTACCTGTCCCGGAGCCGGGCGCTGACCCGGGTGGCGATGGAGCGTCTGGAGCTGGCCCGGCTGGCGGAGGCGGACGACCGGGAGCCCGAGGAGGTCGACAACGCGGTCGACGAGCGGCCGGAGGAGCCGGAGGAGGCCGCCGGGGCGACATCGGAGCCCAGGCCGCCGTCCCTCGCCGGGCAGCGCCGCGCCGCGATCCTCGCCGCCCTGCGGGAGGTGGGCGCGGCCCGCGTCGCCGATCTCGGCTGCGGCCGGGGCGAGTTGATCGGCGAACTGCTGAAGGACGCCCGGTTCACCGAGGTGCTCGGCGTGGACGTGTCGGCGCGGGCCTTGCAGGCGGCGGCCCGCGGACTGCGCCTGGACCGGATGCCGGAGCGGCAGGCGGCCCGGGTGACGCTGGCGCAGGGCGCGCTGACGTACACGGACGCCCGGTTGAAGGGCTTCGACGCGGCGGTGCTGTGCGAGGTGGTCGAGCACCTGGACCTGCCCAGGCTGCCCGCCCTGGAGTACGCGGTGTTCGGCGCGGCCCGGCCGGGGGCGGTGGTCGTCACCACGCCGAACGCCGAGTACAACGTCCGCTGGGAGAGCCTGCCGGCGGGCGCTGTCCGGCACGCCGACCACCGCTTCGAGTGGTCGCGCGCCGAGTTCCGCGCGTGGGCCGAGCGGGTCGCGGCGGTGTTCGGTTACACGGTGGTGCTGCGCCCGGTGGGGCCGGAGGACGGGGAGGTCGGCGCGCCGACCCAGCTGGCCCTGTTCCGCCTCGGCACCAGCCCGACCGAGCAGACCCCGACCGAGCACACCCCGACCGGCGCCACCCGGACCGACCCGGCCGCGACCGAGCACACCCCGACCGACCCGGCGCCCGAAGGAGGCGAATCCCGATGACCGACGAAGCGACCCCAACGCCCGAGCAGCACCAGCACCAGGAGCACGACCAGGGTCAGCCCCAGGACCACCCCGCCCCCCGCCGTCTCCCCGTCACCGACGTCTCCCTCGTCGTCCTGATCGGCACCAGCGGCGCCGGCAAGTCGACCTTCGCCCGCCGCCACTTCCTGCCCACCCAGGTCGTCTCCTCCGACTTCTGCCGCGGCCTGGTCGCCGACGACGAGAACGACCAGTCGGCCTCCGCCGAGGCCTTCGACGTCCTGCACTACATCGTCGGCAAGCGCCTCGCGGCCGGCCGGCTGACCGTCGTGGACGCCACCAACGTCCAGCCCGAGGCACGCCGCCAGCTGGTGCGGATCGCCCGCGAGCACGACGTGCTGCCGATCGCGATCGTGCTGGACGTCCCGCCGGGCGTGTGCGCCGAGCGCAACCGCTCCCGCCCGGACCGCCGGCTGCCGGCCCACGTCGTCCCGCGCCAGCACCGCGAGCTGCGCCGTTCCCTGCGCGGCCTGGAGCGCGAGGGCTTCCGCAAGGTGCACGTGCTGCGCGGCGCGGCCGAGGTGGCGGCGGCCGAGGTGGAGCTGGAGAAGCGCTACAACGACCTGCGTCACCTGACCGGCCCGTTCGACATCGTCGGTGACATCCACGGCTGCCGCTCCGAGCTGGAGACCCTGCTGATCCGCCTCGGCTACACGCTGACCCGGGACGCCGGGGGCCGGCCGGTGGACGCGGTGCCGCCGGCGGGCCGTACCGCCGTGTTCGTCGGGGACCTGGTCGACCGCGGCCCGGACACACCGGGCGTGCTGCGCCTGGTGATGGGCATGGTCGCGGCCGGGCACGCGCTGTGCGTGCCGGGCAACCACGAGAACAAGCTGGGCCGGGCGCTGGACGGCAAGAAGGTCAACGTCGCCTACGGTCTGCAGGAGTCGCTGGATCAGCTGGCCGGCGAGTCCGAGGAGTTCCGGGCCGAGGCGCGGGAGTTCATGCGCGGCCTGGTGAGCCACTACCTGCTGGACGGCGGCGCGCTGGTGGTCTGCCACGCCGGTCTGCCGGAGCGGTACCACGGCCGCAACTCGGGCCGGGTGCGCTCGCACGCGCTGTACGGGGAGACCACCGGCGAGACCGACGAGTACGGCCTGCCGGTGCGTTACCCGTGGGCGGAGGAGTACCGGGGCAAGGCGCTGGTGGTGTACGGCCACACACCGGTGCCGTCGGCGAGCTTCGTCAACAACACCGTCTGCCTGGACACCGGTTGCGTGTTCGGCGGCACCCTGACGGCGCTGCGCTACCCGGAGCGGGAGCTGGTGAGCGTGCCGGCCGAGCGGGAGTGGTACGCGCCGGTGCGTCCGCTGTCCACGGACGCGCCGGGCGCCCGCGAGGGCCGTCCGCTGGATCTCGCCGACGTGGCGGGCCGCCGGATCGTCGAGACCGGGCTGCATGGGCGGGTCGCCGTCCGGGAGGAGAACGCGGCGGCGGCGCTGGAGGTGATGAGCCGCTTCGCGCTGGACCCGCGGCTGCTGGCGTACCTGCCGCCGACGATGGCGCCGAGCGCCGCCTCCCGCCGGGACGGCTTCCTGGAGCACCCGCAGGAGGCGTTCGCCGCCTACCGCGCGGACGGCGTGCGGCACCTGGTGTGCGAGGAGAAGCACATGGGGTCCCGCGCGGTGGTGCTGGTCGCCCGGGACGACGCGGCGCTGGAGCAGCGCTTCGGCGTGGCCGGTCCGGGCGCGATCTGGACCAGGACGGGCCGGGCGTTCCTCGCCGACGACGGCCTGACCGCGGCCGTGCTGGGCCGGGTGCGGGTGGCCGCCGAGCGCTCGGGGCTGTTCGACGAGCTGGGCACCGGCTGGCTGCTGCTGGATGCCGAGCTGATGCCCTGGTCGTTGAAGGCCGTGGAACTGCTGCGCCGCCAGTACGCGGCGGTCGGCGCGGCGGCGGGCGCCGCCCTGCCGGAGGCGCTGGCGGCCCTGGAGCGGGCGGCCGGTCGCGGGCTGGACCTGGCGGAGCTGACCGCCAAGCAGCGGCGGCGCGCGGCCGACGCGCAGGCGTTCACCGAGGCGTACCGGCGGTACTGCTGGCCGACCGAGGGGCTGTCGGGTGTGCGGCTGGCGCCGTTCCAGGTGCTGGCCGCCGAGGGGGCGAACCTCGCCGTACGCCCGCACGACGAGCACCTGGCCTGGATCGACCGCCTGGTCGCGGCCGACGAAGCGGCGTCCGTGACGGCGTCCGAGGCGGCGTCCGAAACGGACGGCGACCGGGCACCGGTCCTGCACCGCACCGGCCGTCTCCTGGTGGACACCGAGGACGAGGCCTCGGTGGCGGCCGCCACGGCCTGGTGGGAGGAGCTGACGGCGGCGGGCGGCGAGGGCATGGTGGTCAAACCGCTGGCCTCGGTGGTGCGCACGAAGCGGGGCGGGGGCCGTCCGGGCGGGCTGGTGCAGCCGGGGGTGAAGGTGCGCGGCCGGGAGTACCTGCGGATCGTCTACGGCCCGGACTACACCGAGTACCTGGACCGGCTGCGCGAGCGGTCGCTGGGCCACAAGCGCTCGCTGGCGCTGCGCGAGTACGCGCTGGGCCTGGAGGCGCTGGACCGGCTGGCGGCCGGCGAGCCGCTGTGGCGGGTGCACGAGCCGGTGTTCGCGGTGCTCGCGCTGGAGTCCGAGCCGGTCGATCCGCGCCTGTAGGCCGACCGGACGCAGAAGGGGGTCCGCGCCCGTAGGCCGACCGGGCGTTGAGGGTGCCCGCGGCTGTGGGCCGACCGGGTGTTGAGGGGGAGTCCGCGGCGGGGCTCCCCCTCTCCCACCCCCGCTGTGTATAGAAATTCCGAGCATCGTATAGACTTGCTACTTTCCCGTACGTCCCGTCATCCCAGGAGCCCGGTATGGCCTTCAACCTCCGGAACAGGCACTTCCTCAAGGAGCTCGACTTCACGCCCCAGGAGTTCCGCTTCCTGGTGGACCTCGCCGCCGGGCTCAAGGCGGCCAAGTATGCGGGCACCGAGCAGCCCCGGCTGCGCGGGAAGAACATCGCGCTGATCTTCGAGAAGACCTCCACCCGAACCCGCTGCGCCTTCGAGGTCGCCGCCCACGACCAGGGCGCCACCACCACCTACCTGGACTCGTCCGGTTCGCAGATCGGCCACAAGGAGTCCATCCGGGACACCGCCCGGGTGCTCGGCCGGATGTTCGACGGCATCGAGTACCGCGGCCACGGCCAGGAGATCGTCGAGGAGCTGGCCGCGAATGCCGGCGTCCCGGTCTGGAACGGTCTCACCGACGAGTGGCACCCCACCCAGATGCTGGCCGACGTGCTCACCATGACCGAGCACGGCACCAAGCCGCTGACCGGGACCGCCCTCGCCTACCTCGGCGACGCCCGCTCCAACATGGGCAACTCGCTGCTGGTCACCGGCGCCCTGCTCGGCATGGACGTCCGGATCGTCGCCCCGCGCTCCCTCTGGCCGGCCGAGGATGTCCGGAAGGCGGCCGAGACGCTGGCCGAGGCGACCGGCGCCCGGATCACCCTCACCGAGGACGTGGCCGAGGGCGTGGCCGACGTGGACTTCCTCTACACCGACGTCTGGGTCTCGATGGGCGAGCCCAAGGAGGTCTGGGCCGAGCGGATCGAGTTGCTCAAGCCCTACCAGGTGTCGATGGACACCGTCCGGGCCACCGGCAACCCGGCCGTGAAGTTCCTGCACTGCCTGCCCGCGTTCCACGACCTCGGCACGGTGGTCGGGCGGCAGATGTACGAGGCGACCGGCATGACCGAGCTGGAGTGCACCGACGAGCTGTTCGAGTCGGCGCACTCCGTCGTGTTCGACCAGGCCGAGAACCGCCTGCACACCATCAAGGCGGTCCTGGTCGCCACTCTCGGCTCCTGAAGCAGGAGCTCACTTCTCCAGCTTGACGCAGGCCGCCCGGTCGCCCGCCGCGTGCGGGCCGGCCGGGGTGCCCGCGTGCATCACCAGCGAGCGCGCCTCGCCGGGCCGGGGCTGCCAGGGCACCGAGGCCGTCGCGGTGCCCTCGCCGTGCTCGTCGGTGCGCAGCGCCAGCCGCAGTTCGTTGCGCCCGTTGGCGTACGCGGGGTCGGTGGACGGCTGCACCGGGTCCACGGCGTCCTGGTAGTGCGGTCCGGACGAGGCCGGGTCGGCCCCGCAGGAGCCGGTGTGCAGGTGCACCGGGAACTCGTGGTCGGGGGCGAGCCCGGTGACGGTCATGGTGAGCACCGTCCGCCCCGCGGTGGAGCGGTCGGTGACGATCCGGGTGTGCGCGCCGTACGGCACGAGGTCGTCCGCGTAGCTGACGGCGGTCGGCGGGACGAAGGCCGTCGCGGGGTCGAAGGCGGCCTCGACGACGGAGACGGGCGAGGCGATGGGGGCCCGCGGGGTGACGGGGGCCGGCGAGGCGGCGGCGGGGGCGAGCAGGGCCAGCGGCAGCAGCGCGGCGGCGAGCGGAGTGGACATCAACGGGCCTTCCACGGGCGGGGTGACGGACACCGTGCTCAACGGCGCCGGGCGCCGGCGGACACCCTCGAACGGGCTCGGAGGCGAGCGGGCCGCGCGGGCGCGCCCCCGCTCGTCCCGTCGCCGACCGGCGGTTCCGGTGGTGAGCTGGTGTGAGTCGGTGCTGAGTCGACACTGAGCCGGTGCCGAGCCGGTGGTGGGCCGGCAGCGGTGCGGTTGTCGGCCTCTGTCGCCGGAATGGCCGCTGACCTGCGCTTCTATCGACCCAGGCATGCCTGCGGTGGTGAAGGCGACGGCATGCACTATGGTTTATCTCGACATCGAGATAACTGCCCCATAGGATATATCTCGACATCAAGATACTTGCCGAGCGGAGCTCGCCGGCGATGCGGGCAAGGTAAGCCTAAGTAAGGCTGACCTTACCACCGTGGCGGCCGGATACCGCACGAAGCACCCAGAAGGAGTCAGTCGTGTCCGCGAACAGCTTCGACGCCCGCAGCTCGCTGCAGGTGGGCGACGAGTCGTACGAGATCTTCAAGCTCTCCGCCGTCGAGGGTTCCGAGCGGCTGCCGTACAGCCTCAAGGTGCTGCTGGAGAACCTGCTCCGCACGGAGGACGGCGCGAACATCACCGCCGACCACATCCGCGCGCTCGGCAACTGGGACGCCAGCGCCCAGCCGAGCCAGGAGATCCAGTTCACGCCGGCCCGCGTGATCATGCAGGACTTCACCGGCGTGCCGTGCGTGGTCGACCTCGCCACCATGCGTGAGGCCGTCAAGGAGCTGGGCGGCGACCCGGCCAAGATCAACCCGCTGGCCCCGGCCGAGCTGGTCATCGACCACTCCGTCATCGCCGACAAGTTCGGCACCCCGGACGCCTTCGTCCAGAACGTCGAGATCGAGTACGGCCGCAACAAGGAGCGCTACCAGTTCCTGCGCTGGGGCCAGACCGCCTTCGACGAGTTCAAGGTCGTCCCGCCCGGCACCGGCATCGTCCACCAGGTGAACATCGAGCACCTGGCCCGCACCATCATGGTCCGCGGCGGCCAGGCCTACCCGGACACCTGCGTCGGCACCGACTCGCACACCACCATGGTCAACGGCCTGGGCGTGCTGGGCTGGGGCGTCGGCGGCATCGAGGCCGAGGCCGCCATGCTGGGCCAGCCGGTCTCCATGCTGATCCCGCGCGTGGTCGGCTTCAAGCTCAACGGCCAGCTGCCGGCCGGCACCACCGCCACCGACCTGGTGCTCACCATCACCGAGATGCTGCGCAAGCACGGTGTGGTCGGCAAGTTCGTCGAGTTCTACGGCGAGGGCGTCTCCGCGATCCCGCTGGCCAACCGCGCCACCATCGGCAACATGTCGCCGGAGTTCGGCTCGACCTGCGCGATCTTCCCGATCGACGCCGAGACCATCAACTACCTCAAGCTCACCGGCCGCGACGAGCAGCAGCTCGCCCTGGTCGAGGCGTACGCCAAGGAGCAGGGCCTCTGGCACGACCCGTCGGTCGAGCCGGTCTTCTCCGAGTACCTGGAGCTGGACGTCTCCACCGTCGTCCCGTCGATCTCCGGCCCGAAGCGTCCGCAGGACCGCGTCGTCCTGGCCGAGGCCGCCACCCGGTTCGCCGAGGCGCTGCCGACCTACTCCGCCGAGGCCTCGAAGCCGACCCTCGTCACCGCCCCCGACGGGTCGAAGTACGAGATCGACAACGGCGCGGTCGTGATCGCCTCGATCACCTCCTGCACCAACACCTCCAACCCCTCCGTCATGCTGGGCGCCGCCCTGCTGGCGAAGAAGGCCGTGGAGAAGGGCCTCACGGTCAAGCCGTGGGTCAAGACCACCCTGGCCCCCGGGTCCAAGGTCGTCATGGACTACTACGAGAAGGCCGGCCTGCTCCCGTACATGGAGAAGCTGGGCTTCAACCTGGTCGGCTACGGCTGCGTCACCTGCATCGGCAACTCGGGCCCGCTGCCCGAGGAGGTCTCGGCCGCCGTCAACGAGGCCGACCTGGCGGTCGTCTCGGTGCTCTCCGGCAACCGCAACTTCGAGGGCCGGATCAACCCGGACGTGAAGATGAACTACCTGGCCTCCCCGCCGCTGGTGGTCGCCTACGCCCTGGCCGGCAACATGAACATCGACATCACCCGCGACGCCCTGGGCCAGGACGCCGACGGCAACGACGTCTTCCTCGCCGACATCTGGCCGTCGGAGCGGGAGGTGGCGGACACCGTCGCCGGCTCCATCGACGAGGCGATGTTCGACAAGGGCTACCAGGACGTCTTCGCCGGTGACCACCGCTGGCAGTCGCTCCCGGTCCCGACCGGCAACACCTTCGAGTGGGACGCCGAGTCCACCTACGTGCGCAAGCCCCCGTACTTCGAGGGCATGGCCAAGACCCCGAGCCCGGTGACCGACATCGCCGGCGCCCGCGTCCTGGCCAAGCTGGGCGACTCGGTCACCACCGACCACATCTCCCCGGCCGGCAACATCAAGCCGGGCACCCCGGCGGCGCAGTACCTGACCGCCAACGGTGTCGAGAAGCGCGACTTCAACTCCTACGGCTCGCGCCGCGGCAACCACGAGGTGATGATCCGCGGCACCTTCGCCAACATCCGTCTGCGCAACCAGATCGCGCCGGGCACCGAGGGCGGCTACACCCGCGACTTCACCCAGGCCGACGGCCCGGTGTCGTTCATCTACGACGCCTCGCAGAACTACCAGGCCGCCGGCACCCCGCTGGTCGTCCTGGCCGGCAAGGAGTACGGTTCCGGCTCGTCCCGTGACTGGGCCGCCAAGGGCACCGCGCTGCTGGGCGTCAAGGCCGTCATCGCCGAGTCGTACGAGCGCATCCACCGCTCGAACCTGATCGGCATGGGCGTCCTGCCGCTGCAGTTCCCGGAGGGCCAGACCGCCGAGTCCCTCGGTCTGACCGGCGAGGAGACCTTCTCCTTCACCGGCGTGACCGAGCTCAACGAGGGCCGCACCCCGAAGACCGTCAAGGTCAAGGCCGGTGACAAGGAGTTCGACGCGGTCGTCCGCATCGACACCCCCGGTGAGGCGGACTACTACCGCAACGGCGGCATCCTGCAGTACGTGCTGCGCTCGCTCATCGGCTGAACCGAGTTCTAGTTCCGGGGGCTGAGCGCCCCGGTGGCTGAGAGGCCGGACCGCATCGCGCGGTCCGGCCTCTTTTGCATGCTGCCTCTCCTGAGCCCTGCCCCTTGTGCGGTGTGCCGCGATGGACTAAACCTCTATCCCATCTGGTCCAGACCAATTGACGCTCATTCAGAGAACAGGTCCGGTATGCCCACTCGCGCCTCAGCCCTGCTCGCCGCCGCCACCGTCGCCGCGCTGCTCGCCGCCCCCGCCACCGCCAACGCCGCCGACGGCGGGCACGGCCCGAAGCTGAAGGGCCAGCGGGTCGGCTACTTCACCCAGTGGGGCGCCGACAGCTCCGCCAAGCGCGTCCAGGACTCCGGCCAGGCCGGGAAGCTCACCGTCGTCAACTACGCCTTCGGCAACGTCTCCGCCGACGGCACCTGCTTCGAGAGCAACGACGCCGGCCAGGGCGACGCCCACAACGACTACCAGCGCGCCTTCTCCGCCGCCGACTCGGTCGACGGCGTGGCCGACGCCCCGGGCCAGAAGCTGAAGGGCCACTTCAACCAGCTGCGCAAGCTCAAGGCGAAGAACCCGCAGCTGCGCACGGTCATCTCGCTCGGCGGCTGGAGCTGGTCCAAGTACTTCTCCGACGCGGCCGCCACCGACGCCGCGCGCAAGAAGTTCGTCTCCTCCTGCATCGACCTCTACCTCAAGGGCGACGTGCCGGTCCTGCCCGGCTCCCCGGAGGGCGGCGCCGGCGCGGCCGCGGGCGTCTTCGACGGCATCGACATCGACTGGGAGTACCCGGGCGGCGGCGGGGACCCGGGCAACGTGGTCCGCCCCGAGGACGGGCGCAACTTCACCCTGCTGATGCAGGAGTTCCGCCGCCAGCTCGACGACTTCGGCAAGAAGGGCGGCAAGGATGGCGGCAAGAAGGGCGACAAGGGCAGGCACTACCTGCTGACCGCCGCCGTCGCCGCCAACGAGACCGTCGCCGACCGGCTCGAACTGCCCGAGCTGAGCGAGTCGGTGGACTGGCTCAACCTGATGACCTACGACCTGCACGGCCCCTGGGAGGGCAAGGGCCCGGCCAACCACCAGGCCAACCTCTACTCCGACCCGGCCGACCCCGACGCCCGCCGGCGCAGCGCCGACACGGCCGTCGACCACTACCAGGAGCGCGGCCTGCCCGCCGAGCAGATCGTGCTCGGTGCCCCGCTGTACGGCCACGGCTGGACGGGCGTCGCGCCCGGCAAGCGCGGCGGCCTCTACCAGAGCGCCACCGCCGCCGCCCCCGACCTCTCCTACCGGGAGGTCAACGCGCTGCCCGGCAAGGTGTACGTGGACCGCGACCACGGCGCGTCCTGGAAGTACGACGGCACCACCTTCTACAGCTACGACACCGCCGAGGTGCTCACCCAGAAGGCGCGGTACGCGCGCTGGAACGACCTGGGCGGCGTGATGGTCTGGTCGCTGGACGGCGACGACGCCCAGGGCAGCGCGATCGCCGCCCTGGACCGCGGCCTGCGCCGCGACTGACGCCCCGACGTGAAGGGGCCCGCCGTGTCCGCACGGCGGGCCCCTTCACGCCTGGGTCAGGCCCGGTCGCAGGCCTGCGCCCGCAGCGCGCGGGCCAGGTCGTCGCGGCACTCCAGGACCAGGCGGCGCAGCGCCGGCGCGGCCTGCGGGTGGCCGTCCAACCAGGCGTCGGCCTCGGCCAGGGTCTGCTCGCTGGTCTGCGCGCGCGGGAAGAACCCGCTGACGATCCGCATCGCGATCTCGATGGTCCGCTCGGCCCAGACCCGTTCCAGCAGCTTGAAGTAGGGCGCCGCGTAGAGCGCGGTCAGGTCGCGGTGGGCGGGCAGCGCGAAGCCCGCGATCTCGGCCTCGACCAGGGCGTTCGGCAGTTCGTCGGAGTCGACCACGGCCGACCAGGCGGCGGCCTTGGCCTCCGCGGTGGGCCGGGCGGCCAGGCACTGGGTGTACTGGCGCTTGCCGCTGGCGGTGTTGTCGGCGGCCAGCTCTCCGGCCAGTTCCTCGTCGCCGGCCTGGCCGGCGGCGGCCAGTGCCAGCCACAGCGACCATCGCAGCTCCTGGTCGACCTCCAGGCCGTCGATCCGGGCGCTGCCGGCCAGCAGGCCGCGGACCAGGCCGAGGTGCTCGGCGCCGCCCGCGGTCTGGGCGAGGAAGCGGGCCCAGGCCAGCTGGTGGTCGCTGCCGGGGACGGCCTCGCGCAGTTCGCGCAGGGCGCCGTCGGCCAGCTGCCGGCCGCCCTCGCCGCGCCAGGCCGGGTCGGCGTACAGGTCGACGGCGGTCTTGGCCTGGGCGTGCAGCGACTGCAGCACGCCGATGTTGCCCTCCTGGCCGGCGAAGCGCAGCACCAGGGCGACGTAGTCGCGGGCCGGCATCAGGCCGTCCCGGGTGAGGTTCCAGACGGCGGACCAGGCGAGTGCCCGGGCCAGCTCGTCGTGGATGTCGCCGAGGCCGGTGCGCAGGGTCTCCAGGGACTCGGAGTCGAAGCGGATCTTGCAGTAGGTGAGGTCGTCGTCGTTGAGCAGCACCAGCGCGGGGCGGGGGCGGCCGGCGGCCTCGGCGACGACGGTGCGGTTGCCGGTGACGTCGAGCTCGAACCGCTCGGTGCGCACCAGGGAGCCGTCGGCGTCCCGGTCGTAGAGGCCGATCGCGATCCGGTGCGGGCGCAGCACCGCCCCGTCCTGGAGGACGGCGAGTTCGGTGATCCGGCCCTCGGCGTCGGTGGTCACCTGCGGGGTGAGCGAGTCGACCCCGGCGGTCTGCAGCCAGGCGGCGGCCCAGGCCTTGAGGTCGCGGCCGCTGGTCTCCTCCAGGACGCCCAGCAGGTCGCCGAGTTCGGTGTTGCCGAAGGCGTGGCGCTTGAAGTAGCGGCGGGCGCCCTCGAAGAAGGCCTCGGAGCCGACGTACGCGACCAGCTGCTTGAGGACGGCGGCGCCCTTGGCGTAGGTGATGCCGTCGAAGTTGAGCTTGGCGTCCTCGAGGTCGCGGATGTCGGCGGTGATCGGGTGGGTGGTGGGGAGCTGGTCCTGCCGGTAGGCCCAGGCCTTGCGCTGGTTGGCGAAGGTGACCCAGGCGGAGGAGTACCGGGTGCGGGCGCCGATCAGGCCGTAGGAGCCCATGAAGTCGGCGAAGGACTCCTTCAGCCACAGGTCGTCCCACCAGCGCATGGTGACCAGGTCGCCGAACCACATGTGCGCCATCTCGTGCAGGATGACGTTGGCGCGGCCCTCGTAGGCGGCGTCGGTGACCTTCGAGCGGAAGACGAACTCCTCGCGGAAGGTGACGCAGCCGGGGTTCTCCATGGCGCCGATGTTGTACTCGGGGACGAACGCCTGGTCGTACTTGCCGAAGGGGTACGGGTAGTCGAACTCCTCGTGGAAGAAGTCGAGTCCGAGCTTGGTGACGCCGAGGATCTCGTCCGCGTCGAAGTACTGGGCGAGGGACTTGCGGCACATCGCGGAGAGCGGGATCTCCAGGGTGGTGCCGTCGGCGAGTTCGCGGCTGTAGTGGTCGCGGGCGACGTGGTAGGGGCCGGCCACGACGGCGGTGAGGTAGCTGGAGATCGGCTGGGTCGGCGCGAACTCCCAGGTGCGGGCGGCGCCTTCCTCGGTGACCTTGTCGTGGACGGCGTTGGACCAGACGTCCCAGGCGGCGGGGGCGGTGACGGTGAAGCCGAACGGGGCCTTCAGGTCGGGCTGTTCGAAGGTCGCGAAGACCCGGCGGGCGTCGGCCGGCTCGTAGTGGGTGTAGAGGTACGTCTCGCCGTCCACCGGGTCGGTGAAGCGGTGCAGGCCCTCGCCGGTGCGGCTGTAGGCGCAGTCCGCCTCGACGGTGAGGACGTTCTCGGCGGCGAGGCCGTCGACGTGCACCCGGGCGCCGTCGTAGGCGGTGGCCGGGTCGATCGCGCGGCCGTTGAGGGTGACGGCGTGGACGGCGGGGGCGAGCAGGTCGAGGAAGGTGTCGGCGCCGGGCCGGGAGCAGCGGAACGTGACGGTGGTGGTGGAGCGGAAGGTGGCGGCCTCCGGATCGGGGGCGGAGGTCACGTCCAGCCGGACCTGGTAGCCCTCCACGGCCAGGATGCTGGCCCGCTGCTGCGCTTCGTCGCGGCTCAGGTTCTTGCCCGGCACGGCGGTACTCCTTTGTCCGGCTCGCACGGTGGTGCGTCTGTGGGTGGTGCGGTCTCGGCGCGCGGTGTGCCGCGCCCCGCAGGGGCATCCTTTCACGCCCTCCCTCGCCGGTACCATTGCACAGGCCGTCCCGGCGGGGCCGGAATCAGCGGCGGCGGGCGGGTGTTGACGCGTGGGGGTGGCACGCCTGCCTGCCTCGTCATCACCTCACGAAGGACGACAGCCGTGACGACTGCCGCTGAGCGCAAGACCGCCGACTTCTGGTTCGACCCGGCCTGCCCGTGGGCGTGGATGACGTCCCGCTGGCTGATCGAGGTGCAGCAGTTGCGTCCGGTGGACGTGAACTGGCACGTGATGAGCCTGTCGGTGCTGAACGAGGACCGCGACCTCCCGGAGAACTACCGCGAGCTGCTGGACAACGCCTGGGGCGCGGTGCGGGTGTGCATCGCGGCCGCCCGGGAGCACGGCGACGAGGTGCTGGGCCGGCTTTACACCGAGCTGGGCCTGCGCTTCCACAACCAGGGCCTGCCGCAGAACCGGGAGACGGTCGAGGCGGCGCTGGTGGCCGCCGGGCTTCCCGTGGAGCTGGCGGACGCGGCCGGCACGGACGCGTACGACGAGGCCCTGCGCGCCTCGCACAAGGAGGGCATCACCCTGGTCGGCGAGGACGTCGGCACCCCGGTGATCGCGGTGGAGGGCGTGGACGGCGAGCGGGTCGCCTTCTTCGGCCCGGTGGTCACCCCGGCCCCGAAGGGCGAGGCCGCGGCCCGGCTCTGGGACGGCACCCTGCTGGTGGCCTCCACCCCGGGCTTCTACGAGATCAAGCGGACCCGTACGGCGGGCCCGTCCTTCGAGTAGCGCGGGGCGCGCGAAGGGCCCGGTACCGCAGCAGGCGGTACCGGGCCCTCGTGCGTGCCGGGGTCAGCGGGCGGCGGCCGCGTCCCGCCGCTGCTTGACCAGGCCGGCGGCGCTCAGCAGCGCGACCAGTACCCCGGCCGCGTACAGCTGCTGCCGGTTGCCCTCGGTGGTGGTCATCAGGGCGAGGATGCCGGTGACGGCGGCCATCGCGATCCAGGTCAGGTACGGGTAGCCCCACATCTTCACGGTGAGCAGTTCGGGCGCCTCGCGCTCCAGCCGGCGGCGCATCCGCAGCTGGACCAGGCAGATGAACAGCCAGACGACCAGGATGGCCACGCCGGTGGTGTTCATCAGCCAGGTGAAGACGGTCTCCGGCCAGAACTTGGCGGCCAGCACGGCGCCGAAGCCGAACAGGCAGGAGGCCAGCACGGCCCGGCGCGGCACCCCGCCGGAGATCTTGGCCAGCGCCCGGGGGCCCTGGCCGCGGCCGACCAGCGAGTACGCCATCCGGGAGGCGCCGTAGATGTTGGCGTTCATCGCGGAGAGCAGCGCGATCAGCACCACCACCTCCATGATCGTCCCGGCGCCGGTCACCCCGAGGTGCCGCAGCACGGTGACGTACGGGCCGTCGGTGACCACCGCCGGGTCCTTCCAGGAGACCAGGGTGACGACCAGGGCCATCGAGCCGATGTAGAAGATCGCGATCCGCCACACCGCCGTGCGCACCGCGTTGGCGACGTTCTTGCGGGGGTCGTCGGACTCGGCGGCGGCGATGGTGACGGTCTCCAGCCCGCCGTAGGCGAAGACCGAGGCGAGCAGGCCGACGATCAGCCCGCTGACCCCGGTGGGCAGGAAGCCGCCCTGGCCGGTCAGGTTGGTCGCGCCGGGGGCGCCGGGGCCGATCACCCCGGCGATGCCGAGCCCGCCGAGGACCAGGAAGGCGACGATCGCGGCGACCTTGATGGTGGCGAACCAGAACTCGAACTCGCCGAAGTTCTTCACCGCGGTCAGGTTGCTGGCGCAGAAGAAGACCATGAACAGGCCGACCCAGACCCAGGAGGAGACGCCCGGCACCCAGCCGTTGACGATCTTCCCGGCGGCGGTGGCCTCGGCGGCGACGCCGCAGCACAGCATCACCCAGTACATCCAGCCGGCCGTGATCCCGGCCCAGGGGCCGATCTCCTTCTCGGCGTGCACCGAGAACGACCCGGAGGCGGGGCGGGCGGCCGACATCTCGCCGAGCATCCGCATGATCAGCATGACCAGCAGGCCGGAGAGGGTGAACGCCAGGATGATCGCCGGACCGGCGGCGGCGATACCGGCGCCGGAGCCGACGAACAGGCCCGCGCCGATCACCCCGCCCAGCGCGATCATCGACAGGTGGCGCTGCTTGAGGCCGTGCGCGAGCTGCTGGCCGGTGGCCGGGGCACCGTCGGCGTCGGTGGTCCCGGACGCCTTGGGCGCGGAGGTGGGGGCCATAGGGCTGGATCCAGACTGTGCGGAATGCGGCATGAGCTGTCCAATATCCGGTGACACCTCTGTTCATGCCAAGAACGGGGACCCCGGGCCCACCATGCGGACCACGCGGTGACGGAACGGGTCCGACCGGTGACACGGCGTCGGTACGGGCCGGAATGGGCCGGTTCCGACAACGGTCGAGGGCGGGGCTTTGTCCGAAACCGTGGCGGTGGCGTAGTGGATCACCACGTAGGTTCACAGGTGTTCACTCACCTGAGCACCCCACAGGAGACCCCCGATGGCCACTGCCACCACCCCGATACCGCGCCGCGCCGTCCTCGCCGACCTGCTGCCCGCCGCCACCACCCGCCTCGGCGCCCAGGCCCGCGACCTGGCCCTGGTGGCCGGCGGCGCCGCCCTGACCGGCGTGGCCGCCCAGCTGTCGGTGAACATCCCCGGCTCGCCGGTGCCCGTCACCGGCCAGACCTTCGCCGCCCTGCTGGTCGGCACCGCGCTCGGCGCCCGCCGCGGCGTCGCCTCGCTCGCCCTCTACCTGCTGGCCGGCCTGGCGGGGATGCCCTGGTTCGCCGAGGGCACCTCCGGCTGGACGATGCCCTCGCTCGGCTACGTGCTCGGCTTCGTCCTGGCGGCCGGCCTGACCGGCGAGCTGGCCCGCCGCGGCGCCGACCGGACCCCGGTGAACACCGCCGGCACCATGGTCCTCGGCAGCCTCGCCATCTACGCGGTCGGCGTCCCGTACCTGGCCCTGTCGCTGCACGTCCCGCTCGCCCGGGCGGCCGAGCTCGGCCTCTACCCGTACCTGGTCGGCGACGCGCTGAAGGCCGTCCTCGCCGCAGGGGCCTTGCCGCTGGTCTGGAAGCTCGCCGCGAAGCGGTGAGCCCCCTGCCGGGCCCGGGCGCACGCGCATGCCACACTCATGGCATGCGCGTGTACCTGGGCTCAGACCATGCCGGATACGAACTGAAGAACCACCTCGTGGAGTGGCTCAAGGAGGCCGGCCACGAGCCGGTCGACTGTGGGCCGCACATCTACGACGCCGAGGACGACTACCCGCCGTTCTGCCTGCGCGCCGCCGAGCGCACCGCCGCCGACCCGGAGGCGCTGGGCGTCGTCATCGGCGGCTCGGGCAACGGTGAGGCGATCGCCGCCAACAAGGTCAAGGGCGTGCGGGCGGCGCTGGCCTGGAGCGAGCAGACCGCCGGGCTCGGCCGCGAGCACAACAACGCCAACGTGGTCTCCGTCGGCGGCCGCATGCACACGCTGGAGGAGGCCACCAAGTTCGTCGAGGTCTTCCTCAACACCCCCTACAGCGGCGAGCCGCGGCACACCCGCCGGATCGAGATGCTGAGCGAGTACGAGACCACCGGCGAGCTCCCGCCGATCCCGGCCCACCACCCGCAGGGCTGATCCCTCCCCCCGTCCACCCTCCGTCGGTCGGCCGCGTGCTCCACGCGGCCGGCCGCCGCCGTTCCCGGGCCCGTACGGCTGTGTCATCGGCCACAGGGCCGGGCGCGCCGACGCCGGTACGCGTGGGGCGCGTGCGCCGCCCGCGTGGTTCGTACGCCCAACCGGCGCACGCCTCCTGACGCCGCGCCCGCCGTCGCGGCGATCGGCCGAAACCGGCTGACGGACCCGCGCCACGGCACACCCGCTCGCGTCCGGCCCGTCGACGCCGGGCGGTGCCCGTGGATAGGGTCGGGCCCCATGGCTGGCAGACCGCCGGGCGCACCGCCCCAGACGACTGCGACGAGGCCCGGCGCCGCCACGGCGTCCGGACCCGTGACGGCCCGGTTGCGCAGGAGGCTCCGCCGGGTCCGCCGAAGGCTGCGCACGGCCGGTGTGGACTACTTCCGCGGCGGCGCCGCCGACTGGCCGGTGCTCTGCGCGCTCGCCCTGCTCGTCCCGCTGCTGATCCTGCTCAACATCTGGATCCCCGCCTGGGCCCCGCCCACCGCGCTGGTCCTGCCGATCCTGGCCGGCGCGCTGCTGCTGCGCCCCGGCAGCCTGGTGGTGCTGTACGCGCTGGCGGCGCTCGGCCTGTCCGCCGAGTCGGTGATCCACACCGGCCAGCGGGTGGCCAGCGAGAACCCCGAGGCCTACATCTACGGCGTCACCCCGGGCGCGGCCCTGGTGGTCGGCGCCGCCGGGGTGGGCGGCCTGCTGCTGGCCCAGTTCCGGGCCCGGGTCGGCGTGCCCTGGTGGGGCGGCTCGACCATGCTGTTCGACCTGCGCGAGCGGCTGCGGGTGCAGAGCCGGGTGCCGGAGCTGCCGGACGGCTGGCACGCCGACATGGCGCTGCGCCCGGCCGGCGGGCAGTCCTTCTCCGGGGACTTCGTGGTCGCCGCCCGCACCGGCCCGGGCCAGCGGCTGCTGGAGGTGGTCCTCGCGGACGTCTCCGGCAAGGGCATGGACGCCGGCTCCCGCGCGCTGCTGCTCTCCGGCGCCTTCGGCGGCCTGGTGGGCTCGCTGCCCGCGCACGACTTCCTGCCCGCCGCCAACGGCTACCTGCTGCGCCAGTCCTGGGAGGAGGGCTTCGCGACCGCCGTCCACCTGGTGCTGGACCTGGACACCGGCGAGTACGAGCTGCTGTCGGCCGGGCACCTGCCGGGGATGCAGCGGCTGGCGGGCGCCGGGCACTGGGAGGTCAAGGAGGCCGAGGGCCCGCTGCTCGGGATCTACGACGGCGCGAAGTTCGACGGCGTGCGCGGCCGGCTGAACCGCGGCGACGTGCTGATGCTGTGCACCGACGGCATGGTCGAGGAGCCGGGCCGGGACCTCTCCGAGGGGATGGACCGGCTGATGGGAGAGGCGGACCGGCTGGTGCCCGGCAGCGGTCCGGGCGCGGGGGCCGGTGCGGCGGCCGCGCTGATCGAGACGGTGGCCCGGGACATCAACGACGACCGCGCGGTCCTGCTGCTCTGGCGCGACTGACGCCCCCTCGGCCCGGCCGTCCGTCACCGGACGGACCGGCACATGCCGCGGGCACGTGCTGTCAAGCCGGGCAGCCGATCTTCGGCCAAATCGGCCGCCCCTTCGGCTGACCGGACCTGCGGCTTCCGTTACCCGCCCCCGGCCGCCTTCCGGCCGCTCAGCGCCGCCCCGCCGACGATTCGTCAGAACGGCTCCGCTATCGTCCCGGTCGGCGGAAACTCGTCTCGCATCGCAGGATATCGGCGTTGGGCTGACTGTCAGACCTTTACGCAATCGGCACGGTCGACCACACTGAGTCCGGGCGGGACTGTTCAGGATTCGGGGGATGGGGGGCGTCACGTGCGGCACGGCAGACAACGTTCGACCGCGCCGGGCTCCCTCGCCGGTGGTGTGCCGGTCGATCCGCGATTCCGCCTCGGGACCGTCGGACAGGCCGGGGTCCGGCTTCGCAGGTGCCGCCGGGCGGCGGCACCACGCTATGAAACGAGGAAGTGAGTCCGGGTGGCACTCTCCGTCTCCGCGCTGGTCCTGTTCGCAATCCTGTGCATCATCTTCATCCGCAACAAGCAGCTGAAGATCGCGCACGGCATCATCGCCGCCCTGTTCGGCTTCATGCTGCACGAGACCACGGTCGCGGGCTCGATCAACTCCCTGCTGGCGAACCTCGCCCACAGCATCTCGGGCATCACCGGCGGCTGACCCGGCCGGGCCGTCCGCGACCCCCGCGAGGGGATCACCGGCCGGCCCGTCTGGCCTCCCGCCAGCGAGCGAACAGTCCCCGGGGGCGGGCCGCCGCCTGGGCGGGGGCGCGCATCGGCGCGGGTGCCGCGGCACCCGCCGCGGCGGCCTGCCCCGGCGCCGCCGAATCGGCCGTCAACAGCACGAACAGCCGCGCCCAGCACAGTCGTTCGCCCCGCGGCCAGTCCATCGCGCGCAGCGCCGCTGACGCGGCCTCCGACACCTCGCCGTCGACCCGGACCTCGGCGACGTCGTCGCCCGCCTTCCCGCCCAGGAAGAGCTTCACCCCGACCGGACCCGGCCCGGCCAGCTGCGGCCGCAGCGCGGGCGCGAGCGCCGGCAGCACCCGGTGCTCGGCGAGCCAGCCCGCCAGGTGCTCGTTGCCGAAGCCGAACACCGCCGCCGGCCCCTGGACGGCGTGCCAGCCCTGGAGTTCGGCGTGGTCCGCGTGGTCGGCGTGCACGCCGCGCCCGTCCGTCAGTTCGACCAGCACCGAGGCGGTGGTGGTCGCCCACATCTTCACCGCGTTGGCGAGCTTCTCCTCCTCGGTCTTGCCGAGGCCGGCCGCGCAGTCCCACACCACCGGGGCGTCCGCCCGGCCCAGGTGCAGCACGTAGCCGAGGTCGACGTGGCCGGCGCCGTCGTCCCCGGGGTGCTCGCGCACCGCCACCGCCGTCGTCCCCGGGCCGCGCACCACCTCGCCGTCGGCGGTGAACTCCTGCCCGAGGCGTGCCATCTCCCGGACGACACAGCGCTGTATGACGGCCAGCCGCTCCTGGGGACGCACCGGGACTCCTCCACCTCGGAGCGCGGCGGGTGAGCTCCCGCTCGAACTGCGCTCGAACGCCGCCGAGGCTATCGGCCCGGCAGCCAGGCGGGAAACCGTCCGGCCTCCCCGGTTCTCCAGTCGCGGAAATGTCTGGAATGCACCACTTTGGGAAGCGGAACCGCCCTGTGGCCGCCGGCCGGGGCCCTGCCGCCCGCCTGGAGAGCCCGCATGACCCGCACCGCCCCGACGAGGCCGTCATCGCTCCCGACGGCCCCTCCGCCCCCCCCTCCGCCCCTTCTGGCGGGCCCGGACGGCTCCGGCCTGGCCGCCGAGATCGAGGCCTACCTCGCCTCGCTGCCCGCCCCCGCGCGCCACCCGGTGCCGTACGTCTGCCCCCACGGCACCACCGTGCGGCCGTGGTGCGCCGGCCACCCGGCGCCCCGGGCCACCCTGCTCGACCGGGCGCTGCGCCGCCCGGCCCGCCCGGTGCCGGTCAGCGCCGCCGACCACCTGCGACTCGCCTCCCGCTACATCGGCGCCCACGGCTGGCTGCAGGGCGCGATGTGGGACGCGCGCGGACGGGTCTGCCTGCTCGGCGCCCAGGCCGCCGTCCTCGCGCACGGCTACGGCACCCCGGCCACCGTGCGCACCGCCCGGGTCCAGCTGATGGAGGTGCTGCACGCGACCGGCCGCCCGGCGCGCTCCCCGGACGAGTACAACGACCGCCCCGCCACCCGGGAGGCCGACGTCCACCGGCTGCTCGACCGGGCCGCCGCCCGGGCCGCCCGGCTCGGACTCTGAACCGGCCCTCCCGGCCTCCGCCCCCGGACGCCGGGCTCGCGGGGCCGCCGGGCCGCCCGGAAACGCCAACGGCCCCGGTGCGTGGAGACGCACCGGGGCCGGGCCGATGAGCGGGCGACGAGAATCGAACTCGCGTGACTAGTTTGGAAGACTAGGGCTCTACCATTGAGCTACGCCCGCGCGATCCCCCGGTCGTTGCCGGCCGGAAGTTCGGGGGACAGCGTACCCGGTCCAGCCGCTTCCGCGCACACCGGATTCTGCGCGCGCTCCCTCGGACCGCCCCCGAATATGTCGGCGAGCCGCCAGGGCCCGACGTGTACGCTTCCTCTCGGCACCACGGGGTGTGGCGCAGTTTGGTAGCGCGTCCGCTTTGGGAGCGGAAGGCCGTCGGTTCGAATCCGGTCACCCCGACAGTGCGGCAGGGTCTCGTCCACCGTGGCGGGGCCCTGTTCTGTTCGGGCCCGACGGTGGCGCCTGGCGTCCGCCTTTCGTGGTACCGGTAGGATGGGGCGCTGGCGGTAGTCCCTGCGGTCTCAACCCAGGTCAACCGCACGAGGGCGAGGAGTCACTCTCACCGTCCACCCCCCACGGGAGATGCAGCTCCAACCCTTCATCGCCCGTCTCGCCCGACCCACTCGTACGGCCTCGGCCGGCGGCCGGGAACGGCGGAGGCAACCTGACCGCAAGCCCATAGGAGACCTAACCGTGAAGAGCGCCGTCGAGACTCTGAACCCGACCCGGGTTCGACTCACCGTCGAGGTGCCCTTCGAGGAGCTCAAGCCCAGCCTCGACGCGGCGTACAAGAAGATCAACCAGCAGGTCACGGTTCCGGGCTTCCGCAAGGGCAAGATCCCGGCTCGCGTCATCGACCAGCGTTTCGGCCGCGGTGCCGTGCTGGAGGAGGCCGTCAACGACGCCCTGCCGCGCTTCTACACGCAGGCCGTCGACGAGGGCAAGATCGAGGTCCTCGGCCAGCCCGACATCACCAACATCGAGGGTGTCGAGAAGATCGCCGATGGCGGTGACCTGAAGTTCACCGCAGAGGTGGACATCCGTCCGGAGATCACCCTTCCGGACTTCGCCTCCATCGAGGTGACCGTCGACCCGATCGTCGTCTCCGACGAGGACATCGAGAAGTCCCTGGAGCAGCTGCGCGAGCGCTTCTCCTCGGTCAAGGACGTCGAGCGCGCCGCGGCCGCCGGCGACATCGTGGTCGTGGACCTGATCGCCAAGGTCGACGGCGAGGTGCCGGAGGACGGCACCGCCAACGGCGTCAGCTACGAGATCGGCTCGGGCCGCCTGATCGACGGCATCGACGACGCCGTGACCGGCCTGGAGGCCGGTGGCACCGCCACCTTCTCCACCGAGCTCAAGGGTGGCACCCAGGCGGGCCAGACCTCCGAGGTCACCGTCACCGTCACCGCCGTCCAGGAGAAGGAGCTGCCCGAGCTGGACGACGAGTTCGCCCAGCTGGCCAGCGAGTTCGACACCCTGGAGGCCCTGCGCGACGACTCCCGCAAGCGCCTGGAGCGCATGAAGGAGTACGACCAGGCCACCCAGGCCCAGGAGAAGGTGCTGGACGCCCTGCTCGGCCTGGTCGAGATCGAGTTCCCGGAGAAGCTCCTCAAGGACGAGGTCGAGACCCGCAAGCACAACCTGGAGCACCACCAGCTCCAGCCGATGGGCCTCGACATCGACAGCTACCTGGAGACCCAGGGCAAGACCCGCGAGGAGTGGGACGCCGAGATCGAGGAGCAGGCGAAGAAGGGCATCAAGACCCAGTTCGTCCTGGACCAGATCGTCGCCGACGAAGAGCTGGGTGTTAACCAGGAGGAGCTGACCGAGCACCTCATCCGCCGCGCCGCCGGCTCGGGTCTCACCCCGGACCAGTTCGCGCAGCAGGTCGTCCAGGGTGGCCAGGTGCCGCTGCTGGTCGGCGAGGTCGCCCGCGGTAAGGCGCTGGCCACCGTGGTCGAGGCCGCCAAGGTCGTCGACACCGAGGGCAACGAGGTCAACTTCGACGACGAGGACGAGACGGCCGACACCGTCGAGGCCCCGGCCGCCGAGGAGACCGCCGCCGAGGAGAAGACCGAGGCCTGAGTGCCCCGGTAGCCCCTGAGGTCTGCGACGGGCCCGGACGCCGTACGGTGTCCGGGCCCGTCGTCGTCCCCCGGGGCGGGCCCGACCCTGCGCTCACAGCGAACAGTTCTGCGTGAGGGATTCTGCGGCCCGGCCTGCGCGTTAGGGTCCTTGGACAGCACCAATCACACCGTGATACCCGGAAGCTGTGCGACATCGTGACGGCCGTGGAGCGACCGTCCAAATCGACTGAGCAGGTGGCTAAGTGACGTTCCCGCAGATGCAGATGCCTGGCCCGATGGCGCCGCACGCCGCCTCTGGTGACGTGCTCGGCGGCCTGGGAGACCAGGTGTACAACCGGCTGCTCAACGAGCGGATCATCTTCCTCGGCCAGCAGGTCGACGACGACATCGCCAACAAGATCACCGCCCAGCTGCTGCTGCTGGCCGCGGACCCGGAAAAGGACATCTTCCTTTACATCAACTCCCCGGGCGGTTCGATCTCGGCGGGCATGGCGATCTACGACACCATGCAGTACATCAAGAACGACGTCGTCACCATCGCGATGGGCATGGCGGCCTCGATGGGCCAGTTCCTGCTGACCGCCGGCGCCAAGGGCAAGCGCTTCTCGCTGCCGAACGCCAACATCCTGATGCACCAGCCCTCCGCCGGCCTCGGCGGCTCCGCCACCGACATCCGCATCCAGGCCGAGCAGCTGCTGCGCACCAAGAAGCGGATGTCCGAGCTGATCGCCTTCCACAGCGGCCAGTCCTTCGAGCAGATCACCAGGGACTCCGACCGCGACCGTTGGTTCACGCCGGAGGAGGCCCTGGAGTACGGCCTGATCGACGCGATCATGCACAGCGCCGCGGACGTCCCCGGCGGCGGCGGCACGGGCGCCTGAGCCTCGGCCCGGCCCACGAGACCACAGCCACAACGCCCCGGAGGACAAGAACCCCCATGAACATCCCCAGCCTGTCGGCCGCCCAGGCCCGCGTCGAGGACATGCGCGCCGAGGGTCGCTACATCGTCCCGCGCTTCGTCGAGCGCACCACGCAGGGCATCCGCGAGTACGACCCGTACGCCAAGCTGTTCGAGGAGCGCATCATCTTCCTCGGCTCGCAGGTCGACGACGTCTCGGCGAACGACATCATGGCGCAGCTGCTGTGCCTGGAGTCGATGGACCCGGACCGCGAGATCCAGATGTACATCAACTCGCCCGGCGGCTCGTTCACGGCCCTGACGGCCATCTACGACACCATGCAGTACGTGAAGCCGGACATCACCACGGTCTGCATGGGCCAGGCGGCCTCCGCCGCGGCCGTGCTGCTCGCGGCCGGCACCCCCGGCAAGCGGATGGCGCTGCCGAACGCCCGCATCCTGATCCACCAGCCGTACACCGAGACGGGCCGCGGCCAGGTGTCCGACCTGGAGATCCAGGCCAAGGAGATCTTCCGGATGCGCGAGCAGCTGGAGCAGATGCTCTCCAAGCACTCCAACAAGCCGGTGGAGCAGGTGCGCGAGGACATCGAGCGCGACAAGATCCTCACCGCCGAGGAGGCCTTGGAGTACGGCCTCGTCGACCAGATCATCTCCACCCGCAAGACCTCGCTGACCTCCTGAGGCCGGCACCCTCCGAGGCGGGGCGCGCATCCTGCGTGCGCGCCCCGCTCCGGTTCGTCGGCGGCCTCCGCAACGGCATCTGTTCGGTATCAATTCGCCCAGGGCGTAGGGCAGACCCGGCGAAGAGGACGGAATCAGGGGCCCGGCAGAGTACCGTCGGATAGCGAGACCGATCGCCGTCGGCGTTGACGGTCCACAGCACCAGGCCCCGGAACCCCTGCGGGGCCCCTGGCGAAGGGGAAGCACCTCGTGGCACGCATCGGAGACGGTGGCGACCTGCTCAAGTGCTCGTTCTGCGGCAAGTCGCAGAAGCAGGTGAAGAAGCTGATCGCCGGCCCAGGCGTGTACATCTGCGACGAGTGCATCGACCTGTGCAACGAGATCATCGAGGAGGAACTCGCCGAGACCTCCGAGGTGCGCTTCGAGGAGTTGCCGAAGCCGCGGGAGATCTACGAGTTCCTGGACCAGTACGTGGTCGGCCAGGACCTCGCCAAGAAGGCGCTGTCGGTGGCGGTCTACAACCACTACAAGCGCGTCCAGGCCGGCGAGGCGGGCCGCAGCGGCGGCAACGGCCGCGAGGACGCCATCGAGCTGGCCAAGTCCAACATCCTGCTGCTGGGCCCCACCGGCTCCGGCAAGACGCTGCTGGCGCAGACCCTGGCCCGGATGCTCAACGTGCCGTTCGCGATCGCGGACGCCACCGCGCTGACCGAGGCCGGGTACGTCGGCGAGGACGTCGAGAACATCCTGCTCAAGCTGATCCAGGCGGCCGACTACGACGTCAAGAAGGCCGAGACCGGGATCATCTACATCGACGAGATCGACAAGGTCGCGCGCAAGAGCGAGAACCCGTCGATCACCCGGGACGTCTCCGGCGAGGGCGTGCAGCAGGCGCTGCTGAAGATCCTGGAGGGCACCACCGCCTCGGTGCCGCCGCAGGGCGGGCGCAAGCACCCGCACCAGGAGTTCATCCAGATCGACACCACCAACGTGCTGTTCATCGTCGGCGGCGCGTTCGCCGGCCTGGAGCGGATCATCGAGGGCCGGGCCGGCGCCAAGGGCATCGGCTTCGGCGCCAACATCCGCTCCAAGCGGGAGTCGGACGCCAGCGACCACTTCCGCCAGGTGATGCCCGAGGACCTGGTGAAGTTCGGCATGATCCCCGAGTTCATCGGCCGGCTGCCGGTGATCACCAGCGTGCACAACCTGGACCGCGAGGCGCTCCTGCAGATCCTCACCGAGCCGAAGAACGCGCTGGTCAAGCAGTACCGCAAGCTCTTCGAACTGGACGGCGTGGAGCTGGAGTTCTCCCGGGACGCGCTGGAGGCGATCGCCGACCAGGCGATCCTGCGCGGCACCGGCGCGCGCGGCCTGCGGGCCATCATGGAGGAGGTGCTGATGTCCGTGATGTACGAGGTGCCCTCGCGTCAGGACGTCGCCCGCGTGGTGGTCACCGGGGACGTGGTCTCCAAGCACGCCATCCCCACCCTCGTCCCGCGCGACATGATCAAGCGCGAGCGGCGCGAGAAGAGCGCCTGACCCGCGCCCGCCGTATCCGAAAGGGCCCCGCACCGACCGGTGCGGGGCCCTTCGGCGTTTCCCGGTGCCCGGAGGGTCACCGGCGGTTCCCGGTGGACTACTTGGGGACCTCGGCGACCGCGCGCAGGTCGCGGGTGTCGGCGGCGAGCTTGTCCAGGTCCGGCTTGGCGCTCGGGTCGGCCACCGTCATGACCATCACCAGGCCGCTGCTGTCGGCCCAGGAGCAGATGCCCATCGTGGTCCCGGCCTCGCTCTCGCCGCCGACGACCGCGGCGCACTCCATCGCGCCGCCCTTGGGGCCGGCGTCCACCACGTGCCGGTCGCTGAGCTTGCGACCGGTGGACGCCATGCCCTGGAACGCCTGGTCCAGTTCCTGCTTCGGCGCCAGGACCTTGCCGTAGCCCCCGAACACGACCAGCTGAGGCTCCGACTGCGCGTTCTGGTAGAGGGCGCCCACCCCGGTGGGGTTCCAGTTGCCGTCGCCCTTGCCGAAGCTGGAGGTGAGCCCCTTCTCCAGGGTGTCGGCGACCTGGGGGTCGTCGCTCTGGCGCAGGTCCTTGAACGTGGCCGGCAGGACGATCTTCTGGGTGCCCGCGTTGCTGGCGACGTCGTAGACGAAGTAGGCGAGCGTGCCGCCGCCCAGCAGGACGAAGGCGCCGACGACGCCGAGCACGGTCCAGAGCGTCTTGCGGGACTTGCGCGGCGGCGGTACCGGCGGGTAGGCGCCGTACCCCGGGTAGGCACCCGGCTCGCCGACCGGCGGGTAGCCGGGCGGCGGGCTCTGCGGCGGGATGCCGCCGTAGCCCGGCGGGGCCGGCGGGGGCGGCGGTGCGTCGTGTCCCGGCTGCGGCGGGGGGCCGTAGGGGTTCTGCTCGGTCACGCGAGGCCTCTCTGATGGCGATGCCCGGGTGCCGCCCGGCGCGGCCGGTGGCGGCGGGGACGTGGTGCTGACGTGTGGTGACGCGGCGGGGCGGTGCTCGGTTACTTGGCGACGACCATGGCGTCGCGGATCGCCCGGGTCCTGTCCGCGGCCTGGGCCGGGGTGAGGCCCTGGCCGCCGCCGGTCAGGCTGATCTTGCTGAAGGTGATCCGGCCGGTGGTGGACTTGTCCGCCCACACGCAGACGGTGGGCCCGGCCTTGCCCGCGATGACGCCGGCCACGCCGCAGGCGAGCTTCGCCGAGGAGCTGTGGCCGTCCTGCGCCGGGAAGTCCGTCAGCGGCGTGGTCCAGGTCAGCCCGCCGGTGTCCTTCTTCGAGTCGTCGATGATCTGGCCGGGGTCGTTGAGCTCCCCGTAGACGCCGACCACGGAGAGCGTGTCGAGGGCGTCGGAGCCCTTGCTGTAGCTGGCCGCCAGCACGCTGAGGTTCTTGCCGAACTTCGCCGCCTCGGGCTTGGCCGGGTCGACGGCCTCCTCCTTGGCGGACTTCTGGGTGTAGCCGTCCGGCAGCGACTGCGGCGCGGAGATCTTGTACTGGCCGCCCTGGTCGTCGCCGAGGAACTTCCACGCGGCGAAGCCGCCGCCGCCCAGCACCAGCGCGCCCACGACCAGGCCGACCACCAGGCCGGTCCGGCCCTTCTTCGGCGGCGGCGGGTAGCCCGGCTGGCCGTACGGGGCCTGCGGCGGGTAGCCGTACGGGGGCTGCGGGGCACCGTAGGGCGGCTGGGGAGCGCCGTAGGGCTGGCCGTCCTGCGGCGGGTAGCCGTACTGGGGCGGCTGCTGCGGGGCGCCGTAGGGCGGCGGTGGCTGCGGCGGGCCGTACGGGGGCTGGCCCCCGTACGGCTGAGGCTGTCCCTGCGGTTGTCCCTGCGGATACTGCTGGCCCTGGCCGTACATCTGCGTCCGTGCTCCCCCGCCGCACCCGCGGCCTGTCGTCGTGTCGTCCCGGGGTCCGTGCGGACACCGGACGAGTGCCCGGGAACGGTACCGTACGGTGTCCGCCACCGAGCCGATCGGGCGGGTCGCGTCCGCGCGGCGAAAGCGGTTCGTAACACGTGCCCGCGGTTACGTAAACTGTGCGTCGTGACCGACACGACGAACCAGCACCCCGTGAGCACCTTTGCCGGGGACGAAGCAGCAACTCTCCCGACGACCTACACCCCCGCGGACGTAGAGGGCGAGCTGTACGAGCGCTGGGTAGAGCGTGGCTACTTCACCGCGGACGCCAAGAGCGACAAGCCCCCGTTCACCATCGTCATCCCCCCGCCGAACGTGACCGGCAGCCTGCACCTGGGCCACGCCTTCGAGCACACGCTGATCGACGCGCTGGTCCGCCGCAAGCGGATGCAGGGCTACGAGGCGCTGTGGCAGCCCGGAATGGACCACGCCGGCATCGCCACCCAGAACGTGGTCGAGCGCGAGCTCGCCAAGGAGAGCAAGTCCCGCCACGACCTGGGCCGGGAGGCCTTCGTCGAGCGCGTCTGGAAGTGGAAGGCGGAGTCCGGCGGCCAGATCTCCGGCCAGATGCGCCGCCTGGGCGACGGTGTGGACTGGTCCCGCGAGCGATTCACCATGGACGAGGGCCTGTCCCAGGCCGTCCAGACCATCTTCAAGAAGCTCTTCGACGACGAGCTGATCTACCGGGCCGAGCGCATCATCAACTGGTGCCCGCGCTGCCTGACCGCCATCTCGGACATCGAGGTGGAGTACCAGGACGACGACGGCGAGCTGGTCTCGATCCGCTACGGCGAGGGCGACGCCTCGATCGTCGTCGCCACCACCCGCGCCGAGACGATGCTGGGCGATACCGCGGTCGCCGTCCACCCGGACGACGAGCGCTACCGCCACCTGGTCGGCACCGAGATCGAGCTGCCGTTGACCGGCCGTCGGATCCCCGTGGTCGCCGACGCCCACGTCGACCCGGAGTTCGGCACCGGCGCCGTCAAGGTGACGCCCGCGCACGACCCGAACGACTTCGAGATCGGCCAGCGGCACGGCCTGCCCTCGGTCGCCGTCATGGACGAGCACGCGGTCATCACCGTGCACGGCCCGTTCCTCGGCCTGGACCGGCTGGAGGCCCGCTCGGCGATCGTCGCCGCGCTGCGCGCCGACGGCCGGATCGCCGCCGAGAAGCGCCCGTACGTCCACTCGGTCGGCCACTGCTCGCGCTGCAAGACCACCATCGAGCCGCGGCTGTCCATGCAGTGGTGGGTCAAGGTCGGCCCGCTCGCGAAGGCCGCCGGCGACGCGGTCCGCGACGGCAAGGTCAAGATCCACCCGCAGGAGATGGAGAAGCGTTACTTCGACTGGGTCGACAACCTGCACGACTGGTGCATCTCGCGCCAGCTGTGGTGGGGCCACCGCATCCCGGTCTGGTACGGCCCGAACGGCGAGGTCGTCTGCGTCGGCCCGGACGAGCAGCCGCCCACCGGCGAGGGCTGGCACCAGGACAACGACGTCCTGGACACCTGGTTCTCCTCCGGACTGTGGCCGTTCTCCACGCTCGGCTGGCCGGAGCAGACCGAGAGCCTGGCGAAGTTCTACCCGAACTCCGTCCTGGTCACCGGCTACGACATCCTGTTCTTCTGGGTCGCCCGGATGATGATGTTCGGCCTCTACGCGATGGACGGCACCCCGCCGTTCCACACCATCGCGCTGCACGGCATGGTCCGTGACCAGAACGGCAAGAAGATGTCGAAGTCCTTCGGCAACGTGGTCAACCCGCTGGACTGGATGGACAAGTACGGTTCGGACGCGCTGCGCTTCACGCTGGCGCGCGGTGCCAACCCGGGCGTCGACGTGCCGATCGGCGAGGACTGGGTCCAGGCGGCCCGCAACTTCGCCAACAAGATCTGGAACGCCACCCGCTTCGCGCTGATGAACGGCGCCACCGTCGAGGGCCCGCTGCCCGCGCCGGAGGAACTGACCGCGACCGACCGCTGGATCCTGTCGCGCCTGAACAGCACCGTCGCCGAGGTGGACGCGCTGTACGAGGACTACCAGTTCTCCAAGCTGTCCGAGGCGCTGTACCACTTCGCCTGGGACGAGGTCTTCGACTGGTACGTCGAGCTGTCCAAGACCACCCTGGCCAAGGGCGGCCCGCAGGCCGACGCCGCGCGCCGGGTGCTCGGCGAGGTCCTGGACGTCACGCTGCGGCTGCTGCACCCGATCGTGCCCTTCGTCACCGACACCCTGTGGACCACGCTCACCGGCGCCGAGTCGCTGGTCATCGCCGACTGGCCGACGGACAGCGGTTACCGCGATGCCGAGGCCGAGGCCGAGATCGCCACGCTGCAGCAGGTGGTCACCGAGGTCCGCCGGTTCCGCTCGGACCAGGGCCTCAAGCCGGGCCAGCGCGTCCCGGCGAAGCTGGAGCTGGACGGCACCGTGCTGGCCGTCCACGAGGACGCGATCCGCTCGCTGCTGCGGCTGACCGTCCCCGAGGAGGGCTTCGCGGCCACCGCCTCGCTCCCGGTCGCCGGCGCCACCGTCGCGCTCGACCTCTCCGGCACCATCGACGTCGCGGCGGAGCGCAAGCGCCTCGCCAAGGACCTCGCGGCCGCCGAGAAGGAGAAGGCGCAGACCACGGCCAAGCTCGGCAACGAGGCGTTCCTCGCGAAGGCGCCGGACGAGGTGGTCGCCAAGATCCGGGGCCGTCAGGAGGCCGCCGAGGCCGACATCGCCCGGATCACCGCCCAGCTCGCGGCGCTGCCGCAGGGCTGAGCCCGTACCGGTCCGTGAGGGGCCGCACTCCGCGACGCGCGGGGTGCGGCCCCTCCGGCGTTTCCGGGCGGCTCGGCCGGGCACGGCGGCGGTGTTCTTTTTGCTACGCCTAATAGCCCAGCAACATTGCTCCCTTCCGGCGAATATTCATCCTGGACCGGGTGAGGTCCTATTCCTTCCGAATTCATTCCGGTCTTGCCCGCGCGGGTTCGCGGAAGTTTGCAGGTCGGATGTGTACGGTGTGCACGGAGTTTCTGACGGGTGTTTCTGCTGAGCGTTCCTGCTGAGCCGACGGACGGGAGGGCATGGCGTGGTGGTGACCGAGGAATTGGCCGAAGAACTTCCTGCCGAGGCGGTGGAGGAGGCCAAGGCCAGGGCGGCGACCCTGCTGCTGGCGTTCCGCCACGGCAACCAGCTCGCCTTCGACCACGAGCTGGACCTGCTCCTCGCCGAGCGCGCCGAGCGCGAGGTGACCACCCTGCTCGCCTGGATCGCCGCCGAGGCCGTCCGCAAGGCGTACGCGCCCGAGGTCGGCGACCGGGTACTGCGGGCGATGGCCCGGCGCGCCCCGGCCGACAACGGCGCGGTCGCGGTGGACGAGGAGAGCGCGGACGCCGCCCGGCTGATCGAGGCGGTGGCCGCCGGTGAGGTGGCCGAGGTGCGCGGCCTGGTCGCCTCGACCGCCGACACCACCTTCCTGCTCGGCGGTCTGCTCCAGGGCGTCGCGATGATGCTGCCGCTGCTGCCCGAGGGCGAACTGGCCGAGATCACGGCCGAGTTGCGCCGCCGGCACGGCGGGCCCGCGGCACACGTCCCGGAGGCCCGGGCCGGGGTCTGAACCCCGGTCCGGGCAGGGGGCGTCACGGCATGGCGTGCAGGTGCGCGCCGATGGTGCCCGCGACCGGGTTGCCCGCCTTGGCGTCCCAGTTGGTCGACCAGGTCATCGCCCCGCCGATGCCCGGCCAGGTGGTGTCGGGCTTGTAGCTGCCGCAGTTGGTGCCGGCGGCCAGGCAGTCCAGCGCGTTGTCGACCACGCTCGGGCTGACGTACCCGCCGCCCGCCGCGCTGGTGGAGGCCGGCACGCCGAGCCCCACCTGGTCGGGCCGCAGCCCGCCCTTGAGCTGGATGCAGGCCAGCCCGGTGAGGAAGTCCTCGGTGCCCTGCGAGTAGACGTTGCCGTCGCAGCCGTTCATCGCACCGGAGTTGTAGTACTGCATGTTGACGATGGTGAGGATGTCCTTCACGTTCAGCGCCAGCTTGAAGTACTCCATGCCGGTCGACTGCATGTCGATGGTCTGCGGCGCCATGGTGAGGACGAACCCGCTGCCGCTCTTCGCCGCCAGCGAGTGCAGCGCCTGGCCCAGGTAGGCGGCGTTGACGCCGTTCTCCAGGTCGATGTCGACCCCGTCGAAGCCGTAGCCCTGCATCAGCGCCCACGCGGTGCTCGCGAAGTTGGCCGCCGAGGTCGGGTCGCTCACCGACACCGTGCCGTTCTGCCCGCCGACCGAGAGCACCACCTTCTTGCCGGCCGCCCGCTTGGCCGCGATGTCGGCCTTGAACTGGGCGTCGGTGTAGCCGCCGAGGCGGGAGGAGAGGGCGGGGTCCAGGGTGAAGCCCAGCCCGCCCGGTGTGGTGGTGGCGTCGGCGAAGGAGACCGCGATGATGTCGTAGGCGGCCGGGACGTCGCTGATCCGCTGGACGGTGGCGCCGTTGTCGAAGTTCTGCCAGTAGCCGGTCAGGATGTGCTTGGGCAGGCCGGGAGGCTTGCCGGTCGAGGTGGCGGTCGGGCTTGCGGTGCCGGTGTCCGTGGGGGAGGGGCTGCCGGTGCCGGTGGGGCTCGGGGACGTGGTGGCGGTCGGGCTCTGGGAGGGCTGCGGTCCGCCCGGGCCGATCAGCGAGACGTCGTCGGCGAGGAAGGCGGGCTGCCCGTACCAGCCGTGCAGGTAGACGGTGACGCTGGTGGTGCCCGGGCCGGTGGTGAAGCCGGTGCTCAGCTGGGCCCAGCCGGTGGAGTTCGTCCAGGTGCCGGGGTCGGTGCCGCCGGTGCCGCGGGCGCCCAGGTAGACGTACGAGCCCTGGACCCAGGAGCTCAGCGTGTACGTCGAGGAGGGCTGCACGGCGACGGTCTGGGTGCACTCGCCGGTGTCGCCCGAGCCCGGGGTGGACTGCAGGGCGTAGCGGCCGGAGTGCACGGTCGCGCTCTGGACGGCGCCGTTGCCGCAGGACCAGCCGGACAGGGTGCCGGTCTCGAAGCCGCCGTTGGTGATCAGGTCGGGGTCGGCGGCCTGGGCGCCGGTGCCGGTGGCGAGGGCGAGCCCGCTCAGGCCGAGGGCGATGGCGCAGGCCCCGGCGAGCAGGGTGTGGGCGGCGCGTGGGCGCCGGTGTCGGGCAGGTGGCATGACTCCATCTCCTGTGGGGGAGGCCCGGCGGCGCGCCTGGGTGGTGGGGGTGGAGCGCCGTCCGGGGTGTCGATGGTGCGCGTGCGGGAGCTACCGACAACTCAAGTCCCTGTCGGGGGAGGAGACTTGACTCACAAGGTGGAGTAGACCAATCCGGCTGTCAAGAGGGCGCTAGGCGGCCGACGGCCGTGCCCTGGAGTCGGCTGCTCCGGGCTCGGCCGGCTCGGCGACCGCGGCGGTGAGCGCGGCGATCCGCGCCGAGGCCAGGCCGTCGCCGTACGGGCTCGGGGTGGCCGCGAGCCGGGCGAGCCGCTCGGGGGTGTCGGCCAGCCAGGTCCGGGCCAGCGCGCCCAGGTCCTCGTCGGGGCCCACCAGCGCGGCGAAGCCCGCCGCCACCGCCTCCGGACGCTCGGTGGAGCGGCGCACCACCAGCAGCGGGCGGCCGAGCACGGTGCACTCCTCCTGCACGCCGCCGGAGTCGGAGACCAGTAGCGCGGCGTGGCTCGCCAGGCCCAGGAAGTCGGCGTACCCGACCGGCCCGGTGACGGCCAGGTGCTCCAGCAGGGCGTCCAGCGCGAAGCGCTCGACGGCGGCCCGGGTACGCGGATGCATCGGGAACAGCACCGGGGTGCCCGCCCGGGCGATCCGGTCCAGTTCGGCCAGCACGGCGCCCAGTGCCTCGGCGGTGTCGGTGTTCTCCGGGCGGTGCACGGTGGCCAGCACGTAGCCGTCCGGGCGCAGCCCGTGCGCGGCGAGCAGCGCGGCGCGGTCGGCCGCGGCCGGCAGCTGGCGGCGGACCACCTCGACGACGGTGTTGCCGGTGAGCGCGATCCGCTCCTCGGCGAGGGCCTCGGCGCGCAGGTTGGCGACGTTGTCCCCGGTGGCGGCGCAGAGCAGGTCGGAGACGTGGTCGACCATCACCCGGTTGTGCTCCTCGGGCATCGCCCGGTCGAAGCTGCGCAGCCCGGCCTCGACGTGCACCAGCGGGATCTCCCGGGCGTTGGCGGCCAGCGCCCCGGCGAGGGTGGCGTTGGTGTCGCCCTGGACGACCACGGCGGCGGGGCGGTCCTCGGCGAAGGCGGCGTCCAGCTGGCCGAGGGACTGGGCGATCTGGCCGGCCCGGGGGCGCCCGCCGACGCCGGTGAGCAGTTCGGGGCGGGGCAGGTCGAGGTCGCGCAGGAAGCGGCCGGACATCGCCTCGTCCCAGTGCTGGCCGGTGTGCACCAGGCGGGTGGCGTCGCCGAGTTCGTGGATCAGCGGGGCGAGCTTGACCAGTTCGGGGCGGGTGCCGAGGACGACGGCGACGCTGGCGGGGGGAAGGCACATGCTCATGGGGAGGCTCCGAGGGGGTGGGGCTGCTCAGGGCTCGGGCGCGGGGCTCGGGCGCGGGGCTCAGGCGCGGGGCTCAGGACCGAGGCTCAGGACTCGAGGGCGGTGGGGGCGCCGAGGGCGACCTTCTCGGCGTTGCGCCGGGTCTTGGCCCAGCCGTTGCGGCCGAGCAGCATCCGGGCGGCGGCCCGGGTGGCGACCACGAAGAGGTGGTAGGCGTAGAGCCAGATCAGGACGCCCCAGAGCAGCCCGGTGAGCCGGCCGCGGTTGGGGTGGACGAGCCGGCGGTAGGCGAAGCCCCAGAGCATCATCGGCAGGGTGGCGACCGCGAAGGCGAGCAGCATCCACGGGCCGAACCTGACGTGGAAGTCGGCGGTTTCGGCGGGGAAGAGCACCAGCCCGGCCGCGGTGATCCCGAGCGAGAGCGGGAACAGCAGGACCAGCAGGACGCAGACGACGGGCTGGAGGAAGGTGTACAGCACCTCGGCCTTGCCGGACCAGGTGTAGAAGGGGGAGCGCAGCACCCGGCCGGTGTAGCGCAGGCACTGCATGTTGCCCTGGGCCCAGCGGGTGCGCTGGGTGAGGAAGCGGCGCAGCGAGATCAGGCCCTCCTGGGAGACCTGGGTCTCGGTGACGTGGGTGAGGCGCCAGCCGGCCAGGCGCAGGTCGAGGCCGGACTCGTAGTCCTCCAGCAGGGCGCGCTCGGGCCAGGGGCGGCCGGCCCGGCCCTCCTCGGCGGTGAGCGAGTCGAGGGCGGTGAGGCGGACGAACTGGCCGTTCCCGCCGAGGCCGACGCTGCCGGTGCGGCGGCGCAGCAGCTGCATGCCGGCGTTGTTGGCCTGGAACTCGACGTCCTGCATCCGGACCAGGGCGCGGGCGAACGCGTTGGCGGCGCGGCCTCGGCCGGGCAGCGGGAGTTCGTCGTCGGCGTTGCGCATCCGCACGCCGATCTGGACGGCGCCGGTGTCGGGGCGGCCGAGTGCCTTGTCGTTGCAGACCTGGGGGAGGGTGCCGGGGTCGAGCCGTCCGTCGGCGTCGACGACGCCGATCACCACGCGGGAGCGGTCGGTGCCCCCGGGCAGCCAGGCGGTGATCTCGCGGTAGGCGGCGTTGAGGGCGGCGCCCTTGCCGATCCGGGCGTGCGGGCGGCGGCGCTGGACGAGGTGGACGCGGTCGTCGTGGGCCGCGGCGGCGAGGACGAGGTCGCGGGTGGCGTCCTCGCTGTCGTCGTCGATCACCCACAGGTGGGCCTCGGGTGCGTTCTCGCGTAGGCCGGCCAGGGTCTGGGTGACCACGGCCTCCTCGTCGCGGCAGGGGATCACCAGGTGCCACTGGAAGGCGGCCGGGTCGCCGGGCTCGGCGGGCCGGTTGTGCCGGAAGGCGTGCCGGGAGCCGGCCCAGTACAGGAGGAAGCGTCCGAAGACGAAGGCCATGTAGCCGACGAGCGCCAGTGAGACCAGTCCGGCGAACCAGACGACGGCGTCCTGGCGGAGCACGATCCAGTCGTGCAGGGCGTCGGGCATGGCGTGGTACTCCTCATGATCAAAGGCGGTGCGGCTCCAGGGGGTGCGAATCGATGCTTCATTGCGGTTCAAACTCGCCAAAGAGATAGTAAAGGGGGCAAATTGGAAACCCCGACCAAAGTGGTCGTTCTCACCCCGTGAGGACGGCCCGCCAACCCTCCGTAGACTGTGGTCGTGAGTGACAAGGCCGACCCGAACCCGTACACCCTCCGTCCCGCCGACGGCGACACCGACGACACCCTGCGCGATGTCGAGGTGGAGCTCTCCAAGCGCTGGCCGGAGAACAAGCTGGAGCCCTCGCTCGACCGGATCGAGGCGCTGATGGACATCCTGGGCCAGCCCCAGCGGTCCTTCCCCTCCATCCACATCACCGGGACCAACGGCAAGACCTCCACCGCCCGGATGATCGAGCAGCTGCTCAACACCTTCGAACTGCGCACGGGCCGCTACACCAGCCCGCACGTGGAGAGCGTCACCGAGCGGATCACCCTGGACGGCGCCCCGATCACCCCCGAGCGCTTCGTCGAGGTCTACCGCGACGTCGAGCCGTACGTGCAGATGGTCGACGCGGCGCAGCCGGTGCCGATGTCCTTCTTCGAGGTGCTGACCGGCATGGCCTACGCCGCCTTCGCCGACGCCCCGGTGGACGTCGCCGTGGTCGAGGTCGGCATGGGCGGTTCCTGGGACGCCACCAACGTCATCGACGCCGCCGTCGCCGTGATCACCCCGATCGGGCTGGACCACACCGACAAGCTCGGCGAGACCACCGGCGAGATCGCGGTCGAGAAGTCCGGGATCGTCAAGTCCGGAGCCGTCGCCGTCGTCGCCCAGCAGCAGCTGGACGCCGCCCAGAACATCCTGCGTCGCGCCGTCGAGGTCGACGCCACGGTGGCCCGCGAGGGCATGGAGTTCGGTGTGATCCGCCGTGAGCTCGGCGTCGGCGGCCAGCTGGTGACGCTGCGCGGGCTCGGCGGCGAGGAGTACGAGGACGTCTTCATCCCGCTGCACGGCGAGCACCAGGCGCACAACGCGGTGCTGGCGCTGGCCGCGGTCGAGGCCTTCTTCGGCGTCGGCGGCGCCCGAGGCGGGCAGCTCGACGTGGACAAGGTCCGCCAGGCCTTCTCCGGCGTCTCCTCGCCCGGCCGCCTGGAGGTCGTCCGCCGCAGCCCCACGATCGTCCTGGACGCCGCGCACAACCCGCACGGCGCCCGCGCCACCGTCGCCGCCCTGGGCGAGTCCTTCGGCTTCACCCGGCTCGTCGGCGTGATCGGCACCTCCGGGGACAAGGACGTGGCCGGCGTGCTGGAGGCCTTCGAGCCGATCCTCGCCGAGGTCGTCATCACCCAGAACTCCACCCACCGCGCGATGGACGTCGACGAGTTGGCGGCGCTGGCCGTCGACATCTTCGGCGAGGACCGCGTCCAGGTCGAGCCCCGGCTCGACGACGCCATCGCGGCCGCCGTCACCCTCGCCGAGGAGGAGGGCGACCTCGGCGGCGCCGGGGTGCTGGTCACCGGTTCGGTCATCACGGTGGGCGAGGCCCGCCTGCTGCTCGGGAGGAAGTGACATGAGGACCCTCTGCTCCTCGACCCTGATCGGCGAGGCGCTCCTGGCCATGTTCGCCGCGCTGGTCGCGATGCAGCTGTCCAGCGTCTCCACGGCCACGATCTGGATCGTCACCGGGATCGTCATGGCGCTCTGCATCGCGCTCTGCGGCATGATCAACCGCCCTGGTGCGGTGGCCGTCGGCTGGGCGCTGCAGATCGGACTGATCGCCAGCGGCTTCATCCTGCCGACCATGTTCGGCCTCGGTGTGGTCTTCGCCGGCCTGTGGTGGTGCTCGGTGCACTACGGCCGCAAGGTGGACGAGTTCAAGGCCGCCCGGGCCGCCGCCGAGGCGGCCGCCGTACCGGTCTAGGGCCCGGACCGGCGGGCCGACACGCCGCACACGCAAGGTAATCTCTGCCGTGTCGGCTCCCGCCCGTCGGCCCGACTGCCTTGCCGTACCGAATCCCCAGGAGACGCACCGTGTCCCAGCGCACTCTCGTCCTGCTCAAGCCCGACGCCGTCCAGCGTGGCCTGGCCGGCGAGATCATCAGCCGCATCGAGCGCAAGGCCGGCTGGCGGCTCACCGCCGTCGAGCTGCGCACCTTCGACCGGGCGACGCTGGAGCAGCACTACGCGGAGCACGTCGGCCGCCCGTTCTACGAGCCGCTGCTGGAGTTCATGACCTCCGGCCCGTCGATCGCGCTGATCGTCGAGGGCGAGGAGGTCGTCCGCGGCATCCGGATGCTGGCCGGTGCGACCAACCCGCTGGAGGCCGGGGCCGGCACCATCCGCGGCGACTACGCGACGATCACCCGCGAGAACCTGATCCACGCCTCGGACTCCCCGGAGTCGGCCGAGCGCGAGATCAAGATCTTCTTCCCGGCGCACGCCTGAGTCCAGCCGGGCGACACGCCCGAGGGACCTTGGCACTGCCCCGGTCGGGACCATTGGCCCGGCCGGGGCACTTTTATCGTGAAATAAGCAACCAGTGGCGCCGACACGGCGTCCCAATGCCCGGAGAAGCGAACACGCTCCGGACAATGGACGGTATGCCCCGCATCGACGTCCGTACCGCGCCGCGTGACTACGATGGACGCGACTCAAGGGCCCGGTAAGGCAGCTCAGCTGGCTCCGCCCGAGCGTGGGCGCGCTCTCGTCCCACCCCCATGAACTCCGAGCCCGGGAAGGCAACCACACCCCATGGCGAGCAACCTGTCGTTCATCGGCCGCGACTTGGCGATCGACCTTGGAACTGCCAACACGCTGGTGTACGTCAGGGGCAAGGGGATCGTCCTCAACGAGCCGTCCGTCGTCGCGGTGAACACCAACACCGGCGGCATCCTGGCGGTCGGTGCCGAGGCGAAGAAGATGATCGGCCGGACGCCGGGCAACATCGTCGCCATCCGCCCGCTCAAGGACGGCGTGATCGCCGACTTCGAGATCACCGAGCGGATGCTCCGCTACTTCATCCTCAAGATCCACCGCCGCCGCTACCTCGCCCGTCCCCGGGTCGTGGTCTGCGTGCCCTCCGGCATCACCGGGGTCGAGCGCCGCGCCGTGATCGAGGCCTCCTCGCAGGCCGGCGCCCGCCAGGTGCACATCATCGAGGAGCCGATGGCCGCCGCCATCGGCGCCGGGCTGCCCGTCCACGAGGCCACCGGCAACATGGTCGTCGACATCGGCGGCGGCACCACCGAGGTCGCGGTCATCTCCCTCGGCGGCATCGTCACCGCCCAGTCCATCCGGGTCGCCGGCGACGAGCTGGACAACGCGATCGTCCAGCACATCAAGAAGGAGTACTCGCTGCTCCTCGGCGAGCGCAGCGCCGAGCAGATCAAGATGAGCATCGGCAGCGCCTTCGGCCTGGAGGGCGAGAAGGACGAGCACGCCGAGATCCGCGGCCGCGACCTGGTCAGCGGCCTGCCCAAGACCGTGGTCATCTCCGCCGCCGAGGTCCGCGAGGCCATCGACGAGCCGGTCAACTCGATCATCGACGCCGTGAAGACCACCCTCGACCAGTGCCCGCCCGAGCTGGCCGGCGACGTGATGGACCGCGGCATCGTGCTCACCGGCGGCGGCGCCCTGCTGCGCGGCCTCGACGAGCGGCTGCGCCGCGAGACCGGCATGCCGATCCACATCGCCGAGAACCCGCTCGACTCGGTCGCGCTCGGCTCCGGCAAGTGCGTCGAGGAGTTCGAGGCGCTCCAGCAGGTACTGGACGCCTCCCCGCGCCGTTAGCACCACCGAGACATCCGACACTCAACTGAACGGGCTGCCGCCCGGGCCCCACAGCCCGGGCGGCCGACCAGGTACGAAGGGGCAGTACCAGCACCGTGAGGGACACACGAGAGAGCCGGCTGCTGCTCATCCTGCTGGTGGCCGTCGCCTTCGCACTCGTCACCGTGGACATCAAGGGCGGTGAGAGCTCCCCCCTCGGCGGTGCCCGACACGCCGCCGCCAGCGTCCTCGGTCCGGTCGAGCGCGGCGCCGCCACCGTCGTCGACCCGGTCGCCGACACCGTCCGGGCCTTCCGCGACGCCGCGTCCAACAACGGCCGCACCGACCAGCTCGCCCGCGAGAACACCGAACTGCGGCAGAAGCTCGCCTCCTCCGACATGGCCACCGGGCGCACCAAGCAGCTCGACGACCTGCTGCGCACCGCCGGCGCCGGCGGCTACACCGTCAAGGCCGCCCAGGTCATCGCGATCGGCCCGGCCCAGGGCTTCTCCTGGACCATCACCATCGACGCCGGCAGCGACGACGGCCTCACCCGCGACATGACGGTGATCAACGGTCAGGGCCTGGTCGGCCGGATCACCACCGTCGCCCCGACCACCGCCACCGTGCTGCTCGCCTCCGACCCCGGCTTCTCGGCCGGCACCCGGCTGGAGGCCAGCGGCGAGATCGGCTTCGCCTCCGGCGGCGGCACCAGCCCGATGAAGGTCTCGCTGCTCAACGGCAAGGCCCAGGTCAAGGCCGGCGACCGGCTGGTCACCTTCGGCTCGCAGAGCGGCCGCCCGTTCGTGCCCGGCGTGCCGGTCGGCAAGGTCGTCGAGGTCGAGGCCACCCCGGGCCAGCTGACCAAGACCATCCTGGTCGAGCCCTTCGTCCAGTTCACCCGGCTGGACCTGGTCGGCGTGGTGGTCGTGCCGCCGCGCGCCGACCCGCGCGACGCCGTCCTGCCGCCGGCCCCCGCCCAGGGACAGGCCGCCCCGGCCGCGCCCGCCGCCCCGCCCGCCAAGCCCACTGGGGGGAACTGAGCCATGCGCCTCGCCCGCATCCCCGTCTCCGCCGGCCTGATCCTGCTCGGCTTGATCCTCCAGGTCAGCGTCTTCGGCCGGCTCCAGCTCCCGGGGGCCACCCCGGACATACTGCTGCTCGTCGTGGTCGGCCTGGCCCTGGTCTACGGGCCGTCCGGCGGCTGCGTGGTCGGCTTCTCGGCCGGCCTGCTCGCCGACCTCGCGCCGCCCTCCGACCACGCGATCGGCCGCTACGCGCTGGTGCTGTGCCTGATGGGCTACGCCGCCGGGCTGCTGCGCCCGGACCACGGCCGCCAGCGGTCGGTGTCCAGCGCGCTGATGGTGGTGGCCGCCGCGGCGGTCGCCTCCACCCTGCTGTACGCGATGGTCGGCGCCCTGGTCGGCGACACCGCGGCCCGGCACGTCGGCCTCGGCGGCCTGGTGGTCAGCGCCCTGCTGTACGACGTGCTGCTGGCGCCGTTCGTGGTGCCGCTGGTGATGCTGGTCGGCCGCCGCTTCGGGCGCGACCCGGTGACCGCGGCCACCGATGACGACGAGGGCGGCTCCGGTCTGGGCACGCTGGCCCGCTACCGCACCACGCGCGAGGCCTCGGCCGGCCCGTCCTACAAGAAGCGGCGCATGCCCGGCTTCGCCCGGCGCCCGTAACCGGCCCGGCCCCCGACCTCCCGACTTCCCGCATCCTGGAGCGCACGAGACGTGAGCAACATCCCCGAGACCGGCCGTACCCGGCGGGTGACGATCCGTCTGGTGGTGCTGCAGATCCTGGTCCTGTCGCTGCTCGCCACTCTCGGCGGGCGGCTGTGGTACCTGCAGATCCGCAACGCCAGCGTCTACACCGCCAAGGCGACCGGCAACCACATCCGTGAGGTGGTCGAACCGGCCGTCCGCGGCGAGATCCTGGACGCCTCCGGGCGGATCCTGGCCGGCAACGAGGCCCGGCTGGTGGTCTCGGTCAGCCGCACCTCGCTGTTGCAGCAGAAGGACGGCGGCAAGGCGGTGCTCGGCCGGCTGGCCGAGGTGCTGGGGATGCCCGCCAAGGACGTGCAGGAGAAGACCCGGCTCTGCGACGCCAAGACCCCGCAGCCCTGCTGGAACGGCTCGCCCTACCAGCCGATCCCGGTCACCAAGGAGGCGACCACCCAGCAGGCGATGCAGATAATGGAACGCCGCGAGGACTTCCCCGGGGTCACCGCGCAGCCCACCGCCGTGCGCCGCTACACCGGCGCCGAGGGCGCCAACATGGCCCAGGTGCTCGGCTACCTCTCGCCGGTCACCGACGAGGAGGTCGGCAAGACCGCCTCCAAGTCCGGCCTGGACCGCTACCTGCCGGCCGACCAGATCGGCCGGGCCGGTCTGGAGTCGGTGTACGACCGCGACCTGCGCGGCACCGCCGGCATCACCCAGCTGGAGGTGGACAACCTCGGCCGGGTGATCGGCACCGCCGGCACCGCCGCCCCGCAGACCGGCAACAACCTGGTCACCAGCATCGACGCCCGGGTGCAGAAGGTGGTCGAGGACAACCTGGCGCAGGCCATGGCCGACGCCCGGAAGACCTTCGACAAGGTCACCAACCGCAACTACGAGGCCGACTCCGGCGCCGCCGTGGTGATGGACGTCCACACCGGTCGGATCGTCGCGATGGCCAGCGCGCCGACCTACGACCCCAACCTCTGGGTGGGCGGCATCACCGGCAAGGACTACCAGTCGCTGACCAGCAAGGACTCCAACTTCCCGCTGCTGAACCGGGCCATACAGGGTCAGTCCGCCCCCGGCTCGACCTTCAAGGTCGTCTCCACCACCGCCGCCGTGGAGGCCGGCTACTCGCTGGACGGGACGTACGCGTGCCCGAAGAGCATGACCATCGGCGGCCGCGAGTTCAAGAACTTCGAGAGCGAGAACTTCGGCTCCATCTCCCTGGAGAAGGCGCTGGAGGTCTCCTGCGACACCGTCTTCTACGGCCTGGCGTACGACCAGTGGATGAAGGACGGCGGCATCAAGCCGAAGAAGGAGCCGGGCGACTGGTTCTTCAAGACCGCCCACCAGTTCGGCCTCGGCGCCAAGACCGGCATCGACCTGCCCAGCGAGGTCACCGGCCGGGTGCCGGACCGGCAGTGGAAGCAGTCCTTCTACGACAACAACAAGGACGCCTGGTGCGCGCAGGCGCAGAAGGGCGGCACCAGCTTCTCCGACCAGATCGCCAAGGAGAACTGCGTCGACGGCTACCAGATGCGCGCCGGTGACGCCGTCAACTTCGCGATCGGCCAGGGCGACACGCTCGTCACCCCGGTCCAGATGGCCCGGATCTACTCGGCGCTGGCCAACGGCGGCACCTTCTACCGGCCGACCGTCGCCAAGGCGGTGATAAGCCCGAGCGGGGACCTCGTCCGCGAGATCGCCCCGCACGAGGACGGCAAGTTCCCCGGCTCCCAGAAGCTGCTGAGCTACATCGACCAGGCCACCGCGGGCGTCATCACCGGCGGTACCGCCGCCTGGAAGTTCTCCGGCGCCGGCTGGCCGCAGAACAAGATCGAGCTGCACGCCAAGACCGGCACCGCCGAGGTCGAGGGCAAGCAGACCACCTCCTGGCTGACCACGTACAGCAAGGACTACGCGGTCGTCATGACGATAAGCCAGGGCGGCACCGGCTCCGGCGGCTCCGGCGACGCCGTCCGTCGGATCTACCAGGCGCTGTACGGCGTCGACGACAAGGGCAACATCGACAACGGCAAGGCGCTGCTGCCCGCGCCGCAGGCCGAACTGCCGAAGTTCAACCCGGACGGCACCGCGATCGTCAAGCCGGCGGCCTACACCGCCGACACCGGCGACACCGCCAACACCGTCGACCCGGCGCAGGCCGTCGCGGGCCCGGGCCTCCTGGCGGCGCCGGACCAGGCGCAGGGTGTGCCCGGACCGGCGCCGGCCTTCCTGGAACAGGTGCCGGGCGAGCCCGCCCCGGCCTCGGCCTTCCTGGACCCGGCGCAGCCGAACGACCGGCCCGCCCCGGGCACCGCGGCCGAGGCCGCACTCGAACCGAACCGCGGCCCGGGAAGGGGGCGGGCATGACCTCCTACGGCTCCTACCGGCAGCTGCGGCTGAGCCCGCAGCGCAGCGGGGTCTCCAAGGCCCTGGCCAAGGACTCGCCGCTGTGGCGGCTGGACTGGATACTGCTGCTCGCCGCGCTGGCCCTGTCGCTCGGCAGCTCCCTGCTGGTCTGGTCGGCCACCCGCGGCCGGGACTCGCTCACCCACGGCGACCCGCAGTACTTCCTGTACCGGCACCTGACCAACCTGGTCGTCGGGCTGGTGCTGTGCTCGGTGGTGATAGGGATAGGGAGCCGGCGCTTCCGCACCCTCGTGCCGTTCCTGTACATCGGCGTGATCCTGATGCTGCTCGCCACGCTCAGCCCGCTGGGCTCGACCATCAACGGCGCGCACTCCTGGATCCAGCTGGGCGGCGGCTTCTCCATCCAGCCCGCCGAGTTCGCGAAGCTGGCGATCGTGCTGGCGATGGCGGTCGTGCTGTCCGACCAGGTGGACGCGGGGGAGCGGGAGTACCCCTCGCACCGGGCGGTGTTCCGCGGTCTGGTCTGGGCCTTCCTGCCGATGTGCGTCGTGCTGCTGATGCCGGACGCCGGCTCGGTGATGGTGATGGCCGCGATCGTGCTGGGCATCCTGCTCGGCTCGGGGGCGGCCAACCGCTGGGTGCTCGGGCTGCTGGTGGCGGGCACCGGCGGGTGCGTGGCGATCTGGAAGCTCGGGGTGCTGAGCAAGTACCAGATCGACCGCTTCGCGGCCTTCGCCAACCCGCAGCTGGACCCCTCCGGCGTCGGCTACAACACCGCGCAGGCCCGGATCGCGATCGGCTCGGGCGGGCTGACCGGCAAGGGGCTGTTCCACGGGACGCAGACCACCGGGCAGTTCGTGCCGGAGCAGCAGACCGACTTCGTGTTCACGGTGGCCGGTGAGGAGCTGGGCTTCGTCGGGGCGCTGGCGATCATCCTGCTGGTCGGCGTAGTGCTGTGGCGGGCCTGCCGGATCGCCCGGCAGGCGACCGACCTGTACGGGACGATCGTGGCCGCGGGGATCATCGCCTGGTTCTCCTTCCAGGCCTTCGAGAACATCGGGATGTGCCTGGGCATCATGCCGGTGGCGGGCATCCCGCTGCCGTTCGTCTCCTACGGGGGGTCGTCGATGTTCGCGGTCTGGATCGCGATCGGGCTGCTCCAGGCGGTCCGCAGCCAGCGGCCGATAGCGGCCTGAGCCGACTGTCCGTCCGCGCGTCCGTCTGCGCGTCCGTCCGTCGAGGGTCGGCCCGGGAATCTCTCGGGTCGGCCCTCGGTGGTTTTCAACTGGGCTCTGTGGGTGGGTGGTTGCTGCCCGGTTGTGGCGGACCTCGGCCCCGGTCAGAGCAGGCGGTCGGCGGCGGTGAGTGCCGCGCGGACCTGGTGGGCCAGCTGCTCCTGGACCGGCACCCAGCGGGCGCCGAAGCGGTGGTGAAGCAGGCCCAGGCCCTCGGTGACGATGTCGCGGGCCCGGCCCCGGGCCGCCTCCACGGTCGGACCGCCGGTGTCCGCCAGCAGCCGCAGCACCGTCGACGCCACCCGCAGCGGGATCCGGGCCGCTACGATCTCGGCGGTGGTCACCCGGGACACCGTGAGCGGCTCGGCGCACCAGCGGGCCAGCCACTCCTCCGCCACCGACGGGCAGAACTCCAGGGTGAACCCGGCCGCGCGCACCAGCGCGCCGTGCGCCGCCCGGGTGTGCGCGGGCACGTGGGCCAGCAGCCCGGAGAGCTCCTCGGCGCGCTCGCGCAGCGTCCGGGCCGCGGCGCCGACCGCCCGGTCCGCCGCCGGGTGCGGACGGCCGTCGCCGACCGCGTCCACGGCCCACATCGGCACCTCCAGCACGGCCGTCACCCCGCCGTGACGGCCGGCGTACGACCAGGTGGACAGCTCCGGCTCGTCCGGCAGCGCCCGTGACCGGCCCGCGCCGTCCGCCGAGGGCATCAGATAGGTGCCGGGGAAGGGGCTGGCCCAGCCGACCGCGTCGAAGGGGTCGACGTCCAGCGGGATGCCGGCCCTGCGCACCGAGGCGGCGAAGAGCTCGGGCAGCCCGGGCACCGGAGCGGTCAGCTGGATGAAGGCGCCGCCGAAGTCCACCCCGTGCATCGAGCACTGCAGGAACGGGCGCAGCTCGTCGATCAGGCCGGTCAGCGCCAGGCTCTCCGGCATCGGGGGCCGGCCCGCGTCGGCGGCCGGCAGCAGTTCGGGCTGCTCCTCGAACGAGGGGCGGAAGAAGTGCTCGTAGTGCCGGCGCACGGTGAGCGGCCCGTCCAGCCAGCCCGCGTTGAGCGCGGCGCCGTCCGGGTCCAGGCAGAGCAGCAGGTGCCAGGACAGGCCGGGCCGGGTGGGGCGCGCCAGCAGCACCTCGGCCAGCCGCAGGGCGCCGGCCGTGCCGATCGGCTCGTTGGGGTGCGGGCCGCCGACGACCAGCACCGCGCGCGGGCCCCGGTCGACGGACAGCAGCAGCAGCGGGCGCCCGGCCCGCGAGCGGCCCACCTCGCGCAGCCGGCACCGCTCCGGGTGGCGCAGCGCGAGCCGCCGGGCCGCGGCCTCGGCCTGGGCCGGCGCGGGGTAGCGGGCGGCCCGGCTGCCGAGGGGCCGGGGCGGGCGGACCCGCCGGTCGGTGTCGGTCATGGCTCTCCTAGGGCGTGGCCGCGTGGCCGCGTGGCCGCGCGGCCGCCTGGCTTGTCGGGCCGCCGGGGCGCGCGGGGGCGCCGGGGCGCGCGGGGGCGCCGACGGACGCGACCTGCGGGGCCGGGGGGGGGGCGGGGCCCTGCGCGCCGGGGACGGGTCGCCGGGGGAGTCGGCGAGGGTTGAGCGTACGGCCCAACTCCCTTGTCCGGAAGGGGTGCAGAGGTCTCTGGCGGGGCCCTGTCAGTACCGCATGGGTGGTCCGGGCATGTCAACGGCGGACGGCGCCGGGCGGCGGGCGCGCACTGCGTGTGCCGGGGCGGGCCGGGGAGGGGCGGCCGCGCCGGAGCGCGGGCGGGTGCCCGGGCCGGGCGTCGGTGAGCCCGGGGGTGAGCCAGCGGGCCTTTCCCCGGATTGGGCTACCCTTGAGGGTCACCCCTCCCCGCCGTCGCCTGCCGATGCGCGCGGCACCGAATCACGTCGTAAGGGTTCCTAGTACATGACTGTCGAATCGGTCTTCCCACGCCTGGAGGCCCTCCTCCCGCACGTCCAGAAGCCGATCCAGTACGTCGGCGGCGAGCTCAACTCGACCGTCAAGGACTGGGACGCCTGCGACGTCCGCTGGGCGCTGATGTACCCCGACGCCTACGAGGTCGGCCTGCCCAACCAGGGCGTCATGATCCTCTACGAGGTGCTCAACGAGCGCGAGGGCGTGCTCGCCGAGCGCACCTACAGCGTCTGGCCGGACCTCGAAGCGCTGATGCGCGAGCACGACGTCCCGCAGTTCACCGTGGACGCGCACCGCCCGGTGAAGGCCTTCGACGTGTTCGGCCTGTCGTTCTCCACCGAGCTCGGCTACACCAACATGCTGACCGCGCTCGACCTGGCCGGCATCCCGCTGGAGGCCAAGGACCGCACCGACGAGGACCCGATCGTCCTGGCCGGCGGCCACGCCGCGTTCAACCCCGAGCCGATCGCGGACTTCATCGACTGCGCGGTGGTCGGCGACGGCGAGCAGGCCGTGCTCGACATCACCGAGCTCGTCCGCGGCTGGAAGGCCGAGGGCCGCCCGGGCGGACGCGACGAGCTGCTGCTGCGCCTCGCCCGTACCGGCGGGGTGTACGTGCCGAAGTTCTACGACGTGGAGTACCTGGCCGACGGCCGGATCGGGCGCGTCGTGCCGAACGCCCCGGGCGTGCCGTGGCGGGTGTCCAAGCACACCGTGATGGACCTCGACGAGTGGCCCTACCCGAAGCAGCCGCTCGTCCCGCTCGCGGAGACCGTGCACGAGCGGATGTCCGTGGAGATCTTCCGCGGCTGCACCCGCGGCTGCCGCTTCTGCCAGGCCGGCATGATCACGCGCCCCGTGCGGGAGCGAAGCATCACCGGCATCGGCGAGATGGTGGAGCGCGGGCTGAAGGCGACCGGTTTCGAGGAAGTGGGCCTGCTGTCGCTGTCCAGCGCCGACCACACCGAGATCGGGGACATCGCCAAGGGCCTGGCCGACCGCTACAGCGACGACAAGATCGGCCTGTCGCTGCCGTCCACCCGCGTCGACGCCTTCAACATCGACCTCGCCAACGAGCTGTCCCGCAACGGCCGCCGCTCGGGCCTCACCTTCGCCCCCGAGGGCGGCAGCGAGCGCATGCGCAAGGTGATCAACAAGATGGTGTCGGAGGAGGACCTGATCCGCACCGTCGCCACCGCCTACGGCAACGGCTGGCGCCAGGTGAAGCTGTACTTCATGTGCGGCCTGCCCACCGAGACCGACGAGGACGTGCTCCAGATCGGCGCGATGGCGAAGAACGTCATCCAGAAGGGCCGCGAGGTCACCGGCCAGAACGACATCCGCTGCACCGTCTCCATCGGCGGGTTCGTGCCCAAGCCGCACACCCCGTTCCAGTGGGCCCCGCAGCTGTCCGCCGAGGCCACCGATGCCCGGCTGGCCAAGCTGCGCGACTCGATCCGCGGCGACCGCAAGTACGGCAAGAACATCGGCTACCGCTACCACGACGGCAAGCCCGGCATCGTCGAGGGCCTGCTGTCCCGCGGCGACCGCCGCATCGGCGCCGTCATCCGCGCCGTCTACGAGGACGGCGGCCGCTTCGACGGCTGGCGCGAGCACTTCTCCTACGACCGCTGGATGGCCTCCGCCGAGAAGGGCCTGGCCGGCACCGGCGTCGACGTCGACTGGTACACCACCCGCGAGCGCACCTACGAGGAGGTGCTGCCCTGGGACCACCTGGACAGCGGCCTCGACAAGGACTGGCTCTGGGAGGACTGGCAGGACGCCCTGGAGGAGGTCGAGGTCGACGACTGCCGTTGGACCCCGTGCTTCGATTGCGGCGTGTGCCCGCAGATGGACCTCAAGATCCAGATCGGTCCCACCGGGAAGAAGCTGCTGCCGCTGGCCGTGGTCAACGGGGCTGACCCGCAGGGCTAGTTGATGGCGCGGGTGGCGCGGATCGGGTGGGTCCGGGCCGCGTGACGTGCTCGACGTGACGGATGGAGCCCTCCCCGGGAATCGGGGAGGGCTCCATGCGTTCGCCGAGCGGACGACGGCCGGTGCGTGAGGCGCCGGCCGGCGGGTATCGCCGCCGCGTCCTCCGGTCGTCGGGCGGGGCCCGGATGCGGGATCAGCAGGCCCAGTTGGTCGAGGTGCTGATGGAGTCCAGCTTGGCCCAGGTCTGCGCGCCGACCTGACCGTCCTGGGAGAGGCCGGTACAGGCCTGGAACCGCAGCACCCTGCTCAGGGTGTCCTGTCCGAACGCGCCGTCGACGTTCAGGGGGGTGGTGTTCAGGGAGGAGTTGAGCTCGCACTGCAGGGCCTTGACGGCGTCGTTGTGCTCGCCGCCGCGCAGCAGCGGCTCCCAGGTCGTGTAGGTGGTCCCGCAGTAGCTGCCGGCCTGCGCCGCGGACGCGCTGCCCGCCGTGGCGACGCCGCCCGCGAACAGGAGGCCGGTCACTGCGAGGCCGGCGAGGATCTTGCGCATGGAGGTTCCCTTCCTCATGCCGCACACCCCCGGTGTGCGGTCGGTGGGTCCGGGTGAGTCGCACTCGGACGGCTCGAATCCTGCCTAGCGGGCGGGCGTCCCAACACGGAGGAACGGCATCAGGGATGTTCCGGGAATTTTCCCGCCGCCGGACGAGGGCCTCAGAACGGCCCGCCACCTGCGGGGACGTGCTCGCCGTGGGTGGCCGGGGGGTTGCGGGCGCCGCCCCCTCGGTCGGAGCGTCCCGGCCGGGGGCGTCGGGGTGCGGCTGACCAGGGGCGGGACGAGGGGGGTGGCGGGGCGCGTACCCTTTGAGGTGACAGAGTCCGGACAGCGGCGGCAGCCGTCGCGCCGGACGGGGACAACTGACTAAGGACTGAGCGACCCTGGCACGCCGTACGCCCGACGGTCCTCCGCCCGCGCCGACGGTGCAGCGGATCCGTCTCCGCTACACCAAGCGCGGCCGGCTCCGCTTCACCAGCCACCGCGACTTCCAGCGTGCTTTCGAGCGCGCCCTGCGCCGGTCCGCCGTGCCGATGGCCTATTCGGCCGGCTTCACCCCGCACCCGAAGGTGTCCTACGCCAACGCGGCCCCGACCGGGGTGGCGAGCGAGGCGGAGTACCTGGAGATCGGCCTGGCCGCCCTCCGTGACCCGGAGGAACTGCGGGCACAACTGGACGAGTCGCTGCCGACCGGACTGGACGTGATCGACGCGGTCGAGGTCCGGACGCCGAACTTCGTGGAGCGCCTGGAGGCCTCCGAGTGGCTGCTCCGGCTGGACGGCGTCGAGCCGCAGGAGGCTGCCCGCGCGGTCGCGGTGTTCCTCGCCGCGGAGCGGGTCGAGGTCGAACGCGTGACCAAGAACGGCGTGCGGGTCTTCGACGCGCGCGGTCCGGTGGCGGTGCTCGAGATCGCCGCGCCGCAGGTCGTCGACGGTGCGGACACGGCGGCCGAAGCGGACCGCAATGTTCGGACCGGCCGTGCCTGTGCGATACTGCGCCTGGTAGTACGACACGCCACACCCGCCGTACGACCCGACGACGTATTGTCCGGTCTCCGTGTGACGGCCGACCTGGCGCCGCCGGTCCCCGCAGAGGTGACCAGGCTGGCGCAGGGGCCGCTCGACGAGGAGTCCGGCACGGTGACCGACCCGCTGGCGCTCGACCGCGCCGCGGCTCCGGCCGGCTGACAGCCGCCGGGGTTCGCGGGGCCGCGTCCGCCTGACGGGCGGAGGCCGGGCCCAGTGCCTCACTGGGCCCGACGGTCCTCCAGGTTCCCGCGGCTCCCCAGGGGAGCGAGCGTCGTCGCAGCACAGGCCGGCCACCTGAGGCCCGCCGACCAGGAAGGTCGGTGGGCCCGGGAACCCCGTCCGGGAGCCACCCGGGGTTGGGGAACGGCGCAGCTTGGGAAAACCACAGAAGACTGGTCAGACCAGAAGACTTTCGACACCCCGCCGAGCGGCGGGGCGCCGAGCGAGACTACGAGCCCCTGTGCGGCCTCGCGTCCGCGCGGCGGCACCGTGAAAGGGTCCGGCCCGAGCATCGTCACGATGCCGGCCGGCCACGGGTGCCGTGCCGTGCCCGGATGTGGAGCCCGGGGGCCTGACGGGAGATCCACCCGCATGCTCGATAACACCGATCCGCAGCAGAACGCGGCGACGGAACAGAACGAGACCGCCGCGACCGGCGGCGAGGGCACCTCCGCGGCGCCGCCGCGCCGCCGTCGCCGTGCGGTGTCCCGCCCGGCGGGCACCCCGCAGGGTGCGGCCGCCGAGACGGCCGAGACGGTCATTCCGGCCGAGGCGCCCGTCGCCGAGGCGCAGGCCGCACCGGCCGCCGAGCCGGTGGCCGAGAAGCCGGTCCGGGCCCGCCGGACCCGCAAGCGCGCCGAGGCTCCGGCCGGGACGCCGGAGACGACCCCGGTCGTGGCCACCGAGCCGGCCGCCGCCGAGAAGACGACCGCGAAGGCGAGCGCGAAGGCGACCGCGAAGCCGGTCGAGAACGCCGCTGAGCCGGCCGCCGAGCCGGTGGCCGAGAAGCCGGTCCGGGCCCGCCGCACCCGCAAGCGCGCCGAGGCGCCCGCCGGGGCGCCGGCCGCCGCCGAGACCCCGGCCGAGGAGCCCGCTGCCGCCGCCCCGGTGGCCGAGGCCCCCGCCGCCGAGGAGGCTGCCGAGGAGGCCCCCGCCGCTCCGGCCCGCCGGGCCCGTCGCCGCCGCGTGGTCGAGGCCGCGCAGGTCGTCGAGCCCTCCGTCGAGGAGCCCGCCGTCGCGGAGGAGCCTGTCGAGGAGGAGCCGGTCGAGGAGCCCGTGGCCGTCCAGCCCGCGCCGGCCGCCGAGCCGACCCACCGGGTGCGCCGCCGTGCGGTCCGCCCGTCCACCGCGATCTTCCAGGCTCCGGTGTTCCAGGAGCCCGCCGCCGGCCCGGCCCCCGCCGCGCAGCCGCAGGCGCCGCAGCAGCCCGCCGCCGCTCCGGCGCCGGTGGAGGCTCCGGTCGCCGCGCAGCGCGAGGAGGACGAGTTCGAGTACAGCGGCGTCGGCCGCCGCCGCCGGGTGCGCACTTCGGTGCGGGTGCAGCCGCCGAGCCGTTCGAAGGCCGCCGAGAGGAAGGCCGCCGAGAAGGCCGAGAAGGCTGAGAAGGCCAAGGTCATCGAGCGGGCGAAGGCCGCCGAGAAGGCGAAGCCGGTCGAGCGGGTCGTCGAGGTGCCGGTCGAGGCGCCCGTCGTCGAGGCCCCCGTCGCCGGTCCGGAGACCGAGGGCGAGTGGGAGGACGACCGTCCGTCGCGCCGTCGCCGTCGGGGCGGCCGCCGTCGTCGCCGTGGCGAGGCCGAGGAGTTCGAGGCCGAGGCCGTCGAGACCGGGCAGTCCGTCGTCGAGGAGCCGACCGCGGACGTCGAGGAGGACGTCGAGGACGACGACGACCTGGCCGCCGGCCTGTCCTCGTCCCGCCGTCGTCGCCGTCGTCGCCGCCGCAGCGGTGAGGCCGGTGCCGTCGAGACCGCCGAGACCACCGAGGACGGGGTCCGCACGGTGGTGAAGGTGCGCGAGCCGCGCCGCCGTTCCACCGAGCCGTCCTTCGACCCGGACGAGGTGCAGTCCATCAAGGGCTCGACCCGTCTGGAGGCGAAGAAGCAGCGCCGCCGCGAGGGCCGCGAGCTGGGCCGCCGCCGGGTGCCGATCATCACCGAGGCCGAGTTCCTGGCCCGCCGCGAGTCGGTCGAGCGCGTCATGGTGGTGCGCCAGAACGGCCAGCGGACCCAGATCGGCGTCCTCGAGGACGGCGTGCTGGTCGAGCACTACGTCAACAAGGAGCAGGCCACCTCGTACGTCGGCAACGTCTACCTGGGCAAGGTCCAGAACGTGCTGCCGTCGATGGAGGCCGCCTTCGTCGACATCGGCAAGGGCCGCAACGCCGTGCTGTACGCCGGCGAGGTCAACTTCGGTGCGCTGGGCCACGGTGGCCCGCGCCGGATCGAGTCGGTGCTGAAGTCCGGCCAGTCCGTGCTGGTGCAGGTCTCCAAGGACCCGATCGGCCACAAGGGCGCCCGCCTGACCAGCCAGATCTCGCTGCCCGGCCGTTACCTGGTCTACGTGCCCGAGGGCTCGATGACCGGCATCTCGCGCAAGCTCCCCGAGAACGAGCGCGCCCGGCTGAAGCAGATCCTCAAGAAGATCGTCCCGGACGACGCGGGCGTCATCGTGCGCACCGCCGCCGAGGGCGCCTCCGAGGACGAGCTGACCCGCGACGTCCAGCGGCTGCAGCAGCAGTGGGAGGACATCCAGAAGAAGGCCGCGACCGGCAACGCCCCCGCGCTGCTGTACGGCGAGCCGGACATGACCGTCCGGGTCGTCCGCGACATCTTCAACGAGGACTTCACCAAGGTCATCGTCTCCGGCGACGAGGCGTGGAGCACCATCCACGACTACGTCTCCAACGTGGCCCCGGACCTCGCCGAGCGGCTCCAGCGGTGGACCTCCGAGGTGGACGTGTTCGCCACCTACCGGATCGACGAGCAGCTGATGAAGGCGCTGGACCGCAAGGTCTGGCTGCCCAGCGGCGGTTCGCTGGTGATCGACCGCACCGAGGCGATGGTCGTCATCGACGTCAACACCGGGAAGTTCGTCGGTCAGGGCGGCAACCTGGAGGAGACGGTCACCCGCAACAACATCGAGGCGGCCGAGGAGATCGTGCGCCAGCTGCGGCTGCGCGACCTCGGCGGCATCATCGTGATCGACTTCATCGACATGGTGCTGGAGTCCAACCGGGACCTGGTGCTGCGCCGACTGCTGGAGTGCCTGGGCCGGGACCGGACCAAGCACCAGGTGGCCGAGGTCACCTCGCTGGGCCTGGTCCAGATGACCCGCAAGCGGGTCGGCCAGGGCCTGTTGGAGTCCTTCTCCGAGCCGTGCGTGCACTGCAACGGCCGCGGCGTGATCGTTCACATGGAGCAGCCGAGCGCCCACGTCCACACCCCGGCCGTGTCGGCCGAGGCGGCCGCGGGCAGCAGCAAGCGCCGTCGCCGGGGCAAGGGCGGGGCGGCCGTCGAGGAGCCGCAGGCCGTCGAGGCCGCGGTGGCCGAGGTGGTCGTCGAGGGCGAGCCGGTGCGCGAGGAGATCGAGGGCCAGCTGGCCCTGGAGGTCCCGGGCGTCGAGGCGGAGGCCGTCGAGGAGGCCCCGGCCGCCCAGCCGGACCTGGTCGAGATCCCCGCCGCCCCGGCGGCTCCGGCCGGCCGCACCCGCCGCCGCGCGGTCCGCAAGGCGACGGCTCCGGCCGGGGCGCCGGGCGAGGCCGAGATCGTGGTGCTCCAGGCGCGGGCCGACGCGGCGCTGGAGGCGGCCCTGGAGGCCGCCAACCCGGCCGCCCCGGCCGTGGTGACGCCCGAGGCCGTCGAGGCCGTGGAGGCCGTCGTCGAGGCTCCCGCGGAGGAGGCCCAGGCCGTCGAGACCGCGGAGGCCGTCGTCGAGGCTCCGGCGGCGGAGGCCCCGGCCACCGAGGCCGAGGCCGAGGAGCCGCCCGCGGAGGAGGCCCCGGCGCCCAAGAAGCGGGCCGCCCGCAAGACCGCCGCGAAGAAGACCGCCGCCAAGAAGACGACCACGGCGGCCAAGAAGACCACCGCCCGCAAGACCGCGACCAAGCGGACGAGCGCGGCGGCCAAGAAGGCGGCGGCCGCCGAAGGTGATACGGCGGCCGAGTAGTGCCCACGCGCCCGGGGCGGGACCCTTCCCGCCCCGGGCCGTACGGGCCGGTTTGCCCCCCGGGCGGCCGGTCCGTATTCTTGACCCTCGGCGTGTCTACGCCACACGCTCCCGAGCACATCACCTTCCCGAAGCGCCGCGTTCGCGCGGCAGCGGGCGGGGAGAGGCCCCTGTGTCCGTACCCAGGTGGCTGGCGTCGGGAGTTCCGACCGAGTAAGGAAAGCAGGTACCGCATGTACGCGATCGTTCGCGCAGGCGGCCGCCAGCACAAGGTCGCCGTCGGCGACGTGCTGGAGATCGACCGTATCGAGGCCAAGCCGGGTGACTCGGTCGAGCTCTCGACCATCCTGATCGTCGACGGCGAAGCCGTCACGTCCGACCCGTGGGTCCTGGCCGGTGTGAAGGCCCACGCCGAGGTCGTCGACCAGACCAAGGGCGACAAGATCGTCATCCTGCGCTACAAGAACAAGACCGGCTACCGCCGTCGCCAGGGTCACCGTCAGAAGCACACCGCGGTGCGCATCACCAGCATCGACTCGGTCAGCAAGTAAGGGGATAGCGAGATATGGCACACAAGAAGGGCGCAAGCTCTACCCGCAACGGCCGTGACTCGAACGCCCAGCGCCTCGGCGTGAAGCGCTTCGGCGGCCAGGTCGTCTCCGCCGGCGAGATCCTCGTGCGCCAGCGCGGCACCCACTTCCACCCGGGTGCGGGCGTCGGTCGCGGTGGCGACGACACCCTGTTCGCGCTGACCGCGGGTGCCGTGCAGTTCGGCACCCGCCGCGGCCGCAAGGTCGTCAACATCGTGGCCTCCGAGGCCTGAGTCACACCAGACTCACAGTGAAGGGTGGGCCGGAATGTTCCGGTCCACCCTTCATGCTTTACGCAGGTAGCAGCAGACTTTCGCACACTGGAGGCACACCATGACCACCTTCGTGGACCGCGTCGAACTTCACGTCGCCGCGGGTAACGGGGGCCACGGCTGCGCCTCCGTGCACCGGGAGAAGTTCAAGCCGCTCGGCGGCCCCGACGGCGGCAACGGCGGCGAGGGCGGCAGCGTCATCCTCACCGTCGACGCGCAGATCACCACCCTGCTGGAGTACCACCACTCGCCCAAGCGCAAGGCCACCAACGGCAAGCCCGGCGCGGGCGGCCACCGCACCGGCGCGGACGGCGGCGACCTCGTCCTGCTGGTGCCGGACGGCACCGTGGTGCTGGACCGCAACGGCGAGGTGCTGGCCGACCTGGTCGGGCACGGCACCAGCTTCGTCGCCGCCCAGGGCGGCCGTGGCGGCCTCGGCAACGCCGCGCTGTCCTCGGCCCGCCGCAAGGCGCCCGGCTTCGCGCTGCTCGGCGAGCCCGGCGAGGCCCGCGACATCGTGATGGAGCTCAAGTCCGTCGCCGACGTGGCCCTGGTCGGCTACCCGAGCGCCGGCAAGTCCTCGCTGATCTCGGTGCTCTCGGCGGCCAAGCCGAAGATCGCGGACTACCCGTTCACCACCCTGATCCCCAACCTCGGCGTGGTCACCGCCGGCGACACCGTCTACACCATCGCCGACGTGCCCGGCCTGATCCCCGGCGCCAGCCAGGGCCGCGGCCTGGGCCTGGAGTTCCTGCGGCACGTCGAGCGCTGCTCGGTGCTGGTGCACGTGCTGGACTGCGCCACCCTGGAGCCCGGCCGCGACCCGCTGACCGACCTGGAGACCATCGAGGCCGAGCTGGCCGAGTACGGTGGTCTGGAGGAGCGCCCGCGCCTGGTCGCGCTCAACAAGGTGGACGTGCCGGACGGCCAGGACATCGCCGACCTCACCCGGGAGTCCCTGGAGGAGCGCGGCTACCGGGTGTTCGAGGTCTCCGCCGCCTCCCGCAAGGGCCTTCGCGAGCTGAACTTCGCGCTGGCGCAGATCGTCGCCGAGGCGCGCGCCGCCAAGCCGGTCGAGGAGTCGACCCGGATCGTGCTGCGGCCCAAGGCCGTTGACGACGAGGGCTTCACCATCACCGAGGAGGACGGCGCCTACCGCATCCGCGGCACCAAGCCGGAGCGCTGGGTCCGCCAGACCGACTTCTCCAACGACGAGGCCGTCGGCTACCTCGCCGACCGGCTGGCCCGCCTCGGCGTCGAGGACAAGCTGTGGAAGGTCGGGGCGCACGAGGGCGACACCGTCATCATCGGCCCGGACGAGAACGCCGTCGTCTTCGACTGGGAGCCGACCATGGCCGCCGGCGCCGAGATGCTCGGCCGCCGCGGTGAGGACCACCGCCTGGAGAGCCCGCGCCCGGCGGTCGACCGCCGCCGCGAGAAGCAGAAGGGCCGGGACGCGGCCGAGGCCGAGTTCCTCGCCTTCGAGGCGCTCTCCAGCACCCGCCCGGCCGCCATCGACGAGGGCGACGACGAGGAGTGACCCGGCCGGCGGGACGCGTCCCGAGCCGGCCTGGGCGAACGGCCCCCACCACCCTCCGGGGCGGTGGGGGCCGTTCGCGTGTCCGGCCCCCGTTCGGAACCGACGGGACGTCACTTTCGTCGGGCCCACGGTCAGGGACCGTACCGGCCCCGGCCCGCCGGCCGTCCGGACCGGCGATCCGGCCGTGGCGGCGCCGTGGCCGGGGCGGGTCCGGACGGTGAAACACCCTGCGGGCGACCTGCGCGGATCGCGTAGATTTCGGGGGTGACGGCCGGGCCCGGCCCGCCGCACCCGCACCACACCGGAAGGGCGTACAGCGAGATGAGCGAGGACTCACTGCGCGAGGAGGTGCTGACCGCCCGGCGGATCGTCGTCAAGGTCGGCTCCTCCTCCCTCACCACGGCGGCCGGCGGCCTGGACGCCGACCGGGTCGACGCCCTGGTCGACGCGCTCGCCAAGGTGCGCAGCCGCCCGGACGCACCCGAGGTCGTCCTCGTCTCCTCCGGCGCCATCGCCGCCGGCCTGGCCCCGCTCGGCCTGGACAAGCGGCCCAAGGACCTGGCCCGTCAGCAGGCCGCCGCCAGCGTCGGCCAGGGCCTGCTGGTCGCCCGCTACACCGCCTCCTTCGCCCGGTACGGCATCCGGGTCGGCCAGGTGCTGCTCACCGCCGAGGACGCCAGCCGGCGCGCCCACTACCGCAACGCCTACCGCACCCTCGACCAGCTGCTGGCGATGGGCGCGATGCCGATCGTCAACGAGAACGACACCGTCGCCACCGCCGAAATCAAGTTCGGGGACAACGACCGGTTGGCCGCGCTGGTCGCCCACCTGGTCCGGGCCGACCTGCTCGTGCTGCTCTCCGACGTGGACGGCCTCTACGACGGCGACCCGGCCCGGCCCGGCACCAGCCGGATCGACCAGGTGAGCGGCCCGCACGACCTCGACGGCGTCGAGATCGGCAGCGCGGGCAAGGCCGGCGTCGGCACCGGCGGCATGGTCACCAAGGTCGAGGCGGCCCGGATCGCCACCGGCGCGGGCATCCCGGTGGTGCTCACCGCCGCCAGCCAGGCCGCCGACGCGCTGGCCGGACGGCGCACCGGCACCCTGTTCCTGCGCACCGGCAGCCGCACCTCCGACCGGATGCTCTGGCTGGCCCACGCGAGCAGCCCGCGCGGCGCCCTGCACCTCGACGCGGGCGCCGTCACGGCCGTCGTCTCCGGCGGCGCCTCGCTGCTGCCCGCCGGGGTCACCAAGGTGGACGGGGAGTTCACGGCGGGTGATCCGGTGGACCTTCTTGCCGAAAACGGCCACATCGTGGCTCGCGGACTGGTCAACTTTGATGCGAGGGAGTTGCCCCGCCTGCTCGGCCGGTCCACCCGCGACCTGGCCCAGGAGTTCGGCGCCGCGTACGAGCGTGAGGTCGTCCACCGCGACGACCTGGTCGTTCTGCGCGGCTGACCGGCCGGTGTGCCGGTACCGGCCGATCGGCAGAGCGCGGTGGGCGGGCCGCTCCGCACGGGGAGTGGCCCGGCCGCGGGCGAGGAGCGGTGCAGCCGTACCGGTCGGCCGCGGGCCGGCGGGTCCGGTGCGGGGGACGACACGACATCGCCGAACAGGAGGCCGCCGGTGGAACGCAGAAGCGAGGCAACGCTGACCGCAGGGACGGCGGGCCGGCGGCTGACCAGCATCGACGGCGGACGCGGGGACGGACCCGCCGAGCCGGCCGGTCCGCCGCCGCAGGGGCCCGGCGGGATGCGCAGGCCGCGGTCGCAGCACGCGGACCCGGGGGAGCCGCCCACCGTGCCCGAGCAGGCCCGGCTCTGGCACGTGGTGCTGAGCGTGTCCGGGCAGGTCACCCCGCTGTCCTCGCTGCGGGCCTCGCTGGAGCGGCTGGCGCACGACCACTCGTTCTTCCTCACCGCCCGCTACGCCGCCGACCACGCCGAGATCCGGTACTGGGAGCAGGCCCGGGACCTGCACGACGCGGCGGCGATAGCGCTGCGGCTGTGGGGCGAGCACAAGGTCACCGCGAACCTGCCGCCGTGGGAGATCGTCGGCCTGGAGGTGGTCGACCGGGCGACGTACCACAAGCGGGTGGCGGAGGGCTTCGGCGATCCGCCGCCGCACCTGGGCGGGGTGCACCCGTACTGAGGGGGACGCCCCCGGGCGCGGTCCCCGGAATGAGGCCCGGAGACGGGTGAGCCACAGGGGAGAACCGTCCCGCCAGGCCGTCTCACCGGGCGAAATGGCCGCTCGGCGGGCCCTGCGCAGTCGCTACCCTTGGCGCATGAGCAGCGACCTCGCCACCGCCGACAGCCCCGTCCTCGCCGTAGCGCGCCGAGCCCGGGAGGCCGCCGCCGCGCTCGCCCCGCTGCCGCGCAGGGCGAAGGACGCCGCGCTGCTGGCGATCGCGGACGCCCTGGTGGCCCGCAGCGCCGAGATCACCGCCGCCAACGCCGAGGACGTGGCCCGCGCCCGCGCGGCCGGCACCGCCGAGTCGGTGATCGACCGGCTGAGCCTCGACCACGAGCGGATCGCCGCGATCGCCTCCGACGTGCGCGACGTCGTCGGCCTGCCCGACCCGGTCGGCGAGGTGCTGCGCGGCTACACCCTGCCCAACGGCCTGGACGTGCGCCAGGTGCGGGTGCCGCTCGGCGTGGTCGGCATCATCTACGAGGCCCGGCCGAACGTCACGGTGGACGCCGCCGCGCTCTGCCTCAAGTCCGGCAACGCCGTGCTGCTGCGCGGCTCGGCCTCCGCCTACCGCTCCAACACCGCGCTGGTCGCCGTCCTGCGGGACGCGGTCGCCGCGGCCGGGCTGCCCGCCGACGCCGTCCAGCTCGTCCCGGGCGAGAGCCGGGACTCCGTCCAGGAGCTGATGCGGGCCCGCGGCCTGGTCGACGTGCTGATCCCGCGCGGCGGGGCCTCGCTGATCCGCACGGTGGTCGAGGGCTCGACCGTGCCCGTGATCGAGACCGGCACCGGCAACTGCCACGTCTACGTGGACGCTCAGACCGACCTGGCGATGGCCGTCGGCATCCTGCTGAACTCCAAGGCGCAGCGGGTCAGCGTCTGCAACGCGGCCGAGACGCTGCTCGTCCACCAGGACGTCGCGGACGCCTTCCTGCCGCTCGCGCTGGCCGCCCTCGCCGAGGCCGGGGTGACCGTGCACGGCGACGACGCGGTGCTCAAGGCCGCCGAGGGCGGCGCCGCCACCGTGGTGCCCGCCACCGACGAGGACTGGGGCGCGGAGTACCTGTCCTACGACCTGGCCGCGGCCGTGGTGCCCTCGCTGGACGCCGCCGTCGAGCACATCCGCCGCTGGTCCTCCGGCCACACCGAGGCGATCGTCACCACCTCGCAGGCCGCCGCCCGGCGCTTCACCCGGCTGGTCGACTCGACCACGGTGGCCGTCAACGCCTCCACCCGCTTCACCGACGGCGCCGAGTTCGGCTTCGGCGCGGAGATCGGCATCTCCACCCAGAAGCTGCACGCCCGCGGCCCGATGGGCCTGCCCGAGCTGACCAGCACCAAGTACATCGTCACTGGTGACGGGCACGTGCGCGGCGAGGCGACGCAGACCGTGGGCGGGGACGCGGACGTGCGCTGAGCGCGGCCCGCGCGGCGGGCCGGCCGGGCCCCGGGGCGGTCCGCGGCGGCCCGCGTCACACGTGTGACGGACCAACTGCGATGAGCCACAGACAAATCGGCCGCCCGGTAATACGCTGAAGCCGTGGCTGACGATGTGGGGGGCTCGCCGTACCCCGACGGCGCCGACCACGGTGGTGCGGACGACGAGTTCGCCACCGTGGTCTTCGATGAGGCCTTCGTCCGGTCCGCCGCCGTGCACGAGCCGACGGCCAAGGAGCGGCAGCTCGCCGCCGCCGAGGCCCGGTTCGAGCCGGACACCGCGGGCCCGGTCTGGGGCTATGACGTCACCGCCGGGGACGGGCTGCCGCTGGAGCTGCGCCCGCACCCGAGCGGACTCGACGACGACCACCTGTACTCCGATCCCTGGTCGGGCCCCGGCCGGGCGCCCGGCCGCCCGGGCCGCCGCCGACGCGGCTACGACCCGGCGCGCGGGCGCGGGCGGTACGTGGCCCAGCAGCGTTGGCACCGGCCGGTGGCCTGGGTGCTCGCCGTGATCATGGGCGTGAGCCTGGTGGCCGTCGCGGTCGCGGCGATCTACCAGGGCGTGGGCGGCTCCTCCGGCGCGCCCCGGCGCCCGGAGTCCGGCAGCAGCAGCCCCGGGACCGACCCGAGGCCCGCGCCCGCCGAGCCGTCGCTCGTGGTCACGGCACCTGCGGGGTGACGTCGTAGGGCGTGGCGCAGGGGTGGTGCGCGCCGGGGCGGGCGGTTGCGGGGCGTTCCCGGGAATCTGCGGTCGCACCCTCGTGGAGGGGCGACGGCGCGCCTTACCCTGGTGTCATGGGTGACCCGCGAGAGCCTCCTGAGGGTGCGCCCGACGGTGGTTCCGGCAATGAGGACGAGTACCGGTCCGTCGTCTTCGACGAATCCTTCGTCCGGGCTGCCCGGATCCAGGAGCTGTCCGCCCGGGAGCGGCTGGCCGGGTCCTTCGGCCGGGCCACCCGCCCGCGGGTGCGGTTCGGCCCGCTGGGCAGCGTGCCGCGGCAGGCGCTCGCGCTGCTGCTGCTCGTGCTGCTGGCCTTCGGGGCCGCGGTGTACTTCGGGGTCAGCTCGCCGAACCGGATCTCGGCCCGGCCCGAGGGCAGCCAACTGACCGTCAGCCTGGTCGCGTTGACCCCGGCCTCGGTGGTCCGGCCGGTCGCCGACCCGGCCAACCCGTTCGCCGCGCTGCCGGTCGGGTACAGCGACGGGGCGATCGGACTGGGCACCCCGACCGGGGCCGCCACCGAGCACTTCAGCCGGGTCGAGGTGACCAAGGCGCTCGACACCGTCCAGCGCTACCTGGTGGCCTCCTCGCTGGCCCCGGCCACCCTCGTCCAGGGCGCGACCGCCGACGTGCGGGCCTTCGTCACCCCCGGGGAGCAGGCCCAGTTCGACACCAGCGTGACCCAGCCGGTCGACGACCGGCACCACGCGCTGACCGGCTGGCTGGTGCGCTTCGACCCGGCGCAGGTCGCGCTGGCCGCCGACACCGTGAAGGTGACCGGCGCGATGCGGATCGACGAGGCCGACGGCGGCACGCTGCAGATCACCACCGACCACACCTTCGTCTACGCGCTGAAGCCGGCCGGAGCCGCGGCCGGTGCGCCGGTGACCCTGGAGACCGTCCGGCGGCAGCTGACCTTCCAGTTCGACCGGGTCGACCTGGCCTCGGCCCAGCTGCGGCTGGTGGACTCGGTGGTCCAGGCCGGGCCGGAGCCCTGCACCACCTCGATGGCCGGCTTCCTCCAGCCGGTGCTGGCCACCCCGCAGGGCACCCGGGTCCCGCCGCCGGCGCCGATCGACCCGGGCAACCACGCGCAGCCGGCCTGGCAGGTGTGCGGGGTGCTCGCGCCTTAGTCAGGTCCTGTCCGGGGCGCCGGCGGCGAGCGGGAGGCGGACCACCGCGCGGGCGCCCGGGCCGGGCGACGGCGGGTCGGTGAAGGCGGCGGTGCCGTGGACGCCGCGGGCGATCGAGCGGACCAGGGCGAGGCCCAGGCCGGCGCCGCCGGCGTCGCGGGATCGGGCGTCGTCCAGCCGGACGAACCGGTCGAAGACCCGCTCCCGGTCCTCCGGCGGGATGCCCGGGCCGTCGTCCGTGACGGTCAGCACGGCGTGCCCGTCCTCGACGGTCACCGAGACGGCGACGGCGGTGCGGGCGTGCCGGGCGGCGTTGTCGAGCAGGTTGCGCACCAGCCGGCCCAGCCGCAGTTCGCTGCCCGGGACGGGTGCGGGCTCCAGGGAGACGGCCAGGAAGGCGGGCCCGCCGGAGGGCAGGTGGGTGCGTTCGCCGAGCTGCTCGCCGACCAGGTCGGCGAGGTCCACCGGCTCGCCGCCGAGCGGCCCGGTGGGCTCCTCGACGGCGGCGAGCAGCAGCAGGTCGTCGGTGAGCAGTTGCAGCCGCTCGGTGTCGGTGAGCGCGTCGCGCACCACCTGCGGCCACTCCACGCCCGCCGGGTGGGCCAGCGGCACCTCCAGCGAGTTGCGCAGTGCGGCCAGTGGGCTGCGCAGCTCGTGCGAGGCGTCCGAGACCAGTCGGCGCTGCTCGTCGATCGCGTGTTCCAGGCGGCCGAGCGTGGTGTTGGTGGTCTCGGCCAGCCGCGCGATGGCGTCCCGCGAGGGCGGCACCGGGACGCGCTCGTGGAAGGCGCCGGCGCCGATCCGGGCCATGCCCCGGCGGATCGACTCCACCGGGCGCAGCGCCAGGCCGGTGACCAGCCAGGCGATCAGGGCGGTGAACAGGGTCGCGGCGGGCAGCACGTAGCGCAGCAGGATGCCGGTGGTCCGGTCCTCGGCCTGGTCGGCGGCGGTGGGATTGACCAGCAGGTAGACGGTGACGCGCTGGGCCGGCAGGCCCGCGATGCCGGTGTACTTCTCCAGCGCCTCCGAGGACGCCTGGTCGGTGATCCGCTTGAGCAGGGTGACGTCCCGGTCGGTGAGGTCGGGGCCGCTCCGCGGCGGGTGCCACAGCCGGGTGTGGACGGGCAGGTGGATCCGGATCCGGTCGGTGCGGCCCGGTGTGGCGTTCTGGGGGTAGGACGGCATCTTGGCGAAGGGTTCGACCGGCAGACCGGCGTACTCCTCCAGCAGGGTGCTGGCCTGGACCCAGGAGGCGTTCGTGCGGGTGTCGTTCCAGACGCGGCCGGCGTCCCAGGGGCGGACCGGGAACGCCAGCCGTCCGTCCGCCAGGACCAGGACGAAGGACTCCTGCAGGGATTCGACCCAGGTCTGTGAACCGCCGGGTATGTCGTGGGTGACGAGTTGGATGCTGCGCTCGGCCTGCTTCTCGGTGACGGCCGTCCACTGGTCGTGGACCGCGCCGCCGACCCAGAGGCTGGCCACCGAGAAGGCCAGCACCGAGGCGAGGGCCGCGCCGAGGGCGGCGCGGATGCGGAGCGAGGAGCGGTGCCAGGGGCGCAGCAGCGGGCGGAGGCGGTCAGCGCGCATCGGGCACCAGCCGGTATCCGGCGCCGCGCACCGTCTCGATCCGGCAGCCGATGCCGGGCACGTCCAGTTTCCGCCGCAGGGCCGCGATGTAGACCTCGACGATGTTCACGTCGCCCCGGAAGGCGGCGTCCCAGACGGTGTCCAGGATGCCGCCCTTGGGGATCACCTCGCCGGGTCGGTGGGCCAGGCACTCCAGCACGGCGAACTCCTTGGTGGTGAGCCGGACCTGTCGGTCGGCGGCGGTGCAGCGGCGGGCCGCCGGGTCGATCCGCAGCGCGCCGACCGCGAGCACCGGTGGGCGGGCGACGGCGCCGCGGCGCAGCAGGGCGCGCAGCCGGGCGGTGAGCACGACGTAGGAGAACGGTTTGCTGAGGAAGTCGTCGGCGCCGCAGTCCAGCGCCTCGGCCTCGTCGTACTCGCCGTTCTTCGCGGTGAGCATCAGAATCGGTACGGAATTCCCGGCGCCGCGCAGTTCGCGGCAGACCTTGAAGCCGTTGAGGCCGGGCAGCATCAGATCGAGCACGATCACCGAATATGGCTCGACGAGGGCGAGTTCGAGCCCCTGGACGCCGTCGGCCGCCAGGTCGACCGCGTATCCCTCGGCCGCCAGTCCCTGTCTCAGGGACTGCGCGAGCCGCTCCTCGTCCTCGACGATCAGTAGCCGCATGACGCCCATCCTTGGTGGAATTCAGTTTTCCCGCAACGGCCATGACCGGCTTGCCCGGGATATCCGAACTGAAGTTTTCCTCAGCTTTCCTCAGTTTCCCTTCAGTGCGGAATTCCTAGCGTCCGGACCATGGATTTCCGACGTGTGCTGCCGTGGTCGGTGGCCGCCCTGTTCGCCCCGCTGTACGCGGCGGTCTCGCTCACCCGGCACGCCCGGTTGGAGAGTTCGGGTTTCGACTTGGGCATCTTCGAGGAGGCGGTGCGCGCCTACTCCCGGCTCGAAGCACCGGTGGTCGCGCTGAAGGGTACGGGCTTCAACCTCCTGGGCGACCACTTCAGCCCGGTGCTGGCGGTGCTGGCGCCGTTCTACCGGCTCTGGCCGGGCCCCGGCACGCTGCTGGTGGCGCAGGCGGTGCTGGTGGCGCTGTCCGCGGTGCCGGTGACGGCGTACGCGGTGCGGGTGCTGGGGCCGGCGGGCGGGGCGGTCGCCGGGGTCGCGTACGGGCTGTCGGCGGGGTTGCAGAGTGCGGTGGCGTTCGACTTCCACGAGGTGGCCTTCGCGGTGCCGCTCGCGGCGGCCGCGGTGGTGGCGCTGGCCCGGGAGCGGTACGGCCCGGCGGTGGCGTGGGCGCTGCCGCTGCTGCTGGTCAAGGAGGACCAGGCGCTGCTGGTCGCGGCGGTCGGCGGCTACGTGTGGTGGCGCGGGCGGCGCCGGCTGGGGGCGGTCACCGTGCTGGTGGCGGTGGCGGCCGGGCTGCTGGTCACCCTGGTGGTGATCCCGGCGGTGAACCCGGGCGGCGAGTACACGTACGCGCACATGGGGGAGTTCGACGGCGGGAACCCGGTGGTCCGGCTGCTGTTCCCGGAGGTCAAGGCGCTGACCGTCCTGCTGCTGCTGGCGCCGACGCTGCTGCTGGCGCTGCGCTCGCCGCTGGTGCTGCTGGCGGGCGTGCTGCTGGCGGCCCGGTTCTGGGTGGTCAATCCGGCGTTCTGGCGCACCGGGCAGCACTACGACGCGGTGCTGGTGCCGCTGCTGTGCACGGCGGGGCTGCACGGGGTGGGCCTGCTGTTGCCCCGGCTGCCCCGGCTGGGCCGGCTGGGCCGGGGGCTGCCGGTGGCGGCGGGGATGCTCGCCGTCACGGTGGCGCTGACCGCGACCGGCCCGGTGGCGGGCGTGCTGTCGGGGGAGGCCCGGCGGGGCGACGGGCGGGCGGCGCAGGTGCGCCGGGTGCTGGCGGTCGTCCCGGACGGCGCCCGGGTGGCCGCCGCCAACCGCCTGGCGCCGCAGCTGACCGGGCGCTGCGCGGTGTCGCTGTTCCCGTACCTGACGCCGCCGGGCGGGGTGGGCGGGCCGGGCGGCTGGGGGCGGCCGGTGGCGGAGTGGGTGGCGGTGCTGGAGGAGCCGGACGCCTTCCCGGTGCCGGTGGCGGAGCAGCGGCGGTTCCTGGCCGGCCTGGTCGACGGCGGCGGGTACCGGCGGGTGGCGGACGGGGCGGGGGTGGCGGTGTACCACTGGCAGCCGGGGTAGGCCCCGGCAGGCCGACGGCCGGTGACCCCGGGCGGGGGCGCACCGGCCGTCGGCGCGGGTGCGGCGGGTCAGCCGTCGGTGCGCTCGCCCCGGTCGGTGCGGCCGTCCTCGCGGGTGGCGGAGCCGCCGCGGGAGCCGCCGGTGAACGTGTCGGCGAAGGTGTCGCGGAGCTTGCCGCCGACGGTCGCGGCGCCGCCGGCCACGTCGCGGATCAGGCCCATCAGCGGGTCCTTGCTCTCCTTCACCGAGGTCGTGTAGTGGTCGGCGGCGGCCTTCCACTGCTCGCCGACCGAGGTGTCCGGGTCGTCCGTGCGACGCGGGTAGGCGCCGGCCAGGATCGAGCGGTACTCGTCGCTCTCCGCCCACTTCTTCAGCTGGGCGACCCGTACCACCGCGAACGGGTGGCTCTGCGGCAGCAGTTGGAGCAGCTTGAGCACGCCGTCGCGCAGGTCGCCGGCCTTGTCGTACTCCTCGGCCTGCTCCAGGAAGGCGTCGACGTTCAGTTCGGCCAGGTTGTGCCCGCCGGCCAGTTTCATCAGGGCGCGCATGGACGCCTGGACGTCCTGCCCGGCGAGCAGGCCGGCCCGGTCGCTGGACAGCTCCGCCTTGCGGAACCACTCCTTGAGCGCGGTGACGATCGCCATGATCGCCAGGTTGCCGAGCGGCACCCAGGCGACCCGGGTGGCGATGTTGGTGAGGATCATCAGCATCGTCCGGTAGACCGCGTGGCCGGACATCGCGTGGCCGACCTCGTGGCCGATGACCGAGCGCAGCTCCTCCTCGTCGAGCAGCTCGATCAGGCCGCTGGTGATCACGATGATCGGGGTGTCGATGCCGATGCAGTACGCGTTGACCGTCGGGTCCTGGGTGACGTACAGGTCCGGGACCTGCTCCAGGTCGAGCACGCAGGCGGCGTCGCGCACCATGTCGTACAGCTCGGGGAACTGGCGCTCGGAGGTCTTCACGGCGGTGGCCAGGAACATCAGCCGGATCGAGCGCTCGGACACCAGCCCGGCGAGCTTCCTCAGGACGTCGTCGAAGCCGGTGAGCTTGCGCAGGGCGACCAGGGCGGAACGGTCCGCGGGGTGCTCCCAGGCGCGGGTGGAGATGTCGGGGAAGCGCTGACGGCGCCGGCTCGGGGTCTTCGCGGTCGGGTCGGTCATGGTCTGAGTACCTCCTGGTCGACGGCGGCCCCGGCCCGGCGGCCGGCCCCCGCTGGTCTACGCCTGCAACGACTGTCCTTGCAACGTCCGCGGTTGCGTACTCGTCCCCGCGGCCAGCGTACGCGCGGGCCGGGCCACGCCGCAGGGGCCGGTGGGCGCCGCCGGTGTGAGGCCGGTCTACCCTGAATGCCCTGGAGAACCGAGACCGGCCCCGGCCCCGGTACCGAGCAGTTCGAGGAGCCCCGCAGATGTCCACCGACGCGCTTGTCAGCCTGGCCGCGCCCATCTCCAACGAGGCCGGCCCGGGCCTGTTCCTGCGGATCATCGTGGTGGCGTCGTTCGTCGGCGTCGGCCTGCTGGTCTGGATCATGGCGCGGGCCTTCCGCGGCAACTGAGCACCGCCGCCCCGGTTCAGGCTCACGCCCGGTCAGCGGCGGTGGGCCGCCGAGCGGTTGTCGGGTAAGCCCCCGTACGATGACAGGTGGGCCTTCACCGGCCCGGAAGAACCCCTGGTCCGTTCACCCGAGCCGAGAAGGTCCCGCCGACCATGAACACTGCCGCCGCACTCCCCGTCCTGAACCTGCTCGCCGAGAGCGAGGGGGGCAACCACGAGAGCCTGAACCCGTACCTGACGGGTGGCGCCGCACTGTTCATCCTGGCGCTCCTGCTCTTCGTGACCACCCGCTTCAACCGGGACCGCTGAGCCGCCTCCCGGGGCCGCTCGGGGAGCGTCCGGCGTACCGGCCGGCCGCTCCCTCACGCGTCTTCGGACAACCCCCACCCGGGCGTTCCCGCACCGTAACGGGCGTCGCGTAAGGTGTGGCGGCATGGGAGAGCAGGCCGGGAATCCCGGCGGACCGGAACCGGTGAAGAAGCGCCTCGGGGTGATGGGCGGCACCTTCGACCCGATCCACCACGGCCACCTGGTCGCCGCCAGCGAGGTGGCGAGCGCGTTCCACCTGGACGAGGTGATCTTCGTGCCGACCGGGCAGCCGTGGCAGAAGAGCGATCGCCACGTCACCCCGGCCGAGGACCGCTACCTGATGACGGTCATCGCCACCGCCGAGAACCCGCAGTTCTCGGTCAGCCGGATCGACATCGACCGCGAGGGGCCGACGTACACCGTCGACACCCTGCGCGACCTGCGCTCCCAGCACCCGGACGCCGACCTCTTCTTCATCACCGGCGCCGACGCGCTCGCCCAGATCCTCTCCTGGCGCGACTCCGACGAGCTCTTCTCGCTCGCGCACTTCATCGGGTGCACCCGCCCGGGACACACCCTGTCGGACGCCGGGCTCCCGGTGGGCGGGGTCTCCCTGGTCGAGGTCCCCGCGCTGGCCATCTCCTCCACGGACTGCCGCAACCGGGTCGCCAAGGGCGAACCGGTCTGGTACCTCGTCCCGGACGGCGTGGTCCGCTACATCGACAAGCGGGCGCTCTACGCGCCGCACCGGACCTGACCAGGAGCGGGCGTGACCGAGCGAAGCGGCGGAGGCCAGCGGCACCAGCAGCAGCCGGAGGACTGGTCGACCGGGCAGTACCAGCAGTACCAGGGTTACCAGCAGCAGCCTGAACAACCTCCGCAGCAGCAGTACGACCAGCAGCAGTACGACCAGTACGGGCAGCCGGTGTACGCGGCGGACCCGTACGGCGGCTACCAGGAGCAGCAGCCCTACCAGGCGCACCAGCAGCCCCCGCAGCAGTACGACCAGCAGTACGACCAGTACGGGCAGCCCGTGCAGGCGTACCAGCAGCAGGGGGGCTACGGCTACCAGGACCCGGCGTACGGCGGATGGGGGTCGTCCGGGCCGGAGGCCGGGGGCGGCTACCAGCAGCAGGCCTACCCGGCCGCGCCTGCGGCGGGTGCACAGGCGGCGGTCGAGCCCGAAGCCGTCGTCGCGCCCGCGCCCGTCGCCCCCGCGCCGCCGCGCCCGCGCGTGCCCCGGCCCGCCGCCGAGGCGGCGGGCGCCAAGCCCGAGCCGCCGTCCGAACTGGTCGGCGGGGCCCGGGCCGGGAAGTCCGGCGGCAAGGCCGCCAAGGACGACTACCCCACGGACGAGTTCACCTTCGTCGACGAGGAGGGGGAGGAGTCCGAGGACGTCATCGACTGGCTGAAGTTCGCCGAGTCCCGCAGCGAGGTGCGCGCCGAGCGCCGCCGCCGGCTGCGCAACCGGCTGATCGGCCTCGGCGTGGTGGTGGCGCTCGCGGCGGCCGGCACCGGCGGCTACCTCTGGTTCACCGGCGACAAGCAGACCGCGGCGAACGCGGCCGGTCCGCGCCAGGTCAACGTGGTCCACCTGCGCGACCTCCAGGGCAAGGTCTCCAGCGCGCTGCTGGTCAACGACTCCACCGGGAAGAAGGGCACCGTGCTCCTGCTGCCCGACACCCTGCGGCTGCCCGGCCCCGGCGACCCGCCGGTCACCACCGTCGGCCAGGCCATGGACAGCATCGGCGCCTCCGCGACCCGCGACGGCCTGTCCACCGTGCTCGGCGCCCCGGTCGCGGGCACCTGGCGGCTGGACACCCCCTACCTGGAGATGCTGGTCTCCCAGCTCGGCGGCGTCCGGGTGGACACCAACGCGGAGACCCACGAGGGCGGAAAGCCGGACGGCAAGCTGCTGTCCGCGGCCGGCAAGAACACCCTGCTGAACGGGAAGGCCGCGGTCGCCTACGCCACCCTCCAGGCGTCCGGCGAGAACCGGGACGCCCAACTGGCCCGGTTCGGACAGGTGATGGACGCGGTGGTGCGCGCCATGCCCACCGAGTTCAAGGACGCCAAGGACGACGTGCACCGGATGAACGCGGTGCTCGACCCCTCGCTGCCCGAGGACGCCCTCGCCGGGGTGCTCGCCCAGCTCGCCCAGCAGGCGAAGGACGGCCACCTCGGCACCACCGCGCTGACCGTCAAACCGGACGGCGGCCTGGACGACGCCACCGCCGGCAAGCAGGTCAAGGACGTGCTCGGCGGCACCGTGAAGTCCGCGGCCTCCGCCGACGCCCCCGCCCGGGTCTCGCTCCAGGACGCCACCGGCAACGACCAGGCGGCGGCCGCCGCACAGGTCCAGATCGTGAACTCCGGCCTGACCTTCCTGCCCGGCGGCTCCAAGACCGCCGTGCAGGCCGCCAGTGAGATCCGCTACACCGACGACGCCCGGCAGGCCGCGGCGAAGTCGCTGGCGATCAGCCTCGGACTGCCGGACACGGCGGTGAAGAAGGTCGGCGACGCCCAGAACGCGGACCTGGTGGTCGTGCTCGGCAAGGACTACCAGCCGCCGAAGAGCCAGTAGGCCGCGGCCTCCGGCCCGGGCGGCCCCGGAAAAGCGTTCCGGGGCCGCCCGGGCGGCGTGAGATCCTGGAAGGCGACCCCCGGCCAGGAGCCGGGGGTCGCCCCCAAGCCGCCGAGCCGGAAGAACACCGTGACCGTCACCGACCACAGCCAGCAGCTCATCACCGTCGCCGCGCAGGCGGCGGCCGACAAGCTCGCGCACAACATCATCGCCTTCGACGTCAGCGAGGTGCTGTCGATCACCGACGCCTTCCTGATCGCCTCCGCCAACAACGACCGCCAGGTCCGGTCGATCGCCGAGGAGATCGAGGACCAGCTGCGCGAGCAGCTGGACATCAAGCCGGTGCGCCGCGAGGGCGAGCGCGACGGCCGCTGGATCCTGCTCGACTACCTGGACATCGTCGTGCACGTCCAGCACTCCGAGGAGCGCTCCTTCTACTCGCTGGACCGCCTCTGGAAGGACTGCCCCGAGCTGCCGCTGCCCGAGGACGCCCTGGCCACGCGCAACCGGCCCGACGCCCACACCGACGAGGCCGGCAACGTCGTCGCCCCGGCCGACGACTTCGGCAAGCCCGAGGACCTGCACTGAGCCGGGACGGGCGGGGGCCGCGCGTCGTCTTCTGGCGCCACGGCCAGACCTCGTGGAACCTGGAGTCCCGCTTCCAGGGCACCACGGACATCGAACTGACCGGTCAGGGCGTCCTCCAGGCCCAGCGGGCGGCCCGGCTGCTCTCCGGCCTGCGCCCCGACCTGCTGATCTCCTCCGACCTCACCCGGGCCAAGCGCACGGCCGAGGAACTGGCCAAGGTCACCGGCCTCGACGTGCAGCACCACGAGGGCCTGCGGGAGACCTACGCGGGCTCCTGGCAGGGCCTGACCAACGCCGAGATCCGCGACCGCTTCCCGGAGGAGTACGCGGCCTGGGCGGCCGGCGAGCCGGTGCGGCGCGGCGGCGGCGAACTGGCCACCGAGGTCGCCGACCGCTCGGTGCCGGTCGTGCTGGAGGCCGTCGACAAGCTGCCGGAGGACGGGACGCTGGTGGTGGTCAGCCACGGCGGCACCATCCGCACCATGCTCGGGCGGCTGCTGGACCTGGATCCGGTCCAGTGGGAGTGCTTCGGCGGGCTGTCCAACTGCTGCTGGTCGGTGCTCGGGCAGGGCGCGCGCGGCTGGCGCCTGCTGGAGCACAACGCGGGCACGCTCCCGCAGCCGGTCATCGGCGACGACACCTGAGCGACGGGCGCGTCGCGGGGTGGGGTGGGGCGGGGCTGGGTTGCGGGCTCGCAGGGGCTTGCCGGGGCTTGCCGGGGGCTCGCCAGGGGCGTGCAGGGGCTTCGCAGGGGGCTTGCAGGGGCTCCGCGGGGGCGGATTTCGCAGTTCCGGGCCTGACCAGCTAGAGTTTTCCTCGTTCGCAGGGAAGGAACGCGGCCCGGAAGGGAAGCGGGAGATCCGACGACTGCGGGGCTATAGCTCAGTTGGTAGAGCGCTTGCATGGCATGCAAGAGGTCTGGGGTTCAATTCCCCATAGCTCCACTCCGCACCAGCGCTCCTGTTCGATCAGGAGCACCCGTGTCGCGGGGCTGTAGCTCAGTTGGTAGAGCGCTTGCATGGCATGCAAGAGGTCCGGGGTTCAATTCCCCGTAGCTCCACAGCAGTTGAGGGGCCGTCACCCACCGGGTGGCGGCCTCTCGCGTTGCCGGGCCGCCTCCGAGGCGGGGCGCGGGCGGCAGTGCGGGGCTTGGAGTGGGGGCGGCAGTGCGGGGCCCGGGGTGGGGGAGCGCGGGCTCCGGGGAGGGCGAGCGCGGGCCTGAGGGAGTGGGAACGCGGGCCCCCGGGAACGGATTCGTGGAGCACCCCCGGGACCGTGTAAAGTAGTCGATGTCGCCGAGGGAAACCGGACGGAAACGGTCGAAAGCCCCCGGTGACATCGCAGGTCAAGGGGCTGTAGCTCAGTTGGTAGAGCGCTTGCATGGCATGCAAGAGGTCCGGGGTTCAATTCCCCGTAGCTCCACAGCAGTCGAGGGCCGCCTCCCGAAATGGGGGGCGGCCCTTCGGCGTTCTGCGCATGCCACCGGCGGAACGGCGGGAAAGACCGCTACCGTCGTTCCATGGCCGATCTGGAGAGAAGGCGGAACGAGGAACTGGCCCGGATACTGCACCAGCTCGGCTGGAGTCCGGAACGGCTCGCCCGCGAGGTGAGCCTCGCCCTGCCGCCAGGCCTGGCCATCAGCTCCACCGCCCCCTACAAGTGGCGCGACCGCGGCATGGTGCCTCGCAGCCCGCACGACCAGACCGTCTGCGAAGTGCTCAGCCGCACCCTCGGCATCGCCGTCACCTACGAACAGCTCTGGGGCCGGATGGGCGGCCACCGCGGCGCCAAGATCCTCTCGCCCCGGCTGCTCACCGACCCGTGGACCGCCGACACCGCCCAGACCGCGCTGCGCGAGGCCGCCACCGACGCCGGGCCCGTCCGCCTCACCGACCTCTTCCGCGGCGCCGACCTCGACCAGGCCGCCGAACGGCTCGCCTCCCCGCCCCCGCCCGTCGGGGGCGGCGAAGGGGCGCTGCGCATCGACCCCGGCCTCGTCGGCGACCTCGGCCTGTCCTACCGCAGCAAGCAGCGGCTCGAACGCTCCTGCGGCGGCGGACTCGTCCTCGGCCCCACCCGGGCCGAACTCGCCATGCTGGCCAAGCTGCTGGAACTCGGCGCCTACGACGAACGGGTCGGCCGCGAGCTGTACGGCACGGCCAGCCGGCTCGCCCGGCTGGCCGGCTGGGCCGCGTACGACCTCGGCCACGACGCGGCCGCCCAGCGCGCCTTCGTCGCCGCCCTGCGGGCCGCCCACGTCAGCGGCGACGCCCGGCTCGGCGTCGCCGTGCTCGGCGGCCTGGTGGTGCTCGCCACCCAGGGCGCCGGCGGACGCGGCCTGGACGCCGTCGCCGCGCTCAACACGGCCCTGGCCCGGCACGGCTCCGTACTGAGCCCCGCCGGCCGGGCCCGGCAACTCGGCCGGATCGCCCGCGCGCACGGCCGCCGGGGCGAGGCCGAGCAGGCCGAGGCCGCCGCCGCCCGGGCCTTCGCCGAACTCGACGGCGTGCCCGGCACGGAGGCGGCCCGCGCCGAACTCGCCGGGATGGTGGGGGAGGGGCGGCTGGCACTCGGCCAGCACCGGATGGCCAAGGCGCTGCTCGCCGAGGCCGTCGCCGGGCTGGGGGCCGGCCGCGGGCGGTCCAAGGCGCTGCTGATGGTCCGCCTCGCCGAGACCCACCGGCGCCTCGGCGACCAGCGGGAGGCCGCCCGCACCGCGTCGCTCGCCCGGGCGCTCGCGGCGGGCATGCAGTCCGAGCGGCTGGCGCGGGCGCTGCGCGACTTCGACGCGGCGACGCGGGCGGCGGCGTCGGCGGGGCGGTGAGGCCCGTGCGGGGGCGGGCCCGGGGCCGTCGGGCCCCGGTGGATACCCGGGAGCGCGCTGATCTGCTTGCGGTACCCTGAGCCCATGCGAACCGTGCGCCTGCTCCTTAGCCGGCCGCGCTGACCAGGACCGGTTACGCCCTCGGGCGGTGCCGGAGTCGGCGTGGCGTCCCCTCCTGCGAGGGGATTTTTTGTTTTCCGCCCCCGTTCACGGGCCGGCCGTGTGCGCGGTTCGCCAACTGACATCGATGGAGCTTGAAGGACCATGAGCGAGACGACCCCTGCGTCCGGCACGGCCGAGACCGCGACCGAGCCGTTCCGGTACAGCGCCGCGCTGGCGGCGGAGATCGAGTCCCGCTGGCAGGACCTCTGGGAGAAGGAGGGCACCTTCAACGCCCCCAACCCCGCCGGTGCGCTGGCCGACCCGGAGGCCGGTGACGTCGCCGCGAAGCCGCACAGCTTCATCATGGACATGTTCCCGTACCCCTCGGGCGCGGGCCTGCACGTCGGCCACCCGCTGGGCTACATCGCCACCGACGTCTACGCCCGCTACCAGCGGATGACCGGCCACAACGTGCTGCACACGCTGGGCTACGACGCGTTCGGCCTGCCCGCCGAGCAGTACGCGGTGCAGACCGGCACCCACCCGCGGGTCTCCACCGAGGCCAACATCGCCAACATGCGCCAGCAGCTGCGCCGGCTGGGCCTGGGCCACGACCCGCGCCGCTCGATCTCCACGATCGACCCGGAGTACTACCGCTGGACCCAGTGGATCTTCCTGCAGATCTTCAACTCCTGGTACGACGAGCAGGCCGGCGGGGCCCGGCCGATCGCCGAGCTGATCGCCCGGTTCGAGTCCGGCGCGAAGCCGACCCCGGACGGGCGCCCGTGGGCCGACCTGTCCGCCGCCGAGCGCGACGAACTGCTGGGCGAGTACCGGCTGGCGTACTCCAAGGAGGTGCCGGTCAACTGGTGCCCCGGCCTGGGCACCGTCCTGGCCAACGAGGAGGTCACCGCGGACGGCCGCTCCGAGCGCGGCAACTTCCCGGTGTTCAAGTCCAACCTGCGCCAGTGGATGATGCGCATCACCGCGTACTCCGACCGCCTGATCTCCGACCTGGACCTGCTGGACTGGCCCGAGGCCATCAAGCTGCAGCAGCGCAACTGGATCGGTCGCTCCGAGGGCGCCCGGGTCGACTTCGCCGTCGGTTCCGATGAGAAGATCACCGTCTTCACCACCCGGCCCGACACCCTGTTCGGCGCCACCTACATGGTGCTGGCCCCCGAGCACGGCCTGGTCGACTCGATCGTCCCGGCCGCCTGGCCCGTGGACGTGCCCGCCGAGTGGACCGGCGGCGCCGCCACCCCCGCCGAGGCCGTCGCCGCCTACCGGGCCACCGCCGCCGCCAAGTCGGACGTCGAGCGGCAGGTCGAGGCCAAGGTCAAGACCGGCGTCTTCACCGGCGCCTACGCCGTGAACCCGGTCAGCGGCGCGTCCGTCCCGGTGTTCATCGCCGACTACGTGCTGATGGGCTACGGCACCGGCGCCATCATGGCCGTCCCCGCCCACGACCACCGCGACTTCGCCTTCGCCCGCGCCTTCGCGCTGCCGATGCGCTGCGTCGTCCAGCCCACCGACGGGCGCGGCGAGGACCCGGCCGCCTGGGACGACGCCTTCGACACCTACGACTCCGTCATCGTCAACTCCTCCCGGGACGGGCTGACGCTGGACGGGCTGAGCGTCGTCGACGCCAAGGCCGCCGTCACCGCCTGGCTGGCCGAGCGCGGCATCGGCGAGGGCACCGTCAACTACCGCCTGCGGGACTGGCTGTTCAGCCGCCAGCGGTACTGGGGCGAGCCCTTCCCGATCGTCTACGACGAGGACGGCGTCATGCACGCCCTGCCCGAGTCGATGCTGCCGGTCGAGGTCCCCGAGGTCGAGGACTACTCGCCGCACACCTACGACCCGTACGACGCCACCTCCTCGCCGAAGACCCCGCTGTCGCGCAACGAGGCCTGGGTCAACGTCGAACTGGACCTGGGCGACGGCGTCCGCACGTACCGGCGCGAGACCAACACCATGCCCAACTGGGCGGGTTCGTGCTGGTACGAGCTGCGCTACGTCGACCCGTCGAACTCCTCGGCGGTCGTCGACCCGGCCAACGAGAAGTACTGGCTGGGCCCCACGGCCACCAAGCCGGCCGGCGGCGCCGACCTGTACGTCGGCGGTGCCGAGCACGCCGTGCTGCACCTGCTGTACGCGCGCTTCTGGCACAAGGTGCTGCACGACCTGGGCCACGTCTCGTCCGTCGAGCCGTTCCACAAGCTGTTCAACCAGGGCATGATCACCGCCGACGTCTACCGCGACGAGCGCGGCTTCCCGGTGCCCGCCGCCGAGGTCGAGGAGCGCGACGGCCAGTACTTCTGGCAGGGCGAGGCCGTCAAGCGCGAGGCCGGCAAGATGGGCAAGTCCCTGAAGAACGCCGTCGCGCCCGACGACATCGCCGACGAGTACGGCGCCGACACGCTGCGCCTGTACGAGATGTCCATGGGCCCGCTGGACGTCTCCCGCCCCTGGGACACCCGCGCCGTCGTCGGCTCGTACCGCTTCCTGCAGCGGCTGTGGCGCAACGTCGTCTCGGAGGCCACCGGTGACCTGGTCGTCACCGAGGAGGAGCCGGACGAGGCGACGCTGCGTGCCCTGCACAAGGCGATCGACGGCATCCGCGGCGACATGGCCGGGCTGCGGTTCAACACGGCCGTCGCCAAGGCGATCGAGCTGAACAACTACCTGGTCAAGCGCGGCTCCACGCCGCGCGCCGTGGCCGAGCAGCTGGTCCTGGTCGTCGCACCGCTGGCCCCGCACATCGCCGAGGAGCTGTGGCGCCGGCTGGGCCACGGCGAGTCGCTGGCGCACGCCGACTACCCGGTCGCCGACCCGGCGTACGTGGTGGACGAGACGGTGACCTGCGTGGTGCAGCTCAAGGGCAAGGTGAAGGCCCGGCTGGAGGTCGCGCCGACGATCTCGGACGCCGAGCTGGAGGCGCTGGCGCTGGCCGACCCGGCCGTCGTCGCGGCGATCGGCGAGGCGCCGGTGCGCAAGGTGATCGCGCGGGCGCCGAAGCTGGTGAACATCGTTACCGGCTGAGGCTGAGAGGCCGAGGCTCAGGTCGGTCGACTGGTAGTCGGTCGGCTGAGGCTGCTGGGGCGGGTGTCCTTCGGGACGCCCGCCCTTGCTCGTGCCCGGAGCCCCGGGAGGACCCGCGAACCCTCGGGGAGATCCCCGATCTGTCCCTGATCTCCGCCGCCCGGGCCCGTTCCGTCCGCTCCGGGCCCGATCCGGCGGCTACCGTGGAACCCTCGGCAGTACGGCCCGCGTTGGGTCCGGTGGGGGCCGAAACGGTGGCGGAAGGTGGCTCGCGATGGACGCGTTCGGCGTGATGATCGGCCTGGTCCTGCTCTTCGGGATCGCGGCGTTCGTCCTGGCCGTGGTCGGCACGGTCAAGGCGGCGAAGGCCGTAGCCACGAAGATCGGGCGGCACGAGGCCAATGCCCGGCGCGCCGTGGAGAACGCGACCCTCAAGGCGAAGACCTTCACCAAGGTCGGACCGCCCGGCCAGATCGCCGCCGTCCGGCTCGGCCTGCGCACCTCGCTCGACGGCACCCGGCAGGTGCTGGAGAGCGGCCTCCCCCAGGACGGCCAGCTCGGCGAGTCCCTCGCCCTGCTCGGCAGGCTCGACACGCACGCCGCCGAACTCGACGGCGAACTGCGGATGCTGGAGCGGGAGCCGGACACCGCGCGGATCGCGGCCAAGCTGCCGGAGCTGCGCGAGCGCGCCGAACGGATCACCCACTCCGCGGAGACCATGCGCTGGGCCGCGCAGGACCGGATGCACCGGTTCGCGGACGACGAGCTGAGCCGGCTCAGCCAGGAGTGCGAGAGCGAGGCGGGGGCGCTGCGGCACTGGGACACCTCGGGGGAGTCGTCGTCCGCGTCCTCCTCCGGTGGCTCCGCTGCCGGCGCCGGTTCCGCAGGCTCTGCTGCCGCCGCTGGCTCCGCTGCTGGCGCTGGTTCCGCTGGCTCCGCTGGCTCCGCGTCCGCGTCTGCGGGTACGCGTTCAGGGGCGGCCTCCGGCGGTGCTGCGCGGGCCGGGCTGACGGACGGGAAGGGGCGCCCGAGCGCGGAGGAACTGCTCGGGCTCGCCGACCCGCTGGCCAAACTGGCCCAGCGGCTGCGGAAGCCGTCGGCGGGGCCCACGGCGGGCTGAGCACCCCGCGTCGGGTGCTGCGGCCGTGTTTCGGCGGGTGCCGCGTGCTTGTTCCGGCGGCGCCCTCGGGGCCCTTCGGGGTTCGCACCCGGGCGCTGTCCTCCCGGACGAACGGGGAGTAATCTCCGCCTCATGCCCTCTGACCTCGCACTTGTCACCGACTCCACGGCCTACCTGCCGCAGGAGACCCTCGACCGGTACGGGATCACGGTGGTCCCGCTGAGCGTCGCGGTCGGTGACGCGGTCCTGTGCGAAGGCGTTGAGATCTCCCCCAAGGACGTCGCCGAGGCGCTGCGCGACAAGCAGCGGGTGACGACCTCCCGACCGAACCCCGAGGCCTTCGCCGCCGCCTATCGGGCCGCCGCCGAGGCCGGGGCGAAGGGCATCGTCTCGGTGCACATCTCCGGCGAGCTGTCCGGCACGGTGGAGGCCGCCCGGCTGGCGGCCTCCGAGGTGCCGGTACCCGTGCGGGTGGTGGACAGCCGGCTGGTCGGCATGGCCCTCGGATACGCGGTGCTGGCGGCGGCCGAGGCGATCGCGGACGGGCGGGACCTGGCGGAGGCGGCCGAGGCCGCCACCCGGCGGGCGGCCGTGACCAGCGGGTTCTTCTACGTCGACACCCTGGAGCACCTGCGCAGGGGCGGCCGGATCGGGGCGGCGCGGGCGCTGCTCGGGTCGGCGCTGGCGGTCAAGCCGCTGCTGCACCTGGACGGGGGGCGGATCGAACCGCTGGAGAAGGTGCGCACCGCGTCGCGGGCGATCGCGCGCTTGGAGGAGATCGCGGTCGAGCGGTCGGGGGGCGGGGAGGTCGACATCACCGTGCACCACCTGGCGGCCGAGGAACGGGCGGAGCCGCTCGCGGAGCGGCTGCGGGCCCGGGTGCCGGGGCTGCGGGAGCTGTACGTGGGCGAGGTGGGGGCGGTGATCGGCGCGCACGTCGGGCCGGGGCTGCTCGCGGTGGTCGTCGCGCCGCGCTGAGCGGGCCGGTCGCGCCGCGTCGCGGGCTCTGGTCAACTTTTCGCGGCACCGATCACTCGTGTGAGTGATCTGTTTTGTCCACAACCCCTGAGTTATCCACAGGGGTTCGGTAATTTCTGCGCGCTCTGCCGAGGACTCCTACCGTCCTCGGCATGACGACCATGGGCCTGGGCGCGGCGAAGCGCCACGAGATCAACGAGACCGTCCGGCTGCGGATGGCGGCGCTGCTGCCGACCGGCGGCAGCAGCGCCGTGGGCGGTGGGGCAAGGGCAGGGGTCGGGGCAGGGGCAGGGGTCGGGGCTGGCGGGCCGGTGGGCTTCGGTGCCGCGGTGGGCGCGCTCGCGTCGACCGGGCAGCCTTCGGGCGCGGTTCCGTCCGGGGCGGGGGAACGGCCTCCGCCGGCGGGGCCTGCGCCGCCTGTGCCACCTGTGCCGTTGGATTCGGTCAGGGCGGGCGGTGACGTGGATCCGCCGGAGCCGGGGGCCGGGTCGGGTCTTCGATTCGGCTCGGCGATGGCACTCGACCGGCGGGCGGTGGCCGGGTTGGCCGTCCTGCTGCTGTTCGCGGTCGGCTACGCCGTGCAGCACTTCTGGCTGGCCAGACCGCAGGCGGTGGCCGTGCCGGCGTTGGCCTCCGCCCCGGTCTCACCGGTCTCACCGGATTCACCGGATTCACCGGGGGCGACATCCGCGTCCGTGCCGGCTCCGGCCTCGGGCCCGGGCCCGGCCTCGGTCTCGGCGGCCGATCCCGTCGGCGCCGGGGGCGGGGCGGTCGTCGTGGTCGACATCGGCGGGCGGGTGCACCTCGCAGGCCTGCACACCCTGCCCGGCGGCTCGCGGGTGGCCGACGCCCTGCGGGCGGCGGGTGGTCCGCTGCCGGAGACGGACACCCGAAGCCTCAACCTGGCCCGGGTGCTGACGGACGGTGAACAGATCCTGGTCGGCGAGCCGGCTCAGGCCTCCGCCCCGGGCGCCGGAGCCGGCAACGGACCGCCGGCGGCCAGCACGCCCAGACCGCCCGTCAGCCTCAACCGCGCAGGCCTCGAACAGCTCGACGCCCTCCCCGGCGTCGGCCCGACCCTCGCCCAGCGCATCCTCGCCTACCGCACATCGCACGGCTCGTTCCGCACGCTCGACCAGCTCCGGCAGGTCAGCGGCATCGGGGCGCGCACGTTCGCGGAACTCCGTCCGCTGCTGACCCTCTGACCTCCCCGTCCGTCCCCTTGCCCGCCTGTTCTCCCGTCCGTCCGTCTGTCGTCGTCCGTCTGTCGTCGTCCGTCCGTCGTCCTTCGTCCGTCGCCGCCACCCGCCGAAGGGAGGTACCGCCGTGCCCGCCACCACCGAACCGAACCTGCCGAACCGCTCCACCGGTGCCGACTTCCGGCTGCTGCTTCCCGCCGTCTCGGCCTGGGTGGTGACGGCCGCGCTCCTCGGCCTGGAGCCGGGGTACGACGTCCTCGCCTTCGGCCTGGCGGGTGCCGCCGCGCCGGCGGCCGTCCTGCTGCTCGTCAGGCCCGCGCTCCTGCGCCGACGCGCAGCGGCGGTGACCTTGGCCGCCGTCCTGCTCACCGGAGCCGCCGCGGCGGTGGCGACCCCGCTGCACACCGCCGATCTGTACCGGGGGCCGCTGCCGGAGCTCGTCCGAGCGGCCGAGCACGCCCCGCCGCGGTCCCCGGGCGAGCCCGCTCGGGTGGTGGAGGCGGAGCTGACCGTCGCCGGGGACCCGAAGGCCCACACGGCCCGGGGCGGGACCACCGGCGGGCAGACCCTCCTCACCGTCGACGCGGTGGCCGACCGGGTCACGCTCCTGCCGGACGGGCGGAGCACCCGGACGCGGACCCCGGTGACCGTCATGGTCCGGGGCGCGGAATCCGGGCCCTGGCAGGGGCTGCTCCCGTCGGAGCGGCTGGCGGTGGAGGCCGAGGTGCGGCCCGCGGGAGACGGCTACGACACCTCGCGCGCGGCGCTGCTGGTCGTCCACGGCCCGCCCCGGCACCTCGCGCCGCCGAGCCTGCCGCAGCGGATCGCCGGGCGGCTGCGTGCCGGTCTGCGCACGGCCAGCGACGGGCTCCCGCCGGACGCGCGCGGACTGCTCCCGGGCCTGGTCGTGGGGGACACCTCGCGACTGCCCGATGACCTTGAGGACGCCTTCCGGGCCACCGACCTGGTGCACCTGGTGGCGGTGAGCGGGGCCAACCTGGCGATCGTCCTCGGCGCGCTGCTGGGCGCCCCGGGGCAGGCCGGCACCCCGGAACGGCGCGGGCTGGCCGCGTTGCTGGGGCTCTCGCTGCGCACCAGCGCGTTGCTCGGGACGGCGCTGACGCTGGCCTTCGTCGCTGTCTGCCGGCCGGAGCCCAGCGTGCTGCGCGCGGCCGGGACGGGGCTGATCGGCATGCTCGCGCTGGCCACCGGCCGGCCCCGGCAGGCGGTGCCCGCGCTCGCCGGGGCGGTCCTGGTGCTCGTCCTGCTCGACCCGTTCCTGGCGCGTTCCTTCGGATTCCTGCTCTCGGTGCTCGCCACGGCCGGGCTGCTCGTCCTCGGGCCGCACTGGGCCGAGGCGCTGCGGTCCCGGCGCTGGCCGCACCACCTGGCGGGTGCCCTGGCGGCGACGGCCGCCGCCCAGGCCCTGTGCGCGCCGGTGACGGTGGTGCTGTCCGGGCACGTCAGCCTGGTCTCGATCCCGTGCAACCTGCTGGCCGAACTGGCGGTGGCCCCGGCGACCCTGCTCGGCTTCGGGGTGCTCGTGCTGCAGCCGCTCCTCCCGGACCTGGCCCGGCTGCTCGCGGAGCCGGCCGGCGTGCCGGTCGGCTGGCTCGCCCTGGTGGCGCGGCGCGGTGCCGAACTTCCGGGCAGCCAACTTTCCTGGCCGGGCGGGTGGTTCGGGACGGCGACGGTCGCGCTGGCCACCCTGGCGGTCTGCTGGGTGATGCCGCTCCTGCTGCCACGGCGGGCGCCGTCCGGCAAGCCCGTCCGCGCCCGGCGGCGGTGGGTGCGGGCGCTGGTGGCGGGGGTCCTGCTCGTGGTCCTGCTGGCCGTGCTGCTGCGGCCACCGCAGCTCACCCGGATCGCGACCGGCTGGCCGCCGCCGGGGTGGCGGATGGTGATGTGCGACGTGGGCCAAGGGGACATGCTGGTGCTCGCGGCCGGTGCACAGGACAGTGCGGTGGTGGTCGATGCGGGGCCGGATCCGAACGCCGCCGACAGGTGCCTGCGGGATCTGGGTGTCACGGAAGTGCCGTTGTTGGTGGTGACGCACTTCCACGCCGATCACGTCGAGGGTGTGCCGGGGGTGTTCCGGGGCCGCCGGGTCGGAGCGATCGAGGGCACGACCCTGGACGATCCACCGGGTGAGGCGGCCCGGGTGGCGGGCTGGGCGGCTGGTGCCGGAGTCCCGCTGCTGCGCGCGGGGCGCGGTGAACGGCGCTCGGTGGGGCCGGGGCTGTCCTGGGAGGTGGTCTGGCCCGACGCCGGGGCGGCTGCCGAGGCACCGGGGGCGAACAATGCGAGCGTCGCGCTGGTGGTGTCGGTGGCGGGCGGACTGCGGATGGCGTTGCTCGGGGACCTCGAACCGCCCGCCCAGTCGGCGCTGCTGGGCCGGTTGGGGCGGGTGGACGTCCTGAAGGTGGCGCACCACGGATCCGCGCATCAGGACTGGGCCTTGACCGGTGCGTTGCGTCCCCGGCTGGCATTGATCTCGTGCGGCGAGGGAAACGCGTACGGGCATCCGTCCGTGCGGACGGTGGACCGGCTGCGCGCGCTGGGCGCGAGCGTGCTGCGCACCGATCGGGTGGGCGACATCGCGGTGACGGGCGGCTCGCCGGCCGTCCTCGGGGTGTCCGTGCACCCGCAGACGGCGCACGAGGCGCGCAAGCCCCGCTCGCGCGCTGCGGACGGAGCGCCCGACTCCCGTACCGGGCAGGGCTCGCACACCCCGCGAGCCCCGCCCGGCTGACCCCGCCCTCCTCTCCTCCCAGCCATCAGGTGGGGGAAGGGAAAGGGGTGGGGGTGGGGAGGAGGGAGGGGGGCGGGGCGGGGCCCGGAGAACGATCGCGGCGCGCTCCGGGCCCTGCCCGGAGCGCGCCGAAGTACGGGCACCTACGGTGGTGCGTCGCGCTCGACCGTCGAGCGTGAGCTGTTGGCAGGGCCGGCCGGGTCAGCAGGAGATGTTGCCGCCGCCGACGTCGGTGCCGAGGATGCCGACGAAGTTCTGGAAGAGGTTGATGCGGTCGTTGCGCTCGTCCGGGTTCTGGCCGTTGCATTCCAGGGCGCCGTTGATGCTGCGGATGGTCTCGCCGAAGCCCCTGCCGTTGACGATGGCGTCGTGCGGGGTCATCGTCCCGGCGCCGTTCTGGGTGTCCCAGAACCAGAGGCCGGTCTTCCAGGAGACGGCGGGGTCCTGCTCCACCTGGTAGGGGTTGTCCAGCAGGTCGATGTTCAGGGCGTCGCCCGCCGCCTTGTAGTTGAAGTTCCAGCTGATCTGGAGCGGGCCGCGCCCGTAGTAGGCGCTCTGGCCGGCCGGACAGCCGTAGGGCTGCGAGGCGTCGCAGTAGTGGCTGTAGTTGGCGGTGTTCTGCTCGACGACGTACCGCAGGCCGCCGGTCTCGTGGCTGACGTTGGCGAGGAAGGCGGCCGCCTCCCGCCTGCGCGTCGCGTCGTCCCCGGTGGTGGCGAACCCGGGGTAGGCGCTCAGCGCATTGACCAGGCCGTCGTACGTGTAGAAGGAGTTCCGGTTCGGGAACATCTGGTTGAACTGGGCCTCGCTGACCACGAACCCGTCGGCGGAGGCGGGCGTCGCCGGAACGGCGACCGCCAGCCCGCTCGCGACTGCGGCGGCGCTCAGCACGGCCAGAACGCGGGACCGGGTCCGGGACAGGGCGCGGGATACGGACATCTGCACTCCTTCGGTGGCGTGGACCGAGCCGCTGAGCCCCTGCGGGCAGCCGGCTCGGACGCTCAAGGATTCGTGGCCGAAGCAACGTGCGCAGAATGACACGCACTTGGTGTGAGGAGGCACGGAATTGACGGTGAATCACTCGACGGGGGTGTGGCTCGTCGAGGGTTGACGCCGAGGTGGTCGGACCCGGCGGCGCGGGGTGGAGGTGGCCTCGTGCTCCTCGGCCCGGAACGGGCGCAGCGCCGCGTCCGGGTCCGTTCCCCTCGAAGGTTCCGGGCCGGGCCGGGGTCCGGCCGTCGGTGTCAGCCTTCCTCGCGCCAGCCCTCGTGCTCGACGGCGATGGCGTCCAGGGCGTGCAGCAGGGCCGGGGTCCAGCCGTCCTCCGGGGGCTCGACGACGACCAGCCACTGGGCGTCCTCGGCGTCGTCCTCGCCGGCCAGGGCGTCCCGGACGAGGTCGAGCTCGCCGAGGTCGGGGTGGGCGGCGCTGAGCTCCTCGGCGGCGTCCTCGGCGGCGTCGCGGTCGGGCAGGACGAGCAGTTGCCGGGCGTGCGGGTCGTTGACGTCCGGCAGGTCGGTGGTGTGGTTCTCGGTCACCGGACCATTCTCCAGGTCGGGTGATCGGCACGGTTGGGCAGGTCGGGTCAGGCGGGTCGGGTCGGGTAGGTCGGGCCGGAGAGGCGGGACCGGGCGGGGCCAGGGGCCGGGGTCGCCCCGGGCGGGAGTGTCCGCGCCCCGTGGGATGCTGGTAGGCGATGGCCAGGAAGAGTGCACCCGACGACCTGCTCGCCCCGCTGACCCTCGCGGTCGGCCAGGAGGAGCTGCTGCTGGACCGCGCGGTCGCCCAGGTGGTGGCGGCGGCGAAGGCGGCGGACCCGGACACCGACGTGCGGGATCTGCCGCCCGGCGGCCTGCAGCCGGGCAGCCTGGCCGAGCTGACCACGCCGTCGCTGTTCGCCGAGCGCAAGGTGATCGTGGTGCGGGCCGCGCAGGACCTCTCCGCCGACTCGGTGAAGGAGGTCAAGGCGTACATCGAGACGCCGGCCGAAGAAGTGATCATGGTGTTGGCGCACGCGGGCGGGGCGAAGGGCAAGGGCCTGCTGGACGCCGGGCGCAAGGCGGGCGGTCGCGAGGTGGCGTGCGCGAAGCTGACCAAGGCGAGCGAGCGGCTGGCCTTCGTCCGGGGTGAGTTCCGTACGCTGGGCCGCTCGGCGACGCCGGAGGCCTGCCAGTCCCTGCTGGACTCGCTCGGCAGCGACCTGCGCGAGCTGGCGGCCGCGTGCAGCCAGTTGACCTCGGACGTCGAGGGTGCGATCGACGAGACGGTGGTGGCCCGCTACTACAGCGGCCGGGCCGAGGCGACGGGTTTCGAGGTGGCCGATCTGGCGGTCACCGGCCGGGCCGCGGAGGCGTTGGAGCGGCTGCGCTGGGCCCTGGCGGTGGGCCAGCCGCCGACCGGTATCACCTACGCGCTGGCCTCCGGCGTGCGCAGCATCGGGCGGCTGGCGACCACCGGGCGGAACATGCGTCCGGCGGACCTGGCCCGCGAGTTGGGCATGCCGCCGTGGAAGGTCGATCGGGTGCGCCAGCAGATGCGCGGCTGGACCGGCGACGGGGTGGCCACCGCGCTGACCGCGATCGCCCAGGCCGACGCCGCCGTCAAGGGCGGCTCGGACGATCCGGCCTTCGCGCTGGAGCGCGCGGTGGTGGCCGTCGCCCGGGCGGCCCGGGCCGGGTCCCGCCCGGCGTACTGACGGCGCGGCCACCGGACCGGACCCGTCCACCGGACCGGGGCCGGACCCGGCCCGCGCCTGCCCGGCCACCCGCCGACCCGCCTGCCACCACCTGCTCACCCGCCGACCCGCCTACGCGCCCATCGAGCGGACGGCTTCCCAGGCATCGGCCCGCAGCGCCGTCCGGAGCCCCGGACGCGCGTGACCGGCCAGACGACAGCGACCGGGCCGCGGAACGCGACAGGCGCCGTAGCGGGCCTCTGGGGAGAGGCCGACTACGGCGCCTGTCGTACTGCTTCGTACACCGCACCCGCGTGGCGAACGCAGGCCGCGTGCGGTGCGAGTCTCTCGCGCCTCAGGGGTCCGGGTAGAGGGCCGGGTCCGTCCCGAGGCGGTGGGGGCCGAGGCCCCCGGGGCGTCAGGCCTGGGCGGCCGCGTTGACGCGCTTGGTGATGGCCGACTTCTTGTTGGCGGCCTGGTTGGCGTGGATGACGCCCTTGCTCACGGCCTTGTCCAGCGCCTTGGAGGCGGCGCGGGCCAGCACGGTGGCCTTCTCGGTCTCGCCGGCGGCAGCGGCCTCGCGGGCCTTGCGCAGGGCGGTCTTCAGCGAGGACTTGACGGCCTTGTTGCGCAGGCGCGCCTTCTCGTTGGTCTTGTTGCGCTTGATCTGGGACTTGATGTTCGCCACGAAGGAGCCTCAGTCTTGTCTAAAAGGATTGAACGGGCTGCACCGCGCGGCCGCCGGGCAGCTGAGAGGGCATGCCGGGGCCAGGTGCAGCAGCCCACGCTACCAGGGGCCCGCCACCCGCCCCAAACCGGGCGCCCGGCCCCGTGGCCGGGTCGCCTGCGCGGTAGTGGGCCGTCTACGCACTGAGCACCGGCTCCCCGTAGTGCTCGACCTCCGGGAACGGCCGGTAGAAGCGGTGCAGCAGCTCCCGCCACCGCCGGTACTCGGCTGAGCCGCGGAAGCCCTCGGTGTGGTCCGCGAGCGTCTCCCATTCCACCTGGAGGAGGAATCGCGAGCCGCGTCCTTCGTCGAGGCAGCGGCGCAGTTGCAGGGAGCGGAAGCCCTGCTGGACGGCGATCAGGGGCCGGGCCTCGGCGAAGGCGGCGAGGAACTCGTCCTCCTGGCCGGGCAGGACGTCGAGCAGGGCGCTTTCGAGGATCACGGGGTGCCATCCTGCCGTCTGGCGCGGGCCCGGAGAAGGTCCGGGCGGACCGAACGGCGGCCCGCGCCGTGGTCGTGGGAGGATGGGAGGAACTATTTCGATCGGACGAGACTGTCCGGTCCCCGGGAAAACCGGTCAGCGATGACCAGGACACCCCCGGCCCCGGACCAACGGAGAATCGGACCAAGGTGCCCGCGACCCCCAGCAATGTGCCAGAGCCCAGCCGTACCGACCCGGCGCTGATCCGCAACTTCTGCATCATCGCCCACATCGACCACGGCAAGTCGACGCTCGCAGACCGGATGCTGCAGATCACGGGCGTCGTCGACCCGCGGCAGATGCGCGCCCAGTACCTCGACCGCATGGACATCGAGCGCGAGCGCGGCATCACCATCAAGTCGCAGGCGGTCCGCCTCCCGTGGGCGCCGAGGACCGGTCCGAATGCCGGGACGACGCACATCCTCAACATGATCGACACCCCCGGCCACGTGGACTTCACGTACGAGGTGTCCCGCTCCCTCGCGGCCTGCGAGGGCACCATCCTGGTGGTCGACGCGGCCCAGGGCATCGAGGCGCAGACCCTCGCCAACCTGTACCTGGCGCTGGAGAACGACCTCACGATCGTCCCGGTGCTGAACAAGATCGACCTGCCGGCCGCCCAGCCGGAGAAGTACGCGGCGGAGATCGCGCACATCATCGGCTGCGACCCCTCGGACGTGCTGCAGGTCAGCGCCAAGACCGGCCTCGGCGTCGAGGACCTGCTGGACCACATCGTCAACACCGTCCCGGCCCCGGTCGGCGTCAAGGACGCCCCGGCCCGCGCGATGATCTTCGACTCGGTGTACGACTCCTACCGCGGCGTGGTCACCTACGTGCGTGTCGTGGACGGACAGCTCACCAAGCGCGAGCGGATCGCGATGATGTCCACCGGCGCCACCCACGAGCTGCTGGAGATCGGCGTCATCTCGCCCGAGCCGAAGGTCTCCGACGGCCTGGGCGTCGGCGAGGTGGGTTACATCATCACCGGCGTGAAGGACGTCCGGCAGTCCAAGGTCGGTGACACCATCACCTCGATGCACAAGGGTGCGACCGAGGCGCTGGGCGGCTACAAGGACCCGCGCCCGATGGTGTTCTCCGGCCTGTACCCGCTGGACGGCTCGGACTACCCGCTGCTGCGCGACGCCCTGGACAAGCTGCGGCTGAACGACGCCGCGCTGGTGTACGAGCCGGAGACCTCGGTCGCGCTCGGCTTCGGCTACCGCTGCGGCTTCCTCGGCCTGCTGCACCTGGAGATCATCCGGGAGCGCCTGGAGCGCGAGTTCAACCTCGACCTGATCTCCACCGCCCCGAACGTGGTCTACCGGGTGATCATGGAGGACGGTACCGAGCACATCGTCACCAACCCGAGCGAGTTCCCGACCGGCAAGATCGCCGAGGTGTACGAGCCGGTCGTGCGCGGCACCATCCTGGCGCCCAACGAGTTCGTCGGCGCGATCATGGAGCTCTGCCAGTCCCGCCGCGGCAACCTCCAGGGCATGGACTACCTGTCCGAGGACCGGGTCGAGCTGCGCTACACCCTGCCGCTCGCCGAGATCGTCTTCGACTTCTTCGACCAGCTGAAGTCCAAGACCCGCGGCTACGCCTCGCTCGACTACGAGCCCATCGGCGAGCAGTCCGCCCAGCTGGTGAAGGTCGACATCCTGCTGCACGGCGACGCGGTGGACGCCTTCTCCGCGATCGTGCACAAGGACAAGGCCTACGGCTACGGCGTGATGATGGCGGGCAAGCTGCAGAAGCTGATCCCGCGCCAGCAGTTCGAGGTGCCGATCCAGGCGGCCATCGGCTCCCGGGTGATCGCCCGTGAGACGGTCCGCGCGATCCGCAAGGACGTCCTCGCCAAGTGCTACGGCGGTGACATCTCGCGCAAGCGCAAGCTGCTGGAGAAGCAGAAGGAAGGCAAGAAGCGGATGAAGATGGTCGGCCGCGTGGAGGTCCCGCAGGAGGCCTTCATCGCCGCGCTGTCCACCGACGCCGAGGCGCCGAAGGAAAAGAAGTAACCACAGGCGCGTGAGAGGGGCCCGGGCGGACAACCGCCCGGGCCCCTCCTCGTTCTCCCCACCCTCGTTCTCTCCGCCGGAGCGGGCCACCGCAGCGCACCACGGACGAGGAGCCGGGGCGGTTCGGGCCCGCCCCGGCTCGGCACCGGCGGTGTGCGACGGTCAGTCCACCTCGGCCACGGCCTCCGCGAACTGCGCCTGGTACAGCCGCGCGTAGGCGCCGTGCGCGGCGATCAGCTCGTCGTGCGAGCCCTGTTCGACGATCGAGCCGTTCTCCATCACCAGGATCACGTCGGCGTCCCGGATGGTGGAGAGCCGGTGCGCGATCACGAAGCTGGTGCGGCCGGTGCGCAGCCGGGCCATGGCCCGCTGGATCAGCACCTCGGTGCGGGTGTCGACGGAGCTGGTCGCCTCGTCCAGGACGAGGATCGACGGCTGGGCGAGGAACGCCCGGGCGATGGTGATCAGCTGCTTCTCGCCCGCGCTGACCCCGGCGCCGTCGTCGTCGATGACGGTGTCGTAGCCGTCCGGCAGGGTGCGCACGAAGCGGTCGACGTGGGCGGCCTTGGCGGCCTCGACGACCTGCTCGCGGGTGGCTCCCTGGGCGCCGTAGGCGATGTTGTCGGCGATGGTGCCGCCGAACAGCCAGGTGTCCTGGAGCACCATGCCGATGCCGGAGCGCAGTTCCTCGCGGGACATCGCGGAGACGTCGACCCCGTCGAGGGTGATCCGCCCGGAGCTGACCTCGTAGAACCGCATCAGGAGGTTGACCAGGGTGGTCTTGCCGGCGCCGGTGGGGCCGACGATGGCGACGGTCTGGCCGGGTTCGACCTTGAGCGAGAGGTCCTCGATGAGCGGCTTCTCGGGGTCGTAGCGGAAGGACACGTCCTGGAAGGCGACCCGGCCGTGGATGGTGTCGGGCCGCTCGGACACGGCCGGTTCGGGGGTCTGCTCGGGGGCGTCCAGCAGCTCGAAGACGCGCTCGGCGGAGGCGACCCCGGACTGCACCAGGTTGGCCATGCTGGCGACCTGGGTGAGCGGCTGGCTGAACTGCCGCGAGTACTGGATGAACGCCTGCACGTCGCCGATGGACAGCGCGCCGCTGGCCACCCGCAGGCCGCCGACGACCGCGACCAGCACGTACTGCAGGTTGCCGATCAGCATCATCGCGGGCTGGATGATCCCGGAGATGAACTGCGCCCGGAAGCTGGAGGTGTACAGCGCCTCGTTGTGCTCGCGGAAGGTCTCGGCGGACTCGCGCTGGCGGCCGAACACCTTGACCAGGGTGTGGCCGGTGTACATCTCCTCGATGTGCGCGTTGAGTTGGCCGGTGGACTTCCACTGCTGGACGAACTGGGGCTGCGCCCGCTTGCCGACCTTGGCGGCGACGGCCACCGACAGCGGCACCGAGATCAGGGCGATCGTCGCCAGCAGCGGGGAGATCCAGAACATCATCGCCAGCACGCCGATCACGGTGAGCAGCGAGTTGACGACCTGTCCCATGGTCTGCTGCATGGACTGGCTGATGTTGTCGATGTCGTTGGTGACCCGGCTGAGCACCTCGCCGCGCGGCTGCTTGTCGAAGTAACTGAGCGGCAGCCGGGCGAGTTTGGCCTCGACGTCCTGGCGCAGCCGGTAGCCGGCCCGCTGGATCGCCGCGGTGGCCAGCCGGCCCTGGACGATGCCGAACAGGGCGGAGGCGAGGTAGATGACCAGCACCCAGAGCAGCACGGTGCCGATGGCGCCGAAGTCCATGCCCTGGCCGGGGGTGAAGTCCACCGAGGAGAGCAGGCCGGCGACGCCGCCCTCGCCGTGGGCGCGCAGCCCCTCGACGATCTGCGCCTTGGAGGTGCCGGGTTCGAAGCGGGCGCCGACGACGCCGGCGAAGATCAGGTCGGTGGCGTTGCCGAGGACCTTGGGGCCGGTGACGGCGCAGCCGATGCTGAGCACGCCGAGGGCCAGCACGCCGGAGATCAGGTTGCGTTCGGGGCGCAGCAGGGCGAGCAGTCGCTTGCCGGAGCCCTTGAAGTCCATGGACTTCTCGGTGCCCTGGCCGCCCATGAAGCGGCCAGGTCCGGCGGGGCCGCGGCGGGCGGCGGCGGCCTGCGAGTCGCTGGGCAGTTCGTCGGCGGGGTCCGCGGCCTTGGTGTCCGGGTCGGGCTTTGCGGGGTCAGCGGCCTCGGGGTCCACGGTTCTGGTGTCCGTGGTCTCGGTGTCCGCGGTCCTGGTGTCCGCGTCGGGCTTGCCGGGGGTGGTCACGCCGCCTCCTGCTCGGTGAGCTGGGAGAGCACGATCTCCCGGTATGTCGGGTTGTCGGCCATCAGTTCGTGGTGGGTGCCGGTGCCGACGACCGCGCCTTCGTCGAGGACGATGATCCGGTCGGCGTCGCGGATGGTGGAGACGCGCTGGGCGACGATCAGCACGGTGGCGTCGGAGGTCTCGCGGGCGAGGGCCTTGCGCAGCCTGGCGTCGGTGGCGTAGTCGAGCGCCGAGAAGGAGTCGTCGAACAGGTAGACGTCGGGCTGGCGGACCAGGGCCCGGGCGATGGCCAGGCGCTGGCGCTGGCCGCCGGAGACGTTGCCGCCGCCCTGGGCGATCGGGGCGTCCAGGCCTTCGGCCAGTTCCGCGACGAAGTCCTTGGCCTGGGCGATCTCCAGGGCGTGCCAGAGTTCCTCGTCGGTGGCGTCGGGCCGGCCGTAGCGGAGGTTGCTGGCGACGGTGCCGGAGAACAGGTAGGGCTTCTGCGGGACGAGGCCGACGCTCTCGGCGATCGCCTCGGGGGCGAGTTCGCGCACGTCGACGCCGTCGAGCAGGACCTGGCCGGAGGTGGCGTCGAACAGCCGGGGCACGAGCCCGAGCAGGGTGGACTTGCCGCTGCCGGTGGAGCCGATGACGGCGGTGGTCTCGCCGGGGCGGGCGGTGATGGCGATGCCGCGCAGCACCGAGGCCTCGGCGCCGGGGTAGCGGAAGTCGACGTCGCGCAGTTCCAGGTTGCCGCGGCGCAGCACCTCGGTGATCGGCGCGGCGGGCGGGACGACGCTGGAGGAGGTGCCGAGGACCTCCTCGATGCGCTCGGCGCAGACCTCGGCGCGCGGCACCATCATGAACATGAAGGTGGCCATCATGACGCTCATGAGGATCTGCATCAGGTAGGAGAGGAAGGCGGTGAGCGCGCCGATCTGCATGCCGCCGTTGTCGATCCGGTGGGCGCCGAACCAGAGCACGGCGACGCTGGAGACGTTCACGACCAGCATCACGGCCGGGAACATGAACGACATCAGCCGGCCGACCTGGAGGGCGGTGTCGGTGAGGTCCCCGTTGGCCTTGGCGAAGCGGGCCTGCTCGTGGTCGTCCTTGACGAAGGCGCGGATGACCCGGATGCCGGTGATCTGCTCGCGCAGGACCCGGTTCACCGTGTCGATCCGGGTCTGCATGCTGCGGAACTTGGGGCGCAGCGAGCGGACGAGGAGGACGACGACGGCGCCGAGCAGCGGGATGACCGCGAGCAGCAGGCCGGACAGCGGCACGTCCTGGTTGAGGGCCATGATGATGCCGCCGACGCACATGATGGGGGCGGCCACCATGAGCGTGAAGCTCATCAGGGCCAGCATCTGGACCTGTTGGACGTCGTTGGTGGTGCGGGTGATCAACGAGGGGGCGCCGAACTGGCCGACCTCGCGGGCGGAGAAGCTCTGCACCTGGTCGAAGACGGCGGCGCGGACGTCCCGGCCGAAGGCCATGGCGGTCTTGGAGCCGTAGTAGACGGCGCCGATCGAGCAGAGCGCCTGGACCAGGGTGATGCCGATCATCACCCCGCCCACCTGCAGGATGTAGCCGGTGTCGCCCTTGACCACGCCGTCGTCGATGATGTCGGCGTTGAGCGTCGGCAGGTAGAGCGCCGCCAGGGTGGACACCAGTTGGAGCCCCACGAGCAGCGCGATCGGTCGGGAGTACGGGCGCAGGTACGCCCTGAGAAGTCTGATCAGCACTGGCACACTCTTGTCGTCGACGGGTGGATTCGCATCCCGATTCTCGTTCTTTGGTGGACTCGTACAGGCGATTCACGAGTTGTGGATCGCAGGTTTGCCCAGTCCTTTGCCGAACCGTACGGCGGGCCCGATTGCACGGGTTCACCGGGGCGCGGGCGGAGTCGTCGTCGGGCACCGGCGGCGCGGCGGTGTGCCGGCCGGGCCCCGCCCTCTTACGGAATGACCGGTTTCCCCCTAGGCTGCTGATTGCCCCCTTGTTACTCGCCGGTATCGCCCGGGTTGACCGGGGGCCCGGCGGCCGCCCCCCACGGGCGCCGAGACCATCCCTCAGACGGCCACCCGCCCCCGGAGGTCCTCGTTGAGTTCCGCGCAGTCCCTGATCGACTCCGGCAGTGCCGACTTGGTCGCCGGGCGTCCCGCCTCCGTCGCCCACCTCTTCCTGGAGCGGGTCGCCGCCACCCCGAACGCCGAGGCCTACCGCTACCCGGCCCCGGTCGACGAGCACGCCGCGGACAGCGCCCCCGGCGCCGAGCAGTGGCGCTCGCTCACCTGGGCGCAGACCGCGGCCCGGGTCAAGGCGGTGGCCGCCGGCCTGATGGCGCTCGGCATCCAGCCGGAGGACCGGGTGGCCCTCGCCTCCTCCACCCGGCTCGAATGGATCATCGCCGACCTCGGGAACATGTGCGCGGGTGCCGCCACGACGACCGTCTATCCCAGTACCAACGCCGATGAGACCGCGTTCATCCTCTCCAACTCCGGTTCCAGGGCGCTGTTCGCGGAGAACTCCGCCCAACTCGCCAAGGCCGTCGGCCAGCTCGGACAGCTGCCCGAGCTGCGGACCGTCATCCTCTTCGACGCCCCCGAGGCCGACGCCCCCGAGACCGACGCCCCACAGGCCAGTACCCCCGGGGCCGACGGCCTGAACGCCCTCACGGTGCTCACCCTCGCCGAGCTGGAGCAGCGCGGCGCCGAGTACCTGGAGCAGCACCCGGACGCGGTCGAGAAGGCCGTCGCCGCGCTCGACAAGGAACAGCTGGCCACCCTCATCTACACCTCCGGCACCACCGGCCGCCCCAAGGGCGTGCGCCTGGTGCACGACTGCTGGGCGTACGAGGCCCGGGCCCAGGAGGCCAGCGGACTGCTGCGCTCCGACGACGTCCAGTTCATGTGGCTGCCGCTGTCGCACGTGTTCGGCAAGACGCTGATCTCCGGCCAGATCGCCACCGGCCACGTGATGGCCGTGGACGGCCGGGTCGACCGGATCATCCACAACCTGCCGGTCATCCGGCCGACCGTGATGGCCTCGGCGCCGCGCATCTTCGAGAAGGTCTACAACGGCATCGCCGGCCGGGCCCGGGCCGAGGGCGGCGCCAAGTACAAGATCTTCCGGTGGGCCGCCAAGGTCGCCCGCGAGCACGCCCGCGCCGTCCAGGAGAGCCGGATCGCCACCGGCGCCGGCACCGCCCCGCTGGGCCTCAGGCTCCAGCACGGCCTGGCCGACAAGCTGGTCTACGCCAAGATCCGCGCGGCCTTCGGCGGCCGGCTGCGCGGCGCCGTCTCCGGCAGCGCCGCGCTCGCGCCCGAGATCGGCTACTTCTTCCTCGGCGCCGGCGTGCCGATCCTGGAGGGCTACGGCCTCAGCGAGACCAGTGCCGGCTCCTGCGTCAACCGTGAGGAGGACGTCCGGATCGGCACCGTGGGCCGCCCGCTGCCCGGCACCGAGGTCCGGATCGCCGAGGACGGCGAGATCCTGCTGCGCGGCCCCGGCGTCATGCGCGGCTACCACGACCTGCCCGAGAAGACCGCCGAGGTGCTGGAGGCCGACGGCTGGTTCCACACCGAGGACATCGGCGAGCTCGGCCCCGACGGCTTCCTGCGGATCACCGACCGCAAGAAGGACCTGTTCAAGACCTCCGGCGGCAAGTACGTCGCGCCCAGCGAGGTCGAGGGCAGGTTCAAGGCGGTCTGCCCGTTCGTCAGCAACATCCTCGTGATCGGCAACGGCCGCAACTTCTGCACCGCGCTGATCGGCCTGGACGAGGCGGTCATCATGCCGTGGGCCGCCGCGCACGGGCTGAAGGACAAGTCCTACGCCGAGGTGGTCGCCGACCCGCAGGTGCACCAGCTGATCGAGGGCTTCGTCAAGCGGCTCAACGCCGACCTCCAGCGCTGGCAGACGATCAAGAAGTTCCACCTGCTGCCACGCGACCTCGACATCGAGCACGGCGAGCTCACCCCGAGCCTGAAGATCAAGCGCCCGGTGGTCGAGCGGACCTACGCGGACGCCGTCACCGCGATGTACGCGGGCGCCAACGAGGCCTGATCGGCCCCGACCCCGTACGGCTCACCGGTTCGGGTGAGCCGTACGGGACAATGGGGTCATGCCCTCCGCACTCCCCGACGGTGAACCGGTGCCGTCCGACGGTTCCCTGCCCGCATCCGCCCGCACCGGTCTCGGGCAGCGGCCGTTCGGCTTCTACCTGCACGTGCCCTACTGCGCCAGCCGCTGCGGCTACTGCGACTTCAACACCTACACCGCCACCGAGCTGCGCTCCTCCGGGGCCGTCGCCTCCCAGGAGACCTACGCGGACAACGTGGTCGCCGAGATCCGGCTGGCCCGCCAGGTCCTCGGCCAGGTCGACCTGCCGGTCCAGACCGTCTTCCTCGGCGGCGGCACCCCCACCCTGCTGCCCGCTCGCGACCTGGTGAAGATGCTCGCCGCGCTGCGCGAGGAGTTCGGGCTCGCCGAGGGCGCCGAGGTCACCACCGAGGCCAACCCGGAGTCCGTCGACCCGGCCTACCTGGCCGAACTGCGCGAGGGCGGCTACAACCGGGTCTCCTTCGGCATGCAGAGCGCCCGCCCGCACGTCCTGAAGCTGCTCGACCGCCACCACACCCCGGGCCGCCCCGAGGCCTGCGTCGCCGAGGCCCGCGCCGCCGGCTTCGACCACGTCAACCTGGACCTCATCTACGGCACCCCCGGCGAGTCCGACGACGACTGGCGCGCCTCCCTGGACGCCGCCATCGGCGCCGGGCCCGACCACGTCTCGGCGTACTCCCTGATCGTCGAGGACGGCACCAAGCTCGCCGCCCGGGTCAAGCGCGGCGAACTGCCGATGATCGACGACGACGTGCACGCCGACCGCTACCTCATCGCCGAACAGGCCCTCAGCGCCGCCGGCTACACCTGGTACGAGGTCTCCAACTGGGCCACCACCCCGGAGGGCCGCTGCCGCCACAACGAGCTGTACTGGACCGGCGCCGACTGGTGGGGCGCAGGCCCGGGCGCGCACAGCCACGTCGGCGGCGTCCGCTGGTGGAACGCCAAGCACCCCGCCGCCTACGCCCAGGCCCTCGCCGAGGGCCGCACCCCGGCCCTGGGCCGCGAGGTGCTCGCCGAGGAGGACCGCCGGGTCGAGCGCATCCTGCTGGAACTGCGCCTCGCCGAGGGCATCCCGCTCACCCTCCTCACCGACACCGGCCGCCACGCCGCCGCCCGCCACCTCGCCGACGGCCTCCTCGCCGCCGAGCCGTACGCCCAGGGCCGCGCCGTCCTCACCCTCCAGGGCCGGCTGCTCGCCGACGCGGTCGTACGTGACCTGGTGGACTGACATTCGTTAACGTGGGTGTCAGCCGTCGGAGGGAGCGTGCGATGACCGCCATCGATGATCGGATGACCGGGATCTTCGAGAACCTGGAGGTGCCGGAGGGCATCAAGGCCGAACTCATCAGGGGGGAAATCGTGATGATGGCGGGGCCTGACATGGTCCACAATCTCATCGTCCTGGCGATTCAGCACCAGCTTCCGTACGGTCGGTGGCGTCCACTCACGACCCAGGACCTGGGGATCCCCGGCCAGGCGAGCGAACCCCAGCCCGACCTGGTCGTCTTCGAACGCGGGGCGGTCCAGGAGCACGGACGACTGCTGCCGTCGCCCGCCGTCACCCTGGTGGTCGAGGTGGTGTCGAAGACCAGTGTCGATCGTGATTACCGGACCAAGCGGGAGCTCTACGCCGAGGGCTCCGTCCCCGCGTACCTGATCGTGGACCCGATCAAGGGGGTCTGCGTGCTGCTGACCGAGTTGGGTAGGGATCCCGGGTCCGGCCTCCCGAGGTACATGTCCGAGCGGACCAGCAAGTTCGGCGAGCCCGTCCCCGTCAGCCTGCTTGAGATCGATCTGGACACCACGGACTTTCAGCAGTACGTCTGATCGGCCTCACTCCGGAACCGTCACGAAGTCGATCAACTCCTCGACCTTGCCCAGCAGTTCCGGCTCCAGGTCCTTGTAGCTGTCCACCGTGGAGAGGATCCGCTTCCAGGCGGCGGGGGTGTTCACCGGCCAGCCGAGGCGGCGGCAGACGCCCTCCTTCCACTCCTCGCCGCGCGGGACGGCGGGCCAGCCGGCGATGCCGACGGAGGCGGGCTTCACGGCCTGCCAGATGTCGATGTAGGGGTGGCCGACGACCAGGACGGCGTCGCCGGTGACCTGGGCGGCGATGCGCTGCTCCTTGGTGCCGGGGAGCAGGTGGTCGACCAGGACGCCGAGGCGCCGGCCCGGGCCGGGGGCGAAGTCGGCGACGATCGCGGGCAGGTCGTCCACGCCCTCCAGGTACTCGACGACCACGCCCTCGATCCGCAGGTCGTCGCCCCAGACCCGCTCGACCAGTTCGGCGTCGTGCCGGCCCTCGACGTAGATCCGCGACTCGCGGGCGACCCGGGCCCGGGCGCCGGGGACGGCGACCGAGCCGGAGGCGGTGCGGCCCGGCGTACGGGAGGGGGCGGGGCCGGCCGGGCGCACCAGGGTGACCGTCCGGCCCTCCAGCAGGAAGCCGCGCGGCACCAGCGGGAACACCCGGAGCTTGCCGAAGCGGTCCTCCAGGGTGACGGTGAAGCCCTCGGCGGTCTTCTCGCAGCGCACCACCGCGCCGCAGAAGCCGGTGGCGGCCTCCTCCACCACCAGGTCCCGTTCGGCGGTCACCTCCGGGGCGGGTTGCTGCTTCTTCCACGGCGGGGTCAGGTCGGGTCCGTACTGGCGGCTGCGCATGAAAGCGACTATACGGACGGACCGTCAGAGGCCCGGCGCGCCCCAGACCGGGAACCAGCGGCTGAGGTCCTTCTCCAGCCGCAGGTCGTTCCCGAGCATCGCGTTGACCTGGAGCTCCAGCGGGCTGTTGCGCCGCTCCCCGCCGCCGGGCATCGGGGCGAAGGGGTAGAAGGTGCCGCGCTTGTAGAGGTAGACCAGGGCCAGCGACTGCCCGTCCGGGTTGCGGAAGCCGACCAGCGAGCAGAGCAGCTGCGGTCCGAAGCCGTTCGCCTCCAGCTCGCTGTTGACCGCGTGCAGGTCGTTGACCAGGTCCGGCAGTTCCTCGGGGGTGTGCCGGGCGAGCAGCCAGGAGTAGCCGTAGCCGTCCTTGGAGGCCTCCACCGGGACGCCGCCGCGCTCGGTGTCGGCGTCGAGCAGCGCCCGCACCTGCTGTTCGACCTGGCCGAAGGCCGCGCCCTCGACGGCGGCGAAGCAGACCGAACCGAGCCCGGTGGGGGTGAACCCGGCCCCGGCCTCCAGGGTGAGGGCGGCGGACGGGACGCCGAACAGCTGGTCGAGGTCGGGCTTGACGGGCTTGGTGCGCCCGAACAGGGTGTCCAGGATTCCCACGGCGGTCCTTTCGGAGGAGGGAGTCGGGAGGGCGGCAGGGCCTCAGCGGCCGAGCTGCTCGGAGATCTTCGCCAGCTGCTCCAGGCGCTTCTCCAGCGTCGGGTGGGTGGAGAACAGCTGCGAGGCGGTCTCCCGGGCGCTCAGCGCGGGGGCGAAGTAGAAGGCGTTGTAGGGCTGCGCCTGGCGCAGGTCCTTGCTGGGGATGGCGGCGATCTGGCCGGTGACCTTGGTGAGCGCGGAGGCGAGGGCGCTGGGCCGGCCGGTGAGCTGGGCGGCGGCGCGGTCGGCGGCGAGTTCCCGGTAGCGGGACAGGAGCCGGGTGAGCAGGAAGCTGATGGCGTAGACGACCATCGACACCAGCGGGATGATCAGGGCGACGATGGCCGCGTTCTGGTCGTTGTTGTTGCGGTTGCCGCCCATGAACCCGCCGTACATGGCGATCCGGGTCATGGCCCCGGCGAGGACGCCGAGGAAGCCGGCGATGGTCATCACCGCGACGTCCCGGTGGGCGACGTGGGACAGCTCGTGGGCGAGGACGCCCTCCAGTTCCTCGGGCTCCAGCCGGCGCAGCAGGCCGGTGGTGACGCACACCACGGCGTTCTGCGGGTTGCGGCCGGTGGCGAAGGCGTTCGGCATGTCGTTGTCGGCGACCGCCACCCGGGGTTTGGGCATGTCGGCCAGCGCGCAGAGCCGGTCGATGGTGCCGTGCAGTTGCGGGTACTGCTCAGGGGTCACCTGGTGGGCGCCCATCGCCCGTTCGGTGATCTTGTCGCTGAACCAGAACTGGGCCACGAACAGCCCGCCGGAGATCAGGACGATCAGTGGCCAGGCGCCGCGCAGCAGCACGATCAGCAGACCGGTGAAACCGACGTACAGCAGCCCGATCACGAACATCGTCACGACCATGCGGCCGGTCAGACCGCGGTCGGGCGCGAAACGGGTGTGCTGGCCCGAGCTCGACATTGCTTGCTCCTCCATTCGCCGTCGTCTTCGATGCTGCCACCCGGACGGCCCCGCGGCACCACCCCCGCGCCGGGAACTGCGGGCAGGATCACTCCGGCCGGGCCGTTCCTGCCGTTGGGCCCGGGCCTTACACTGGCAGGTACGGTTTTGGCACTCGCAGGTTCAGAGTGCCAAAGCGGGTGCCGGAGCCGGGATCCTCCCGGAGCGGGCAGCAGCATGCGTGACACGAACGGACAACGTGCGAAGACGGAGGTGTGTGCCCCATGGCCGGTGAGGTTCGCCAGCTGGACGACCGCAAGCTCGCCGTGCTCCGCGCGATCGTCCAGGACTACGTGGGCACCGAGGAGCCGGTCGGCTCCAAGGCCCTGGTGGAGCGGCACAACCTCGGAGTCTCCCCGGCGACCGTCCGCAACGACATGGCGGCGCTGGAGGAGGAGGGCTACATCCACCAGCCGCACACCAGCGCCGGGCGCATCCCCACCGACAAGGGGTACCGCCTGTTCGTCGACAAGCTCGCCGAGGTCAAGCCGATGAGCGCCCCCGAGCGCCGGGCGATCCGGCACTTCCTGGACGGCGCCGTCGACCTGGACGACGTGGTCATGCGGACGGTGCGGCTGCTCGCCCAGCTCACCCGGCAGGTCGCGGTGGTGCAGTACCCCTCGCTGTCGCGGTCCACCGTCCGGCACATCGAGCTGGTGGCGCTGGCCCCGACCAAGGTGATGCTGGTCCTGATCACCAACACCGGCCGGGTCGAGCAGCGGATGGTCGACTGCCCGGGCCCGGTCGGCGAGACGGTCCTGGCGGACCTGCGGGCCCGGATCAACGCGCGGGCCGTCGGCCAGCGGCTGCCGGACGTGCCGGGGTTCCTGGAGGAGCTCCCGGCGGGTTTCGAGCCGCCGGACCGCCCGACCGTCAGCACGGTCCTGGCGACGCTGTTCGAAGCGCTCGCCGAGCAGAACGAGGAGCGGATCATGCTGGCCGGCACGGCCAACCTGACCCGCTTCGGGCACGACTTCCCCCTGACCATCCAGCCGGTGCTGGAAGCCCTGGAGGAGCAGGTCGTCCTGCTCCGCCTCCTGGGTGAGACGGCGGACGCCGCGATGACGGTCCGGATCGGGCGGGAGATCGCCTACGAGGGGCTGAATTCCACCTCGGTGGTGTCGGTCGGCTACGGTTCGGGCGACGAGAGCGTGGCCAAACTGGGTGTGATCGGTCCGACCCGGATGGACTATCCGGGCACAATGGGGGCGGTGCGTGCGGTGGCGCGGTACGTGGGCCAGATCCTGGCCGAGTCGTAGCACAGGCCGCCGTCGGAACCTCTGACGGCGGTGTCCAGTCGCAGCACTACTACAGGCGGAACAAGCGGAGCATTTGGTGGCCACGGACTACTACGCGGTACTCGGCGTCCGACGGGATGCGGGGCAGGACGAGATCAAGAAGGCCTTCCGGCGCCTGGCACGCGAACTGCACCCGGACGTCAACCCGGACCCGAAGACGCAGGAGCGGTTCAAGGAGATCAACGCCGCTTACGAGGTGCTCTCCGACCCGCAGAAGCGCCAGGTCTACGACCTCGGAGGTGACCCGCTCTCGCCGGGCGGCGGGGGCGCGGGCGGCTTCGGCGCGGGGGCGGCCGGCTTCGGCTTCTCCGACATCATGGACGCCTTCTTCGGCGCCGCGGCCGGCCAGCGCGGCCCGCGCTCGCGCACCCGCCGCGGCCAGGACGCCATGATCCGGCTGGAGATCACCCTGGAGGAGGCCGCCTTCGGCACCACCAAGGAACTCCAGGTCGACACCGCCGTCACCTGCACCACGTGCAGCGGCGAGGGCGCGGCCCCCGGCACCTCCGCGCAGACCTGCGACATGTGTCGCGGCAGGGGCGAGGTCTCCCAGGTCACCCGGTCGTTCCTGGGCCAGGTCATGACCTCCCGTCCCTGCCCGCAGTGCCAGGGCTTCGGCACCGTCGTGCCGACCCCGTGCCCGGAGTGCGCCGGCGACGGCAGGGTCCGCGCCCGGCGCACCCTGACCGTCAAGATCCCGGCCGGTGTCGACAACGGCACCCGGATCCAGCTGGCCGGCGAGGGCGAGGTCGGCCCCGGCGGCGGCCCGGCCGGCGACCTGTACGTCGAGATCGCCGAGACCACCCACACCGTCTTCCAGCGGCGCGGGGACGACCTGCACTGCACCGTCACCATCCCGATGACGGCCGCGTCCCTCGGCACCCAGGTGCCGCTGCAGACCCTGGACGGGCTGGAGGAGGTCGACATCCGGCCCGGCACCCAGTCCGGCCAGTCGATCCCGCTGCACGGCCGCGGCATCACGCACCTGCGCGGCGGCGGCCGGGGCGACCTGATAGTGCATGTCGAGGTGCAGACGCCCACCAAGCTCGACCCCGAGCAGGAGGAGCTGCTGCGCCGGCTCGCGGTGCTGCGCGGCGAGGAGCGGCCGTCCGGCCAGTTCGCGCCGGGCCAGCAGGGCCTGTTCTCGCGCCTCAAGGACGCGTTCAACGGCCGCTAGGCCCTAGGCCGGGGCCGCTACTGGGCCCTGGCCGTCCGCGCGGGGGTGCCGGGTTCTGCCCGGCGCCCCTTTCGCGTTCCCGATCCGCCCCACCCCCCGGAGGTTCCCCGCATGACCGCCCCCGTCTTCGTCGTCGAGACCGAGCGGATCGCCGCCGCCGCGCCCGGCTCCGTGGTGCGCCTCGACGGGCCGGAGGGGCGGCACGCGGCCGCGGTGAGGCGGCTGGCGGCGGGCGAGGCGGTGACCCTCGCCGACGGGCTGGGCCTCGGGGTGGACGGGACGGTCGCCGCGGTGCTCGGCAAGGACGCGATCGACGTCACGGTGGCCGCCGTCCGCCGGGAGCCCGAGCCGGCGCCGCGGATCGTCGTCGTCCAGGCGCTGCCCAAGGGCGACCGCGGCGAGCTCGCGGTGGAGACCATGACCGAGGTCGGCGTGGACGTGATCGTCCCGTGGGCCGCCTCGCGCTGCATCACGCAGTGGAAGGGCGACCGGGGCGCCAAGGCACTCGCCAAGTGGCGGGCCACCGCCCGGGAGGCCGGCAAGCAGTCCCGCCGGCTGCGCTTCCCCGAGGTGCGCGAGCCGGCGACCACCCGGCAGCTGGCGCCGCTGCTGGCCGGGGCCGCGTTCGCCGCCGTGCTGCACGAGGAGGGCGCCGAGCCGCTGGCGCTGGCCGCGCTGCCCGCGGCCGGGGACGTGGTGCTGGTGGTCGGCCCGGAGGGCGGGGTCTCCCCGGAGGAGCTGGCCGCGTTCGCCGAGGCGGGCGCCGGGCCGTACCGGCTGGGCCCCTCGGTGCTGCGCACCTCCACCGCCGGGGTGGCCGCCGGCGCCCTGCTGCTGGGGCGCACCGGCCGCTGGTCGTAGCCGGCCCGCCCGTGCGGTCGGAGTCTGCCCGAACCGGCCCGCGCCGTGCGCGCACGTGCCTACGCTGACCGCGTGACGGAACCCCTGAGCACCTCCGCGGGCGCCTACCTGCGCCACCCCCATCTGCACGGTGACCTGGTCACCTTCGTCGCCGAGGACGACGTCTGGCTGGCCCCGCTGGACGGTGGCCGGGCCTGGCGGCTGACGGCCGATCACGTGCCCGTCCGGCACCCCCGGTTCGCCCCCGACGGGCGGCACATCGCCTTCACCTCCACCCGGGACGGCGCGCCCGAGGTGCACGTGGTGCCGGTGGACGGCGGGCCGTCCCGGCGGCTCACCCACTGGGGCAGCGAGCAGACCGAGGTGCGGGGCTGGACGGCCGACGGGCGCCCGATCGCCCTCACCACCGCCGGCGAGGCGACCCTGCGCCGCAGCTGGGCGCACGCCGTGCCGCTGGACGGCGGCGAGTCGGTGCGGCTGCCGTACGGGCCGGTCGGCGGGCTCGCCTTCGAGCCGGGCGGCGACCGCGTGCTGCTGGGCACCGTCAACAACCGCGAGCCGGCCTGGTGGAAGCGCTACCGGGGCGGCCGGGCGGGCAAGTTGTGGATCGGGCGGGACGCATTCGTCCGCGTCCACGAGGAGTTGGACGGCCAGCTCGACTCGCCGCTGTGGGTGGGGGACCGGATCGCCTTCCTCTCCGACCACGAGGGCGTCGGCGAGCTCTACTCCAGCCTCCCGGACGGCTCCGACCTGCGCCGCCACACCACCGACCCGGACGGCTTCTACGCCCGCAACGCCGGCACCGACGGCACCCGGACGGTGTTCCACCGGGCCGGCGACGTCTGGCTGCTGGACGACCTGGCGGGAGCCGCGCCCCGCCGCCTCGACATCCGGCTGGCCGGCCCGCGCAGCGGCCGTCGCCCCCGCCCGGTGCACGCCGCGCACTGGCTGGAGTCCGCCGCCCCCGACCGCACCGGCCGGGCCGGCGCCGTGGTGGTGCGCGGCGACGTGCACTGGCTGACCCACCGCGAGGGCCCGGCCCGGGTGCTGGACGAGACCCCGGGGGTGCGCGGGCGGCTGGCCCGGGTGGTGCCGGGCGAGGACGGCGCCCAGGGCGTGCTGTGGGTGTCCGACGCCGAGGGCGAGGACGCCCTGGAGTTCGCCCCCGACGCGCAGGGCGCCGAGCGCCGCCGGCTGGCCGCCGGGCGGATCGGCCGGGTCAACTCCCTGGCGGTGTCCCCGGACGGCAAGCAGGCCGCGCTCGGCGTGCACGACGGCCGGGTCCTGCTGGTCGCGCTCGCCGACGGCACCGTGCACGAGCTGGACCGCAGCGCCGACGGCGAGGTCAGCGGGCTGGCCTTCAGCCCGGACTCGGCCTGGCTGGCCTGGTCGCGGCCGGTGCACCGGCTGGGCCCGTACTCGCTGCGCCAGATCGTGCTGGCCGACCTGGTGGCCCGGACGGTCGGCGAGGTCACCCAGGAGCGCTTCATCGACACCTCGCCGGCCTTCACCGCGGACGGCCGCTACCTGGCGTTCCTGTCGGTGCGCAACCTCGACCCGGTCTACGACTCGCACGTCTTCGACCTGTCGTTCCCCAACGGCTGCCGCCCGTACCTGATCACGCTGGCCGCCGACACGCCGTCCCCGTTCGGGCCGCAGCGGGCCGGGCGCCCGCTCGGCGGGGAGGAGGACGAGCCGCGCGGCAGGAGGGCGGACGGCGAGGAGGCCGCCGGCGACGCCGCGCCGGTGACCAGGGTCGACCTGGACGGCATCGCGGACCGGATCGTCCCGTTCCCGGTCGAGGGCGGCCGGTTCGACGCGCTCAGGGCGGCCAAGGACGGCGTGCTGTGGACCCGCGCCCCGCTGCTCGGCGAACTCGGCGACGAGGCGGCCTCGCCCGAGGACGAGCGGCCCCGGCCGGTGCTGGAGCGCTTCGACCTGAAGAAGCGCCGCGTCGAGCAACTGGTGCACGGCGTGGACGGCTTCGCGGTCAGCGGGGACGGCACCCGGGTGGCCGTGCTGGACGGGGGCGAGCTGCGGATCGTCCCGGCCGAGCACAAGGCGGGTGGTGAGGACGACGAGGTGGGCGTCGACCTGGCCCGGCTGCGGGTCACCGTCGACCCGGCCGCCGAGTGGCGGCAGATGTACGCCGAGAACGGCCGCCTGATGCGCGACAACTTCTGGCGCCCCGACCTCGGCGGCGTCGACTGGGCCGGCGTGCTGGACCGCTACCGGCCGCTCGTGGAACGCCTCGGCTCGCACGACGACCTGGTCGACCTGCTCTGGGAGGTGCACGGCGAACTCGGCACCTCGCACGCCTACGTCATCCCGTACGGCCGGTACACCGAGCCGGCCCGGCGCCAGGGCCTGCTCGGCGCGGACCTCGCCAAGGACGGCGACCGGTGGCGGATCGCCCGCATCCTGCCCGGCGAGTCCTCCGATCCCCGGGCCCGCTCGCCGCTGGCCGCGCCCGGCGCCGCGATCCGCCCGGGCGACGCGGTCCTCGCCGTCAACGGCCGCCCGGTGGACCCGGTCACCGGCCCGGCCCCGCTGCTGGCCGGCACCGCCGGGCAGCCGGTCGAGCTGACCGTGGCCGGCAAGGACGGCACCGACCGGCGCCACCCGGTGGTCGTCCCGATCGCCGACGAGGAGCCGCTGCGCTACCACGACTGGGTGGCCGGGCGGCGGGCCGCGGTGCGCGAGCTGTCCGGCGGCCGGCTCGGCTACCTGCACATCCCCGACATGCAGTCGGCCGGCTGGGCCCAGATCCACCGCGACCTGGCCGTGGAACTGGCCAGGGACGGCGTGATCGTCGACGTCCGGGAGAACCGCGGCGGCCACACCTCGCAGCTGGTGATCGAGAAGCTCGCCCGCCGGATCGTCGGCTGGAACGCCATCCGGGACACCGACCACCCGGTGCCCTACCCCCTCGACGCCCCGCGCGGGCCGGTCGTCGCGCTCGCCAACGAGTTCTCCGGCTCGGACGGCGACGTCGTCAACGCCGTCATCCAGACGCTCGGCATCGGCCCGGTGGTCGGCACCCGCACCTGGGGCGGGGTGATCGGCATCGACAGCCGCTACCACCTGGTCGACGGCACCCTGGTCACCCAGCCCAAGTACGCGTACTGGCTGGAGAACTACGGCTGGGGCGTGGAGAACCACGGCGTCGACCCGGACGTCGAGGTGCCGATGGCCCCGCACCAGTGGGCCGCCGGCGAGGACCCGCAGCTGGCCGAGGGCGTCCGGATCGCCCTCGCCGCGCTCGCCGCGGCCCCGCCCCGCACGGCCCCGCCGATGCCCTGGGCGTAGGGCGCGCCCCCGCCGCCCCGGCGGGCGGGAGAGCAGCCGAACGGGAGGTCGGCCCGGCCGACTTCCCGCTAGGCTGCGCCCGTACGGCCCCAGACCAGACACGAACCGAGGAGAAGCCGATGGCCGGCGAGCCGCAACCCGACTGCCTGTTCTGCAAGATCGTTGCGGGCGAGATCCCGGCGACCGTGGTGCGCAAGACCGAGCGCGTCCTCGCCTTCCGCGACATCGCCCCCAAGGCGCCGCTGCACGTCCTGGTCATCCCGCACGTCCACTACCCGAACGCCGCCGCGCTGGCCGCCGCCGAGCCGGAGATCGCCGGTGAACTCCTCGCCGAGGCGGGCGCGGTGGCCAGGGATGAGGGCGTCGAGGACTACCGGCTGATCTTCAACACCGGCGCCGGCGCCGGCCAGACGATCTTCCACGCCCACGTCCACGTGCTCGGCGGCAAGCCGATGACCGAGAACATGGTCTGACCTACGTGTCACAGCGCGAACTCGTCGTCCTCGGCACCGCCAGCCAGGTGCCCACCCGGCACCGCAACCACAACGGCTACCTGCTCCGCTGGGACGGCGAGGGCCTGCTGTTCGACCCCGGCGAGGGCACCCAGCGGCAGATGCTGCTGGCCGGCGTCTCGGCCACCCAGATCACCCGGATCGCCGTGACGCACTTCCACGGCGACCACTGCCTGGGCCTCGCCGGGGTGATCCAGCGGATCAACCTGGACCGCGTCCCCCACCCGGTGGACGTCTACTTCCCGGCCTCCGGCGAGGTCTACTTCGAGCGGCTGCGGCACGCCACCGCCTACCACGAGACGGCCGTCCTGCGGCCCCGGCCGATCGACGAGCCGGGCCCGCTGCCCGCGCCCGGTGCCCGCTTCGCGCTGGACGCCGTGCGGCTGTCGCACCCCGTGGAGTCCTTCGGCTACCGGCTGTCCGAGCCGGACGGCCGCCGCCTGGTGCCCGAACGCCTCGCCGCGCTGGGCGTCTTCGGCCCCGCGGTCGGCCGCCTCCAGCACGAGGGGGCGATCGAGGCGGACGGCCGGCGGGTCACCCTGGAGGAGGTCAGCGAGCCCCGGCCGGGCCAGCGCTTCGCCTTCGTGATGGACACCCGGCTCTGCGACGGCGTGTACGAACTCGCCGAGGGCGCCGACCTGTTGGTCGCCGAGTCGACCTTCGCCGACGCCGACGCCCGGCTCGCCGAGGAACACGGCCACCTCACCGCCGGGCAGGCCGCCAAGGCCGCCGCCGAGGCCGGTGTGCGCACCCTGGTGCTGACCCACTTCTCCCAGCGCTACCCGGACCTCGGCCAGCACCTGGCCGACGCCCGCAAGCACTTCGACGGCGAGCTGGTGATCGCCGCCGACCTCACCCGGGTGCCCGTCCCCGTCCGGCGCCAGCCGTGAACCCGGCCCGCACCCCGTGAAAAGTGCTCGCGCCGCCCCCCGATCTGCCGCAGCATCGTCGGGTGCGGCCCCGCCGCCCGCCGCGGCGACCACGTGCGCGGCGTACCCTGGTGCCCCGGAGAGACCGATCGGCACACGACACCACGGATGGGATGAGGCAGGCCCAGCGCCGACCTATGAGTGACACATCGCAGACCCGTACGAACGGACAGTCGCGCCCCGAACCGGCCGACGACGGTCGCGTCAGCGCCCGGATCGTCATCCCCGAGAAGCACCCGATGGTCACCCTGCTCGGCACGGCGGACTCGCTGCTGCGCGTGATCGAGCAGGGCTTCCCCGCCGCCGACATCCACGTCCGCGGCAACGAGGTGACCGCCACCGGAGCGCGCGCCGAGGTCGCCCTCGTGCAGCGGCTCTTCACCGAGATGATGCTGGTGCTGCGCACCGGCCAGCCCTTGACGGAGGATTCCGTGGAGCGCTCCATCGCCATGCTCCGCGGTGCCGCGGAGGACCCGGACAGCCCGGCGCCGTCCCAGGTGTTCACCGCGAACATCCTGTCCAACCGGGGCCGCACGATCCGCCCCAAGACCCTCAACCAGCAGCGCTACGTCGACGCGATCGACAAGCACACGATCGTCTTCGGCCTCGGCCCGGCCGGCACCGGCAAGACCTACCTCGCGATGGCCAAGGCCGTCCAGGCCCTCCAGGCCAAGGAGGTCAACCGGATCATCCTGACCCGCCCGGCCGTCGAGGCGGGGGAGCGGCTGGGCTTCCTGCCCGGCACCCTCTACGAGAAGATCGACCCGTACCTGCGCCCGCTGTACGACGCGCTGCACGACATGATGGACCCGGACTCCATCCCGCGCCTGATGGCGGCCGGCACCATCGAGGTCGCGCCGCTGGCGTACATGCGCGGCCGCACCCTCAACGACGCCTTCATCATCCTGGACGAGGCCCAGAACACCTCGCCCGAGCAGATGAAGATGTTCCTCACCCGCCTCGGTTTCAACTCCCGGGTGGTGGTCACCGGCGACACCAGCCAGATCGACCTCCCGGGCGGCACCCGCAGCGGCCTCAAGGTCGTCCAGGACATCCTGGCCGACGTGCCCGACATCCACTTCTCCGTCCTCACCAGCACCGACGTGGTCCGCCACAAGCTGGTCGGCCGGATCGTGGACGCCTACGAACGCTGGGACGCCAAGCAGGAGGCCGAGGAGAACTCCTCGCCCGCCCGCAAGCCGGCCCAGCGGCGCGGCTCCCGCGCACCCCGTCAGTCCCATCGCACCGAAAGCTGAGTACGCAGCCCGTCATGTCGATCGACATCGCCAACGAGTCCGGTTGGGACGCCGATGAGGAAGCCATCCTCGACGTCGCCCGCTTCGCCCTGGACAAGATGCGGATCCACCCGCAGTCCGAACTGTCCGTGATCCTGGTGGACGGAGCGGCGATGGAGGAGCTGCACATCCAGTGGATGGACCTCCCCGGCCCCACCGACGTGATGTCCTTCCCGATGGACGAGCTTCGCCCCGGCAAGGAGGGCGAGGAACTGCCGCAGGGCCTGCTCGGCGACATCGTGCTCTGCCCGGAGGTCGCCGAGCAGCAGGGCAAGGCGGCCCCCTCCAAGCACTCGATGGACGAGGAGCTCCAACTGCTCACCGTCCACGGGGTGCTGCACGTCCTCGGGTACGACCACGAGGAGCCCGAGGAGGAGGAGGAGATGTTCGCCCTCCAGAAGCGCATCCTGGACGACTGGCGGGCGGGCCGGGGCCTCGGTGGTCTCTCCCCGGCCCCCACCACCCACTGAGCGCGGAGCCCGAACCCCTGTGAGTGGTGAAAGTACGAGCTTCATCCTCGGTGCCGTGCTCCTCGTCGTCCTCGGCTGGCTGGCCGCGTGCGCCGAGGCGGGCATCTCCCGGGTCTCCCGGTTCCGCGCGGAGGAGGCCGTGCGGGCCGGGCGGCGCGGCTCGGCCCGGCTGCTGACCGTCGCCTCCGACCCGATCCGCTACCTCAACCTGGCGACCCTGATCCGGGTGGCCAGCGAGATGGCGGCGGCCGTCCTGGTCACCGTGGTGTGCGTGCGCAACGTGGAGCCGATCTGGCAGGCCGTGCTGCTGGCGTTCGGCGTGATGGTGCTGGTGTCCTTCGTCGCGGTGGGGGTCTCGCCGCGCACGATCGGGCGCCAGCACCCGCTCACCACCGCGACCGCCGCCTCCTTCGTGCTGCTGCCGCTGGCCGCGGTGCTCGGCCCGATCCCGCGGCTGCTGATCCTGCTCGGCAACGCGCTGACCCCGGGCAAGGGCTACCGGGAGGGGCCGTTCGCCTCCGAGGCCGAGCTGCGGGCGCTGGTCGACCTCGCCGAGAAGGACGACCTGATCGAGGACGAGGAGCGCCGGATGGTGCACTCCGTCTTCGAGCTGGGCGACACCATCGTTCGCGAGGTGATGGTGCCGCGCACCGACCTGGTGATGATCGAGCGGCACAAGACCGTCCGGCAGGCGCTCACCCTGGCGCTGCGCTCGGGCTTCTCGCGGATCCCCGTGGTCGGGGACAGCGAGGACGACGTGGTCGGCATCGTCTACCTGAAGGACCTGGTCCGGCGTACCCACATCAACCGGGAGGCGGAGTCCGAGGAGGTCGGCGCGGTGATGCGCCCGGCCGTCTTCGTACCGGACTCCAAGCCGGCCGGCGACCTGCTGCGCGAGATGCAGCAGCGCCGCTCGCACGTGGCGATCGTGATCGACGAGTACGGCGGCACGGCCGGCCTGGTCACCATCGAGGACGTCCTGGAGGAGATCGTCGGCGAGATCACCGACGAGTACGACCGGGAGATCGCGCCGGTGGAGGACCTCGGCGACGGCTCGTACCGGATCACCGCCCGGCTGCTGGTGGAGGACCTGGGCGAGCTCTTCGGCATCGAGCTGGAGGACGAGGACGTCGAGACCGTCGGCGGCCTGCTGGCCAAGCACCTCGGCCGGGTGCCGATCCCCGGCTCGGCCTGCGAGATCCCGCTGCCCGAGCCCGCCGGCACCGGGCTGACCGGCATCCTGCTGACCGCCGAGTCCTCGGCCGGGCGCCGCAACCGGATCGGCTCGATGGTCGCGACCCCGGTCCGCAAGGCCGCGGAGGCCGGGGCGGAGCCCGGCGAGTAGCGGTCGCGCCCCGGCGGAGCGACCATGGACAGCATGACGCATCAACTTCGCGCGGAGTACGGCCCGCAGGGTGCGACCGGCGGGGTCAAGGTCTGGCACGTGGTGCGCGACGGTGACCCCGCGACGGCGCTCTGCGGCCGTAGCCTGGCCGACGACGCCGAGACGCGGCCCGAGCAGGAGTGGGGCACCGGGCTGCGCTGCTGCCAGCAGTGCGGTTCGCTCTACATGCACGAGGTGCCGCACATGCAGGGGAGCCATCCCTACAGCTAGGCCGGCGTGGCCGGCAGGCCGGCCAGGCCATGGTGGAGGTCACCATGAAGCTGCAAGACGAACTGCCCGTGAACAGCCGGCTCGCCACGGTGTGGCGGATCGGGGCGGGGCTCGGGGGGATCTTCCTGATCGTGTTCGGGTGCCTGGGGCTGGCCGATCACCCGGGCTTCCTCGCCACCCACGGTGACCGGATCGCCGGGCTGTCGACCAACGGGGCGCTGAGCATCCTGTCCATCGTGGCGGGCGCGATCCTGGTGGCGGGGGCGGTGATCGGCGGCAACTTCGCGTCCAACCTGAACATGGTGGTCGGCGTGCTGTTCGTCCTGTCCGGCTTCTACGGCCTGGCGGTGCTCGGGCGGCCGGACGCCAACATCCTGAACTTCCGGATGTCGAACGTGCTGTTCGCCTTCATCTTCGGGGTGATCCTGACGACCTTCGGGATGTACGGCCGGGTGAGCAGCCACCTGCCGCACGACAACCCGTTCTGGCGCGAGCGCGCGGAGCACGAGACGGCGAGGCCGTCCGGGCCGAAGACCTTCGTCAAGGTCCTCAATCCGAACCCCGGTCCGACCCACCCGGTCGGCCACTGAGTGCCCGCGGGGGCCGCCTATGCTCGGCGGCATGAGTGACATCGTCGAGCTCGACCCCGAAGACAAGAAGATCATCACCCTGGCCCGCTCGGCCCGCGCCCGCAACGGCGTCGCCGAGGGGGCCGCGGTGCGTGACGAGACCGGCCGGACGTACGTGGCCGGGACGGTCGCGCTGGAGTCGCTCCGGCTGAGCGCGCTGCAGACGGCGGTGGCGATGGCGGTGGCCAGCGGTGCGAAGTCGCTGGAGGCGGCGGCCGTGGTGAGCGAGGCGGAGCAGCCGGCCGAGGCCGACCTGGCGGCCGTCCGGGACCTCGGCGGGGCCGGGACGCCCGTGCTGCTGGCCGGTGTGGACGGGACGCTGCGGGTGGCGGCCGAGGCCCGCTGAGGGCTGCTGGGGCCCGCCGGCCTGATGCCGCGGCCCGCTGAGGGCTGCTGGGGCCCGCTGTGGCGGGCGATGGCGGCGGCCTGGCGAACACCTGCCCGAACCGAGCCGATAGTCTCACCGGGGGAGTGAACTCGGTGAGGGGGCTGGGCACATGGGGGCGGTGGCGTTCTTCGCCGGGCTGCTGCTGTTCGTGATGGGGATGGGCAAGTGGCAGGAGACCGGCTCGCCGTACTGGCTCTGGGGTTCGGTCGCCTTCCTGGTGCTGCTGGTGGTGATGTCGGTGGTCTCGCGGGGTGGCCGCAAGGGCTGATCGGGCGGTGCGGGCGGGCCCGGACAGCGCGACTCCGGTGATCAGGGAGAATGGAGCACATGAGTGCCCCTTCCTCCTCGTACCGCTCCGGCTTCGCGTGCTTCGTCGGCCGACCCAACGCGGGCAAGTCGACCCTGACCAACGCTCTGGTGGGGACGAAGGTCGCGATCACCTCCGACCGCCCGCAGACCACCCGGCACACCGTGCGCGGCATCGTGCACCGCCCGGACTCCCAGCTCGTCCTGGTCGACACCCCCGGCCTGCACAAGCCGCGCACCCTGCTCGGCGAGCGCCTCAACGACCTGGTCCGCAGCACCTGGGCCGAGGTCGACGTGATCGGCTTCTGCCTGCCCGCCGACCAGAAGCTCGGCCCCGGCGACAAGTTCATCGCCAAGGAACTCGCCGAGGTCAAGAAGACCCCCAAGGTCGCCATCGTCACCAAGACCGACCTGGTCGACTCCAAGAGGCTCGCCGAGCAGCTGATCGCCATCCACCAGCTCGGTGAGGAACTGGGCATCGAGTGGGCCGAGATCATCCCGGTCTCGGCCGTCGGCGACAAGCAGGTGGAACTGGTCGGCGACCTGATCACCAAGCTGCTGCCGGAGGGCATGCCGCTCTACCCGGACGGCGACCTCACCGACGAGCCCGAGCAGATCATGGTCGCGGAGCTGATCCGCGAGGCCGCCCTGGAGGGCGTCCGGGACGAGCTGCCGCACTCGCTGGCCGTCGTGGTCGAGGAGATGCTCCCGCGCGAGGGCCGCCCGGCGGACCGCCCGCTGCTGGACATCCACGCCAACGTCTACATCGAGCGGCAGAGCCAGAAGGCGATCGTCATCGGCGCCAAGGGCGCGCGGCTCAAGCACGTCGGCACCACCGCCCGCAAGCACATCGAGGCGCTGCTCGGCACGCCGGTCTACCTGGACCTGCACGTCAAGGTGGCCAAGGACTGGCAGCGCGACCCGAAGCAGCTGCGCAAGCTCGGCTTCTGAGCCCCGGTTCCCAGCGAAGGCCCGCCCGGATCCGTCGATCGGGCGGGCCTTCGGCGGGTCCGGGGGCCGGTGGGGCTACGCGCCCTCGCGCAGGACCAGCGACACCAGCTCGCGCTGCGAGTCGGTGAGCTTCGGGTCGGCGCAGTAGACCGTCCGGCCGTCGACGGTGATCTCGTAGTGGAAGCCGTCCGGCACCCCGTACGAGGGCGCCCGCAGCCCGCCCGCGACGGCCTCGCGGGCGAGCGCGTGGACGTGCGGGGCGTCCGTGCGGTCGACGGTGTCGAGTTCCGCATGGCGGACGATCCCCGCGAAGCCGCCGGTCCGGGTCACCTGGATACGCATGGTGTCCATGGTGCTACCAGGGGAGGGAGTTTGCCGGTCTTTTCCCGGACCGTGACCTTAAGCGCGGCTCAACCCGGTCTCAACCGGTCCTCGGTCGGGGCCGTCGTCGGGGCCGCCGCCGAGGCCTGAGGGGTTCGGCCGGGGCCGACTGAGGGGTTCAGCCGGGGCTGACGCCCACCTGCGCCCAGGAGGCCGTCACGGTGTCCGCCACCGAGGACTGGCCGGGGTAGCGGGCCTTGGCGGCGGCCACGGTGGCCCGGGCGAAGGCGGTGAAGTCGGCGTCGGCGGCCAACCGGCCGCCGGTCAGGGCGTCGTACCAGATCCGCCCGGCGCGGTCCCAGGCCTGGCCGCCGAGGGCGGTGGCCAGCAGGTAGAACGCGTGGTTGGGGATGCCGGAGTTGATGTGCACGCCGCCGTTGTCGTCGGTGGTGTCCACGTAGTCCCGCATGTGCGCGGGCTGCGGGTCCTTGCCGAGCCGGGGGTCGTCGTAGGCGGTGCCGGGGGCCTTCATCGAGCGCAGCGCCACGCCCTGGATGCCGGGGGCGAGCAGGCCGGCGCCGATCAGCCAGTCGGCGTGGGCGGCGTCCTGGCCCAGCGAGTGCTGCTTGACCAGCGAGCCGAAGACGTCGGAGACCGACTCGTTGAGCGCGCCGGGCTGGTCCTGGTACTGCAGGCCGGCGGTGAACTGGGTGACGCCGTGGGTGAGTTCGTGGCCGATGACGTCGACGCAGGCGGTGAAGTCGCCGAAGATCTCGCCGTCGCCGTCGCCGAAGACCATCTGGTGGCCGTTCCAGAAGGCGTTGTCGTAGTCCTGGCCGTAGTGCACGGTGGCGTCCAGGCGCAGCCCCCGGTTGTCGATCGAGCGGCGGCCGAAGACGGTGGCGTACAGGGCGAAGGTGTCGCCGAGGCCGTCGTAGGCGTGGTTGACGGACTGGTCGGCGACCGGGGCCTGGCCCTCGGTGCGGACGGTCCGGCCGGGCAGCCGCTGGCTGTGGGCGGTGTCGGCGATCAGCCGGCTGGGGGTCGGGCCGGTGCTGACGGGCGGGGGAGGGGCGAGGCGGGCCGCGCGGTGCGCGGTGTCGAGCAGGAGGGAGCGGACGGCGGGCTCGTGACCGGCCTCGGCGAGGCGGTCCAGGACGTACGGCGGGACGATCGCGCAGATCGGAACTGCTGCAGTCATGTGGCCCAGGGTGAGGCCTCGATGACCGGTTGTCACCACTCTTGGCGTGACCGGTCGGTGTCTCAAGGGGTGGAACGGTGGCCCGGATCACTTCGGGGGCGCGCGGCCCTGGGTTACGCTGGGGCCATCATGCGCAACGGGCTGCTTCTTCTTAGCTGCCGCGTCGAGGGCCTGTAGTCCACAGGGCCGGCTCCCTCGCCGCGGGGATCGAGCTGTGCGCGTCATCCGGCGATCCAACGGAGGGTCGCGAGCGGCAGCTGCCGGCCAGTCGGTGTTGACCACCCCGACCCGCCCCCGCACCACGCATCACAGGAAGCCGAGAGTCATTCCATGACCGAGCAGAGCTCCGCCGCGCCCATCCCCGCCGGTCGCGCCTTCGTCGACCGCCCCACCCCGATCACCGCCGCGTCCGTGCGCCAGCTGCCCTCCGGCATGCGGTACGGGCGCTACCTGCCGTTCGACACCGTCGACCTGCCGGACCGCACCTGGCCGAGCAAGGTGATCACCAAGGCGCCGCGCTGGCTCTCCACCGACCTGCGGGACGGCAACCAGGCGCTGATCGACCCGATGTCCCCGGCCCGCAAGCGCAAGATGTTCGACCTGCTGGTCGCGATGGGCTACAAGGAGATCGAGGTCGGCTTCCCGTCCTCCGGCGCCACCGACCACGCCTTCGTGCGGTCGCTGATCGAGGAGGGGGCGATCCCCGAGGACGTCACCATCTCGGTGCTGACGCAGGCCCGCGAGGAGCTGATCGAGAAGACCGTCGAGTCGCTGGTCGGCGCCCCGCGCGCGACGGTCCACCTGTACAACGCGACGGCGCCGCTGTTCCGCCGGGTGGTGTTCCGCAACGACCGGGCCGCGACCAAGGCGATCGCCACCGACGGCACCCGGCTGGTGATGGAGTACGCCGAGAAGCTGCTGGGCGAGGAGACCGTCTTCGGCTACCAGTACTCGCCGGAGATCTTCGTGGACACCGAGCTGGACTTCGCGCTGGAGGTCTGCGAGGCGGTCATGGACGTCTGGCAGCCGGGCGAGGGCCGCGAGATCATCCTGAACCTGCCGGCCACCATCGAGCGGGCCACCCCGAACGTGCAGGCCGACCAGTTCGAGTGGATGTCGCGCAACCTGTCGCGCCGCGAGTTCGTCTGCCTGTCGGTGCACCCGCACAACGACCGCGGCACCGCCGTCGCCTCCGCCGAACTGGCCTACATGGCGGGCGCGGACCGCATCGAGGGCTGCCTGTTCGGCCAGGGCGAGCGGACGGGCAACGTCGACCTGGTGACCCTGGGCATGAACCTGTTCTCGCAGGGCATCGACCCGCAGATCGACTTCTCCGACATCGACGAGGTGCGCCGCACCGCCGAGTACTGCAACCAGATGGAGGTGCACCCGCGCCACCCGTACGCCGGCGACCTGGTGTACACCTCCTTCTCCGGCTCGCACCAGGACGCCATCAAGAAGGGCTTCGACGCCCTGGAGGCGGACGCCGCGGCGGCGGGCGTCCCGGTGGGGGAGCACACCTGGGGCGTGCCGTACCTGCCGATCGACCCGAAGGACGTCGGCCGCACCTACGAGGCGGTCATCCGGGTCAACAGCCAGTCCGGCAAGGGCGGTGTGGCGTACGTCCTGAAGAACGACCACAAGCTGGACCTGCCGCGCCGGATGCAGATCGAGTTCTCCCGGATCATCCAGGCCAAGACCGACGCCGAGGGCGGCGAGGTCACCCCGGCCGAGATCTGGCGGGTCTTCGAGGACGAGTACCTGCCGACCCCGGACAACCCGTGGGGCCGGATCTCGCTGAGCGGTTCGCGCACCCTGACCACCGAGGACGGCCGGGACGCGCTGATCGCCGGCGCGCTGGTGGACTCGGTACCGGTGACCCTGACCGGTGTCGGCAACGGCCCGGTCTCCGCCTTCACGGACGCGCTGGCCCGGATCGGCCTGGACGTCCGCGTCCTGGACTACGCCGAGCACGCGCTGAGCGAGGGCGGCGACGCCCAGGCCGCCGCGTACGTCGAGTGCGCGGTGGACGGCAAGGTGCTGTGGGGCGTCGGCATCGACGGCAACACCGTGCTGGCCTCGCTGAAGGCGATCATCAGCGCCGTCAACCGGGCGCAGCGCGGGTAGTTCGTACGAGTGAGATGTGGCGGGGCCGTCCTCCGGGGCGGCCCTTCGCCGCGCCTGGGGCCAGTTGTGTCCTGCGCCACATTTTTTCGGGTCGGAAGCCGTTCGAGGTACTGACACGTGCCGGTAACCATGGCAACATCGATCCACCGGAAAGCCGGGTCGGTGGGACGGCCTCGGTGTCCGGTCGCGTGACCTGCCCATTGTTGTGCAGGCCGTCTGCCATGTCTGGGGAGTGGCGCCGTGACCAGGTTGTGGGGTGTTCGCCCGCGGTGGCGGACTGACGTTCTCGGTGACTTCTTCTGTCCGGGCTGTGGCGGGGACCGCAACTACCGCCGGCAGCACGGTCGGCGGTGGCTGCGGTTGCTGGGGACCCCGGTGGCCCCGCTCGGCCCGGTGATCGGCAGCGTGCAGTGCACCAGCTGCCACGGTCGCTACGGCGTCGAGAGCCTGGAACAGCCCACCTCCGTACGGCTCGGCGCGATGCTGCGGGACGCGCAGTACACCATCGCGCTCGCCCTGCTCGCGGCCGGCGGCACCGCGCACCGCGCGGCCCGCGAGGCGGCCTGCACGGCGGTGCGCGAGGCCGGGTTCGAGGACTGCGGCGAGGCCCAGGTGCTGGCCGCGCTCGCCGCGCTGTCCGGGCTCGGCGGCGAACTCTACGACGCCCACGGGATGGCCGGCGGCCTGGCCGTGGAACTGCACGCGGTGCTCGAACCGCTCGCCCCGCACCTGGCCCACCAGGGCCGGGAGCGGCTGCTGCTGCAGGGCGCGGCGATCGCCCTGTCCGACGGGCGCTACCTGCCGCAGGAGCGCGAGGCGCTGGCCGCGGTCGGGCGCTGTCTGGATCTACCGCAGTCGCGGGTCGGGGCGCTGCTGGAGGCGGCGACCCGGGCTCCGTACTAGACCTTCTCCGCAGTAACCCGGACGTCCTCCGCAGGACGGGACGTCCTCCGCAGTACCGGGCCCGCTCCGCAGTGCCGGGCCCGCCGCGCAACCCCCGAGCCATCTCCGATCCCCCACAAAACGGGCCCGAAATCCCCCTCCGGGCCCGCCGTGACCCGCACCGCTCGGTCCTCCCCCACGGACTCGGTGCGGGCAACACGGCTGTCGGCGGCCGGGGCGTGCCGTGGGGGAGAATGGCTCCCATGAGTCTTTTCCGGGACGACGGCGTCGTGCTGCGGGCGCAGAAGCTCGGCGAGGCCGATCGGATCATCACCCTGTTGACCCGGCACCACGGCAAGGTGCGGGCGGTGGCGCGCGGGGTGCGCAAGACCAAGTCCAAGTTCGGCGCCCGTCTGGAGCCGTTCTCGCACGTGGACGTGCAGTTCTTCAGCCGGGGGAGTGAGCTGATCGGCCGCGGGTTGCCGCTGTGCACCCAGGTGGAGACGATCGCGCCGTACGGCGGTTCGATCGTCACCGACTACGGCCGCTACACCGCCGGGACGGCGATGCTGGAGACGGCCGAGCGGTTCGCCGAGAACGAGGGCGAACCGGCCGTCCAGCAGTACCTGCTGCTGGTGGGCGCCCTGCGCACGCTGGCGGCCGGGCTGCACGAGTCGCACCTGGTGATGGACGCATTCCTGCTGCGCTCGCTCGCGGTGAACGGGTACGGCGCGAGCTTCACGGACTGCGCCAAATGCGGGCTGGAGGGGCCGAACCGTTTCTTCTCCCTTCCCGCGGGCGGGGTCCTCTGCCCGGACTGCCGAGTGCCCGGATGTGCCGTACCCTCCCCTGAGACACTGGTACTGCTCGGGGCGCTGCTGTCAGGGGACTGGCAGACGGCCGATTCCTGCGAGCCGAGGTACTGGCGGGAGGGCAGCGGCCTGGTCGCGGCCTATCTGCAGTGGCATTTGGAGCGGGGCATCCGCTCGATGAGATACGTGGAGAAGTGAGCACATGGCAGCGCGACGGCTCTTCGGCGGCGGCAAACAGAGGGAGTACCTCCCCCCGACCCCGCACCCCAGTGGCGCACAGCCCCCGAAGATTCCCGGCGAGCTGGTCCCCGGCCACGTCGCCATCGTGATGGACGGCAACGGCCGCTGGGCCAAGGAGCGCGGGCTGCCCCGCACCGAGGGCCACAAGGTCGGCGAGTCGGTCGTGCTGGACGTCCTCAAGGGCGCGATCGAGCTCGGCGTGAAGAACATCTCGCTGTACGCGTTCTCCACCGAGAACTGGAAGCGCTCGCCCGACGAGGTGAAGTTCCTGATGAACTTCAACCGGGACGTCATCCACCGCCGCCGCGACGAGATGGACGCGATGGGCGTGCGGGTCCGCTGGGCGGGCCGGATGCCGAAGCTGTGGAAGAGCGTCGTCCAGGAGCTCCAGGTCGCCGAGGAGCAGACCAAGGACAACGACGCCGTCACGCTCTACATGTGCGTCAACTACGGTGGCCGGGCCGAGCTCGCGGACGCCGCGGCGGCCCTCGCGGCCGACGTCGCCGCCGGGAAGCTGGACCCGAAGAAGGTCAACGAGAAGACCCTCGCCAAGTACATGTACCACCCGGACATGCCGGACGTGGACCTGTTCCTGCGCCCCAGCGGCGAGCAGCGCACCTCCAACTTCCTGCTCTGGCAGTCCGCGTACGCCGAGTTCGTGTTCCAGGACGTGCTCTGGCCGGACTTCGACCGCCGCGACCTGTGGCGTGCCTGCGAGCAGTACGCGAGGCGCGACCGCCGCTTCGGCGGGGCGATCCCGAACGAGGTGCCCGAGCCGCTGGACCTGCCCACCCAGCGCTGACGCGGTACGGCGGCGGGGGGGGGGGGGGGGGGGGGGGGGGGGGGGGGGGGGGGGGGGGGGGGGGGGGGGGAGTGGTCTCCGCGTTTTTTTTTTTTTTCCTTCCCCTCTCTTT